>DATAHW010000089.1:0-81434 GCA_036262935.1 Gemmatimonadales bacterium | reverse complement strand
GAGCGACAGGATGAGGTGCGGGGCGATGGTGGTGCCCAGCACGTCCTCGCCGTGGCAGCGGGCGCAGTTCAGGTTGAACTGCTTCCAGCCGTCGTACACCTCCTGGGGCACCGTGTCGCGCGGGGCCTGGTGATACGCGTCCCGCAGCGGCGCGTCGGCCTGCTGCGGCTGCGCCGTCCCCGTGTCCTGCGCCTGTCCCGTGGCCTTCGAGGTGTCCTGCTGCGCCGGGGTGGGCGCGGGGGCGGGCGTGGCCGCGCTCTTCGTGGATTCGGCCTTCTGCACCCGAGCCGTGTCCCGCCCGGCCTGGGTGGGGCGCGAAGCCGCGGCGGCGCGGCTGGCGGCCGAGTCCGATGGCGAGACGGACGACTGCCCGCTGGTGTCGGCCTGGGCGGTCGGCGTCGTGTCGACGGTGGGTCTGGCCGTGGAGTCGAGCGTCACGGTCATGCCCGCGCCGGTGGTATCGGCGGCCGGGACGGGCCGAGAGCCGGCGCCGCTGCAGCCCGAGAGCACGGCGAGCCAGACCAGCGCGGCGGCAGGCAGGCTTACCGCATCCGACAGCTTCGACGAGGCCATGGAGCCATCCTTTCCGTTGGGGGTAGGGCCAGGTGCCGGCTCCGGCCCGAATCTTATCTATTCTAACATCACCTCGCGCGGAGCAACCTCCGGTGAGCCCCGTCACCCGCTGCTTCCCCCGGCCGCACGGCTTATCTTCAACGCCATGTCTAGCGCTCCCTCGCGCCCGGTGACACTGGGCCTGGTCCAGCACGCCTCCGACCTCGATCCCGCGGAGAACATGCGTCGCACCGTGCGAGGCGTTCGCGAGGCGGCGGGGCGCGGCGCGCAGATCGTCTGCACCCAGGAGCTCTTTCGCAGCCGGTATTTCTGCCAGGTCGAAGACCACCGGTTCTTCGACCTCGCCGAGCCGATTCCCGGCCCGTCGACCGAGGAGCTCGCCGCGCTTGCCGGGGAGCTCGGCGTCGTGATCGTGGCCTCCCTGTTCGAGAAGCGGGCCGAGGGCCTCTACCACAATACCGCCGCCGTCATCGATGCCGACGGCCGGTACCTCGGGAAATACCGGAAGATGCACATTCCCGACGACCCGCAGTACTACGAGAAATTCTACTTCACCCCAGGCGACCTCGGGTTCCGGAGCTGGGACACGCGCTTTGGCCGGATCGGGGTGCTGGTGTGCTGGGACCAATGGTATCCCGAGGCCGCCCGCCTCACGGCCCTGAGCGGCGCCCAGATCCTGTTCTATCCCACGGCCATCGGCTGGCTGCCGGAGGAAAAGGCCGAGCACGGCGCCCAGCAGCAGGCCGCGTGGGAGACCATCCAGCGGAGCCACGCGATCGCGAACGGCGTGTTCGTCTGCGCGGTCAACCGCGTGGGGTACGAGGGTCCGGAGGCCGGCAGCGCGAGTGACGGCCGCGGCATCGAGTTCTGGGGCGGGAGCTTCGTCGCCGACCCTGGCGGCCGCCTCCTGGTCAAGGGCGGCACGGGCCCGGAGGTCCTCACCGCCACCGTGGATCTCGGAAAAGTGGACGTGAGCCGCACGCACTGGCCGTTCCTCCGCGACCGGAGGATCGACGCATATCAGGATATTACGAGACGGTATCTGGACTGAGGCGCACCGCTCCCTTCTCACCGTCACCTGATGCCCGCTGCCCCCTCCGACACCCCTGCCCGGCTCGGCTACCGCATGCCCGCCGAGTGGGAGCCCCATCGGGGAACCTGGCTGAGCTGGCCGCACAAGGAGGCGTCCTGGCCGGGGAAGTTCGGGCCGGTGCCCGGAATTTTCGCCGCGATGGTGCGCGCCCTCGCCGATCGGGAGGAGGTGCACATCAACGTGGCGGGTCCGTCCATGGAGGCGTCGGTCCGTACCCTGCTCGCGGACGCGGGTGCGGGAACGGGCGACGTCTTTTTCCACCATAACCCGACCAACGACGCGTGGTGCCGCGATCATGGCCCCATCTTCGTGCAGCGGACCCGCGAGGGCCGGCGCGAGCAGGCGATCGTGGACTGGGACTTCAACGCCTGGGGGGAGAAGTACCCGCCCTATGATCTGGATGACGTGGTGCCGTCGCGCATCGGGGCGGAGCTTGGGCTGCCGGTGTTCGAGCCCGGCATAGTCATGGAGGGCGGTTCGATCGACGTGAACGGCCTTGGCGCGCTGCTCACCACCGAGGCGTGCCTGCTTCACCCCAATCGCAATCCGGAGCTCGACCGCGCCGCCATCGAAGGCTGCCTCCGGGAGTATCTCGGTGTCACCAAGATTCTCTGGCTGGGCGACGGGATCGCCGGTGACGACACCGATGGCCACGTGGACGACATCACCCGGTTCGTGGACCCCGGGACCGTGGTGACGGTGGTGGAAGACGACCCGCGGGATGAAAACCATGAGCCGCTCCGGAAGAACCTGGAGCGGCTCCGTGGCATGACCGATCAGGACGGGCGTCCGCTCCGGGTGGTCACGCTGCCGATGCCCCGTCCGCTGTATCATGACGGGCACCGTCTCCCGGCGAGCTATGCCAACTTCTACATCGCCAACGAGCTCGTCCTCCTGCCGACCTACGACCCCGCTCGCGACGAGGAAGCGGCTGCCACGCTGGCTGCCTTGTTCCCCGGGCGCGAGATCGTGGGGATCGATTGCACCGACCTGGTCTGGGGACTGGGCGCGTTCCACTGCGTGACCCAGCAGTGGCCGCGCTGACTCATGACTTCTTCCAGGTGCCGACCAGCGCGGCCCGGCGTCCCCCGCACGTGTCCATCCCGACGCCGGCGATGTGGAGCTCGTCCTGCGTCCGGCTGACCAGATAGCGCGCATCGGCCGACTGGCACTTGCTGCCAGCCGTGTCGGACTTGAACAGCAGCGTGTCGCCCAGGAACGCCGCGCGGCCTTTCATGTCCACCGAATCCGGCCAGCGCGGCGACGGCATCATGAGCTCCACGTTGCCGTTGGACGCGAGGTTCATCTTGACTTCGCCCTCGCCGTACAGATCGCGCGTCCAGGTGCCGGAGTACTTCGAGGCTTCGCCCCCACAGCCGACGAGGGTGACGACGGCGGCCGCCAACGCGATGCGCCGCGGCGAAGCCAGCCATGTGAGACGACGGTGCATGTGATCTCCTCCATCGAGAGGTGACGGGAACGGAAAGCCTGCGCCGAGGATGGTGCGGAAGCTTTCAAGATGCGAAACGAGCCGCCTCCGCGCCAGTGGAGGCCGACCAGCCGATCGACCCCGCGAGCACGGTCACCCGACAGGCATTGGCCCGCAGGTGGTACAACCACTGGTTCACGTCCGGTGCATCGATCAGCGCGAAGTCGGCCGCCTTCCCCACCTCGAGCGAGCCGATCCGCGAGTCGAGGCCAACGGCCCGGGCCGCAACGATGGTTCCGCCCTTGAGGGCCTCGGCCGGCGTCATCCCCTGGAGCGTGCAGGCCAGCGTGAGCGCGAATGGCAGGTGATAACTCGGCGCCGAGCCTGGGTTGAAGTCGGTGGCCACCGCCACGGGCACGCCGGCTGCGATCCAGCGCCGGGCGCCGAATGGCGGCTGCCCGAGATAGAGCGAGGCGAGCGGCAGACTCACCGCGACGACGCCGGCGCTCGCCATTGCGGCCACGCCTGCCTCCGACGCGCGCTCGAGATGGTCCGCCGATACGGCTCCCACCTCCGCCGCCAGCTCGGCCCCGCCCCCCGCGCTCAACTGGTCCGCGTGCAGCTTGGAGCCCAGCCCCGCGGCCCGGCCGGCGCGCAATATCCGCCGCGCCTCGTCCACGGTGAACGCGGAGCGCTCGACGAAGACATCGCAGAAGTCGGCGAGGTGCTCACGCGCCACCGTGGGAATCAGATCGTCGACCAGGAGCGCGAGATAGCCGGCGCGGTCGTCGCGGTACTCGGGCGGGACGACGTGAGCACCCAGGAGCGTGGAAACGAGGCGGACGGGCTGGGATCCGGCCAGCGAGCGGTACACCCGGAGCAACCGGAGCTCGTGCTCGCGGTCAAGCCCGTAGCCGCTCTTGCATTCGACCGTGGTGACGCCAAGGGACATTATCTCGCGCAGGAACCCGGCCGCCCGGCTCTCGAGCTCCGCGTCGGTGGCCTCGCGCGTGAGCCGTACCGTCCGGGCGATGCCGCCGCCCGCGGCGGCGATCTCGAGGTAGCTCCGGCCCTGTATCCGCTGCTCGAACTCCTCCGCGCGCCACCCGCCGAACGCCAGATGAGTGTGGCAGTCCACCAGCCCGGGGATCACCAGCCCGCCGCCGGCATCGTGGCGCTCGGCGCCCGCGTACGCGGCCGGGAGATCTCGACGCGGGCCCACCCAGCGGATGGTGTCGTCCTCCCACACGAGCGCGGCATCGGCGATCGGCTGGATCTCCGCCTGCCCGCCTTCCGCGGGGCAGGTGGCGAGCTGGGCGATGTTCTCGAGGAGCTTCATCTGCGATGGTGGAGATTGGCGCTGTATTCACCACGAAGGCACGAAGGGCACGAAGGTACGCGAAGGGGGCCTGGAGCACGGAGCCCATCGGTAAGCCGGGCCACCACCAAGTTGTTGGTGTTGGCCGGGTCCAAGACGCCTTTCCGGAAGAGGAATCCTTCGTGTACCTTCGTGCCCTTCGTGCCTTCGTGGTGAAGGGCCAGCGATGCCCGCTCGGGCCAGCGAGGCTGAAGACTCACTCGAGCCTACCCGTTCAGCATCGGAAGATCGACACCCCGCTCCCGCGCCGTCTCGATGGCCAGCTCGTAGCCCGCGTCCGCGTGCCGCATCACGCCGGTGCCCGGGTCCGCGGTGAGTACTCGTTCGAGCCGCCGGTCGGCCAGGGCGGTGCCGTCGGCCACCGCCACCATGCCGGCGTGAATCGAGTAACCTATTCCCACCCCGCCGCCGTGGTGCAGCGACACCCAGCTCGCACCGCACGCGGTGTTGAGAAGCGCATTGAGGAGCGGCCAGTCGGCGATGGCATCGGAGCCGTCCTTCATCCCCTCCGTCTCCCGGTTGGGCGAGGCCACCGATCCCGTGTCGAGGTGGTCCCGGCCGATGACGATCGGCGCGCGCACCTTGCCCTCCCTGACCAGCCGGTTGAAGCGGAGGCCCATCTCCGCGCGCTCACCGTACTCGAGCCAGCAGATCCGGGCCGGCAGCCCCTGGAACCGGACCCGCTCCTGCGCCTGGCGGATCCAGCGGGCCAGCGCCTCGTTCTTCGAGAATGTCTCCAACACCGCCGCGTCCGTGGCCGCGATGTCGGCCGGGTCACCCGAGAGCGCGGCCCAGCGGAACGGTCCGGCGCCGCGGCAGAAGAGCGGGCGGATGAACTGCGGCACGAAGCCCGGGATGTCGAACGCCTCGGCCATCCCGCGGTGGTCGGCCACCTGGCCGCGCAGGTTGTTGCCGTAGTCGAACGTGACGGCACCGCGCGCCCGGAGCTCGAGCATGGCCTGCACCTGGGTCACCATCGAGTCGAGCACCCGCGACTCGTACGCCGTCGGATCGGCGTCGCGGAGCTCCGCCGCGTCGTCGAGCGAGAGCCCGGCCGGGATGTAACCGACCCTGAGATCGTGCGCCGACGTCTGGTCGGTGAGGACATCCGGCACCACGCCCCGGCGCACCAGCTCCGGCAGCACCTCGGCGATGTTGCCCACCAGCCCGACCGAGAGCGGCCGGCGCCGCGCCCGCGCGTCCTCGACCAGTCGGAGAGCGGCATCGAGATCGTGCTCCAGCCGGTCGCAGTAGCGCGTCTCCACCCGGCGGCGGATCCGGCTCTCGTCCACGTCCACGCCCAGAAATGCCGCCCCGTTCATCGTGGCCGCGAGCGGCTGGGCGCCGCCCATCCCGCCCAGACCACCAGTCACCACGAGCCGCCCCTCGAGCGTGCCGCCGAAATGCTGCCGGGCGCACTCGGCGAACGTCTCGTAGGTGCCCTGGAGGATCCCCTGCGTGCCGATGTAGATCCACGAGCCGGCCGTCATCTGCCCGTACATGGTGAGGCCGAGCGCGTCCAGCCGGCGGAACTCATCCCAGGTGGCCCACCGGGGCACCAGGTGCGCATTCGCGATCAGTACCCGCGGCGCCTCCTCGTGGGTGCGGAACACGCCCACCGGCTTCCCGCTCTGCACCAGCAGCGTCTCGTCGTTCTCCAGCCGCCGGAGCGTGGCCACGATCCGCTCGTAGCACTCCCAGTTCCGCGCGGCCTTCCCGGCCCCGCCGTAGACGATCAGCTCCTCCGGCCGCTCGGCCACCGCCGGGTCGAGATTGTTCATCAGCATCCGGAGCGCCGCTTCCTGATGCCATCCTTTGCAGGAAAGGGTCGTGCCGGTCGGGGCGGTGATCGGGGCATGGGCAAGGGTAGTCATGGGGCGGAATCTGGGCGGAAGGACGGAAGGACGGAAGGACGGAAAGGGGGGCCACCTTAGGCACGGGCTGCGTTGCGGCCTTCGGGGTTTCCCGCGTTCCGCCTTTCCGTCCTTCCGTCCTTCCATCTTTTCTGCAACCTTTTGAGCCACAGTCCGATCCAACCCCCCGCGATGACCCCACCAGGGACTGGAGCAACGACGCTGCAGCACGAGGCGAGCGGCAGGACCGACCCGGACGCGGTGGACGCCACCTTGGCCGCCAGCGGGGACGCGCACGCCTTCGAGCGGCTGTACCGGGGACATCTCAACCGGGTCGCCAGCCTGGTGCGCCGGATGATGGGAGACGACGACGCGGACGACGTGATCCAGGACGTCTTCGTTCGTGCCTGGCAGAAGCTGGGCACCTTCCGCGGCGAGGCGGCGTTCGGGACCTGGCTTCACCGCCTCGCCGTCAACGTGATCCTCGGCCGGCGCGAGACGGTGGGCGTCCGCCGGAAGCGCCACGTCGAGGGCGACGCGGTCCTGGAGCTGGTTCCCGGCCGCCGAACCACGCCGGAAATCTCGATGGATTTCGAGACGGCGGTCGAGCGGCTCCCCGACGGAGCCCGGCAGGTGTTCGTGCTTCACGACGTGGAAGGATACCGGCACGAGGAGATCGCCCGTATGCTGGGCCTCGCGACCGGCACCTCGAAGTCCCAGTTGCATCGGGCACGGATGGCCCTCAGGCAGCATCTCGAGCGGTGAGGAAGGCAATATGAGCGACCAGTGGACCGACCGACTCTCCGAGTACCTCGACGGCGAGCTCCCTGACGACGAGCGCGCCGAGCTGGAGATGCACCTCAGGCACTGTGTGGCGTGCGGCGCCGTGCTCGCCGACCTCAAGCGGATCGTGGCCCGCGCGCAGGGGCTCGAGGATCGCGGGCCCGAGCGCGATCTGTGGCCCGCGATCGCGGCCCGGATCGGGGCGGCCCCACGCCGCGAGGTACGCCGTTGGAGCTTCTCGCTCCCTCAGCTCGCCGCGGCGGGGATCGCGCTCATGGCGCTGTCGGGCGGCGCCGCGTGGCTGCTGCATCCGGCTGCCATGCTGCCGCTCGCTTCACGGCCGCTCGCCTCACGGCCGCTCGCTCCCGTGTCGGCTCCCCGGCCCGCCGGACAGCCGCTGGACGGCCTCCGTCAAGGCGACAGCCAGGCCGTCCTCGCCGTTGCGAGGCAGCCGCGCGGCGCGGTGGTCGGCTATGACGCCGCCGTGGCGGATCTCGAGCGGGTGCTGGAAGCGGGGCGGGGCCGCCTGGACACGACGACCGTGCGGGTGATCGAGCGCAACCTCGCCACCATCGACCGGGCGCTCGCCCAGGCGCAGCGCGCCGTGGCCGCCGACTCGGCGAACCTCTACCTGAATTCGCACTTGGCCGAGACGATGCGGCAGAAGCTCGAATTGCTGCGGCAGGCGGCCGCGCTCGTCTCCTCTGTGAGCTGAAAGGACCCGATCGTGCTCTTCTCTCTGGCCCATGTCGCCTTCGCGGCACTCGCGCTCGTGCAGCAGATCGACACCACCGTCCCGGTACAGCAGGGCCAGCGCCTGGTCGTGGACTCGCACGGCGGCGACATCGACGTCACCACCTGGGCGCGGAATGCCGTACGAGTGGAGGCCGAGTCCGGCCCTCGCGGCGGGGTCGAGGTCGTCACGGCGGCCGGCACCGTGCGGGTGCGGACCGAAGGACGCCGGGGCCCGGCGCCCGCGGTGGACCTCCGGATCACGGCGCCTGCGTGGATGGGACTCGACCTGTCCGGCGTGTACACCGATGTGACCGTGAAGGGGGCACGCGGGCCGGTGAACGTCGAGACGGTCCAGGGGTCGGTGGACGTGACCGGCGGTGAGGGGCTCGTCTCACTCAGCTCGGTCGAGGGCAGCGTGAGCCTGAAGGGCGCCAGGGGCAGGATCGAGGTACACTCGGTCAACGACGATGTGAACGTTTCCGACGCCACCGGCGACATCGTGGCGGAGACCGTCAACGGCGAGATCGTGCTCGAGCGGGTCGATGCCACGAGCCTCGAAGCCACCACCGTGAACGGGGATCTCGGCTACGACGGGCCGATCCGGAGCGGCGGACGCTACGAGCTCTCGAGCCACAACGGCGACGTGACCGTGGCGGTTACCGAGCAGACCAGCGCGAGTTTCACGGTGAGCACGTTCAACGGCGATTTCGAATCGGTGGTGCCGGTGACTCTGCGGGATGCGCGGAAGGGCAAGCGCTTCAGCTTCACGCTGGGCGGCGGCGGGGCGCAGGTATCGCTGGAGTCGTTCCAGGGCACGGTGCGGCTGGTGCGACCGGGGCAGGCGGGCAAGTCGGAGTGATGCTGGGCGCCGCATTTTGAACGAAGGCGATTGAGGCGGAGAGGAGTGTGCCAACGAAAGCGCGGTGGTCCGACTCCCGAGTGGCGCGGGCCGCCCTACCTCGAGCTCGAAGTTCCGGCCGCCAGTCCCACGCCCCTCTCCGAATTCAGCCGCGCCCCCGCCGAGCGGCCCCGGCCCGGCAGCCCGCCGCGTAACCAGCTATCCCATCAGGGTTAACAGACTGAGGAAGCGCGCTTCATCGGCGGGCATGACCCGCCCAGGTCCACGCTCACCGGGTGGACGATGCATCGGCTCGTCCGGCGGCTCGCGGCTTCGATCTCCAGCCAAGCGTCAAATTTTCCGACGTCACGATTCCGCACGCCCGCGGCTTCTCCACCACTGGCACAGAACTTGGTCTGCCCGCCCGACAACGCGATCGCCCCCGATTCACTCCCGGGCAGCCCGCCCTTAACCCTCAGGTGGAGAGAGCCATGAACGTGTCCGTGAAGGGTGCCGTTGCCGGCGCCGCTCTGATGCTCGCCGGCGCGATGAGCACCGCGCAGGCCCAAGCCACGCCGGCCACCGCGAGCATCACCGCGACGGCCGTGGTGCAGCAGGCGCTGGTCGCGGCGAAGGTGCAGGACCTCGACTTCGGCGCGACGTTTGGCGGCATCGCCCGGACGGTCCTGCCGAGCGACGTGACCTCCGGCGAAGTGGGTCTCACCGGCTCGCCCAATGCCGAGGTGACCGTGAGCTTCACCACGTTGCCCGCGGTCCTCACCGGCCCGGGCGCCAACATCCCCCTCACCTACGGCGCCAACGCGGCGGCCTACAACGTGGCGGGCACCCGGGCCGGCGCCACCGCCTTCGACCCGGCGACGGGCAGCACCACGCGGCTCAACAATGCGACCGGGTTGCTCAGCATCTACCTGGGCGGTACCGTTAGCCCGGCGGCCAATCAGGCCGCGGGCACCTATACCAACACCATCACGCTCAGCGCCGCCTACACGGGCAACTGAACGTCCTCACCCGGCGAACGGGCAGGTCTCTCCGGACGCTGGCGGACGCGATGTGGGTCCGCCAGCGTCGCCGTTCGGGGGTATGAGCCAGTCGGAGGGAGCGTATTGAGGTTCGCGGTCCTGTTGATCGGGTGGCTCGCGGGGCAGTGCCTGGTGCCGACCGCGAGCTGGGGCCAGGGCACCGGCGGCCGGCCGCTCAGCGCGCTCAGCCGCCAGATGCTGGACTTCGGCACCTTGTTTTCGGGGACCCCCGCGAGCGTCAGCCGATTCGACGCGCTCCATGCGGGCCAGTTCGAGCTCCGCGGCGCCAAGGGAACCGAGGTCCGCGTCGATCTCGGACTGCCGCCGGTGATGACCGCCGCAGGCGGCGCGAAGCTGCCGCTCAAGTTCACCGCGGGGGACGGCGGCTACGCGCGGGACGGCATCATCGCGACCGCAAGCCCGTTCGATCCGCGGGCGCCGCTGGTGACCACGCTGAGCGAAAACGGGCGGCTGTACCTCTTCCTCGGCGGCACGGCCACCCCGGCCGCCAAACAGAGCGCCGGCACCTACGCCGGCACCGTGACCGTCACGATCGCCTACACGGGAAGCTGATGCGCCTCTACCGCCGCCCACCCCGCCTGGCGCATGCGCTCTCCTGCGCAGCCGTGGCACTGATGCTCTCGCCGGCCTTCCTGCGAGCCGTTCTGGTAGCTCCGCACGCCGTCTTCATGGACCATCGAAGCCGGACCGGCCAGGTGTTCCTGGTCAACACCAGCACCGAGCCCGAGGAGGTTTCGATCGAGCTCAAGTTCGGCTATCCGGCGACCGATTCCACCGGCACCGTCTTCATCCGCCTCATCGATCAGCCGGACTCCACCGAGCCCTCCGCGGCCGCCTGGATCAAGGCCTATCCGAAGCGAATGGTGCTCGCCCCGGGGCAGCGTCAGGTGGTGCGACTTCTCGCCACGCCGCCGGCAGGGCTGCCGGACGGCGAGTACTGGAGCCGGATCATCGCGACCTCGCGCGGGTCGAAGGTGGCTGTGGTCGGAGCGGACAGCGGGGTCTCGGCCGGGCTGTCGCTCGAGCTGCGGACGATCATTTCGCTCACCTACCGCAAGGGGGAGGTCCACACCGGCGTGTCGGTCACCGACTTCCGCGCGTCGCGCGAGGGCGACTCGCTGGTCGTGTGGTTCGGTGCCGAGCGCCAGGGGAACGCCGCCTACCTCGGCACCCTCGGCTATCGGCTGCTCGACGCCGGGCAGCACGTTCGCGGCGAGTGGGAAACCCCCGTCGCCGTGTATCACTCGCTCGCCCGCCGCTACGTGTTCCCGCTGGACAGCGTGCCCGCGGGACGCTATACCGTCCTGATGAGCCTCACGACCGCCCGAGGCGATCTCGACCAGCGCAACATCCTTCCCGCCGCCCCGGTGACCCGGACGGTGGACCTCGAGACGCGCTGATCGATGGGCCGCCCCGCCGCCGTCCTGCTCCTGGCCGCGCTCCCGCTCCTCGGCGGACCGGCACGCGTGCATGCGCAGGCCGCGGCCACCGCATCACTGCTCGCGACCGCCCGCATCGACAATACCGCGGTCACCGTCGGCCAGCTTAACAACCTCAACTTCGGAGTGGTAGTGCCGGGCACGCCCAGCACGGTGGCACCGAAGACCGCGCTGGCGGGCAAGTTCGTGATCCACGGGAGCAAGAACGCGGAGGTGCGGGTCACCTTCGCGCTGCCCACGGTGCTCCAGACCGGCGCCTTCTCGATGCCGATCAGCTTCGCGGACGATCCGGTCGCGGGCCGGATGGGATGCCACCGCAACCAGGACCAGCAGAGCAACTGCACCGCGTACACGCCGAGCACGGCACTCCTCATCCGCATCCGCAACAATCCGCCACCGCAGAACACCTATTACGTGTGGATCGGCGGGAAGGTCTCGCCGGCCCTGGGACAGCGAGCCGGCACCTACACCGGCACCGTCACCCTGACAGCCGTCTACACCGGGAACTGAGGCCCCCGTGCGCCGCCCTCCGCTGCGCCGCCTCGCGGCGGTGGTCCTGGCGAACGGGCTGCTCCTGCTCTTCACCCGCCTGCTCGCAGCGCAACAGCCGAGTGCGGCGGACACCTCCGCCAGCGAAGTGCTGCTGCAGCTCCGCATCGATGGCGGCCCGGTCGAGGTGATCTCGGCGCTGGGCCGGGACACCACAATTCTGCTTCCGGTGCGGCGGCTGCTCGAGCTGGCGGAGGTCCGGACCGGCACCATTCTGCCGGGGCACCGGCTCTCGGGCGTCCTCGAGCCGGGGCGCGTGTCCTTCGGCTTCGATACCGACTCGGGGACCGTGGCGCGTGGCGACAGCTCGTGGCACGTATCCCGGGCGACCCTCACCTGGAGCGGCGGCGAGCTGTACGCGACCACGGACGCGCTCGGCGCCGCGCTCGACATCACGTTCCAATCCGATCCCGGCGAATTGATTCTGGTGGCCAGCCACACCGCGGATCTGCCCGTGGTCCGCCGGCTCGCCCGCGAGCAGCGCCGGCGCATGCTGCTGGGTCTCCCGAACTCCACGCCGTGGGAGGTCGCGCTGTCCCGGCCCCGGCGCATGGCGGACGGCGCGGTACTGGACTGGGCCTACACCGGCTCGCTCACCGACCCCGTGGATGCCTCGCTCGTGCAGCTCGGGCTCGGCGCCCAGCTGCTCGGCGGTAGCCTCGAGCTGCAGTATCTCGGGCAGCAGTCGCCCACGGGCGGCACGACCGACTTCCGCTCGTCCTGGTCGGGCGCGTGGCCCACGAACCGCTGGGTCCGCCAGTTCCGGGTGGGCGACATCGTGCCGGGCGCGAGGCGGGGGCGCACCGTCCGTGGATTCGAGCTCACCAACGCACCGTTCCTCAGGCCGGCCGCGTTCGGCCAGGAGCTCCTGGAGGGGACCGTTCCCGACGGCTGGGAAGTGGACCTGTACCAGGACCAGCAGCTCCTGAGCTCCTCGCCCTCCACCGGCGCGGGGCGGTACGCGCTGGACGTGCCGCTCCGGTATGGCTCCAATGCGGTCGAGGTGCTGGCCTACGGCCCGAATGGCGAGGTCATTCACCGGCGCCGCGCCGTGCAGGTGCCCTTCGATCGCCTGCCCGCGGGCCGGTTCGAATACGCGGCCAGCGCCGGCGCCTGCGAGGACGAGCCCTGCGCGGGGGCGCTCTCGCTGTCGGCGCGCTACGGCATCTCGCGCTGGCTCACCGCCGAGGCGGGCTCGGACAACTTCTGGCGGGACTCGCTCCCGGATCTGTGGCACCCATACGCGCTCGTGTCGGCCGCCGCCACGACCTCCACCGGCCTCACGCTCGAGGCTGTCGCGCACGGCCTACTCCGTGGGCGGGTCGACTTCGACCCCACCCCCGACTTCCACCTCGATCTCGAGCACACGCGCTTCGCCACGGGCATCGTGGCTCCGCTGGTGACGCCGGGATCCGAGCGCTCGCGTACCGACGTCGTGGCGTTCTGGCGGCCGCGCCCCCTCGTGGGCAACAGTTATCTGCAGCTCGCGCTCTCGCACGCCGCGCTGCCCGTGGGCTCGAGCGACGCCGAGCGGCTGGCGCTCACGACCAGGTTCTCCGCGCTCCGGCTCGTCACCGGCCTGCATCACCAGCACACTGTCGCCGCCGAGGACGCCGACGAAATCGGGGTGGACGCGGCCGGCGATCTGGTGCTCCGCGGGCCGGGGGCGGTGTTCCGGTCGCTGTATGTCCGCGGCGAGCTCTCGCTCGAGACCTCCGGGCTGTCGCGGATCGCCGCGAGCGTCGGCCGGCAGATCGCCGGCCCCGTCCGGCTCGACGTCGGCACCGGCTGGTCGCGCGGGCAGCGCGGCCCCGCGCTGGACGTGGCGCTGTCCACCAATCTTCCCTCCCTGCGGGCCGCCAGCCGCAGCCGCTGGACGGCGGAGAGCGGCCTCGAGGGTACCAATCTCCTCGAGGGATCGGCCACCTATGACCGCCACCTCGGACGCTTCGAGTTCGGCAACGGCCGTCTGATCGGCCGGGCGCGCGTGGTGGGGCGGGTCTTCCGGGACCTCAACGGGAACGGTCATCATGAGCCCGATGAGCCGGGACTCGCGGGGGTCCGGCTCCGGGTGGGCTCGCGCGGGGTCACGACCGATTCCCTGGGCCGCTACTCGGCATGGGACTTGGTGCCCTTCGAAGCCACGTCGGTCGAGGTGGACACCCTTTCGCTCGAAGACCCGCTTTGGGTGCCGGCGGCGCTGGTGTATCGACTCGTGCCCGGGCCGAACTCGTACGACGCGGTGGATGTCCCGATGCTCCCGGCCAGCGAAGCCGCGGGCCGGGTCGTCCTGGGCGACGACGCCGGCGTGGGTGGCGTGTCGGTCCTGCTGCGCCATCTGGGCTCCGGGGCGACGACGCGGGTAACGACCTTCTCGGACGGCGCGTTTTACGCCGCGGGTCTCAGGCCGGGGGAGTACGAGGTGTCGGTGCCGAACGAGGTACTGGATCTGCTCAAGGCAGCCCAGACTCCGGTGCGCTTCCGGGTGGAGCCCTCGCCCGAAGGAGGGGTGCTCGACGGTGTCGTACTCCGGCTGGAACGGCACCCGGATGCGACACGATGATGCCGGGACCCTGCCGCGATTTGACAGGCGCACGCGATTCACACCCCGCCGGCCGCAGTCGCCGCCGATAGCCGGATCGATCGCGGTCCCAAGCGGTCCGGCTCCCCCAAGCATCCGACCCCACGCGCCAACTTCTCACCTGCGCTCGACTTAGGCACAGTGTCCGGAGCGGCCATCACGAGCCTTCCCGCGGAGGGACGCGTCGGCTCGAAGACTGGCACATGTATTGACTTTCGACCGTCGGTCGCGAACCGCCGGCTGCGGCGTCCGTGCACTCCCCTCACCCCTGGAGTTGCTCATGCATCTCGTTTCGCGTGGATTCGCGGGCGCTGTGGCACTGGCATTCGTCGCCGGCGCCGCCCATGCCCAGGCAGGGCTCACCTCGAGTCCGGCCACGGTTTCGCTCACGGCCACCAAGGCCTCGACCCTGACCGTGAGTCCCGCGTCGGGCACGGCGACGCTGGCCAGCATCACCGACAACAGCACCGCCAACGTGTTCGGCCCGGTCACGCTCACGACCGCGTGGAACCTGACCGCCGGCACCTCGGTCAACCTCGTCGGCTGGTTCGCAACGCCGGCTCAGGCCCTCGCGAACGGCGCCGATTTCATCCCCTCGTCCAAGGTCGAGGGACGGCTCGGCGCCGCGGCGTTCGCGCCGTTCAACAGCGGCGCCACGGGGGGCGTCGGGGTGGCGAACGGCAGTCTCCTGCTGTTCTCGCAGGCAGTCGGGGCCGGTACGTTCCTTGGCAACAGGTCCGACCAGTTGGACGTGCGGCTGAATCTGACGGGAACCACCACCGTGGCCGGCAACTACACCGGAACGCTCAACCTGCAGGCCGTGGTCCAGTAGGCGGCCAGTGCCCACCGCCGCGCACGCACGGGTCCTTCTGCTGCTTTCATCGGGACTGGTAACCACGCGCGCGGCGGGGGCACAGGTCGGACAACTCGGCGCGGCCCAGGTGCTCTCGCTGGTCGCGGTGGGACCGAGCGTTCTGGGTGTGACGGTGATCTCGGGGGCGGTGCAATCGATCCCGAGCCTGATCGACGGCGCGCTGAACATCTTTCCATCTCCGGTGGTGATCCGGACGAACTGGAATGTGAGCCCCGGTCAGACGGCGATCGTGAATCTGGTGGCGTACTTCCCGGTGCCGGCGCAGGCGCTGACGGGCGGCGGTACCCAGATCCCTTCGAGCCGAGTGCTGGGCCGGATGGCCACGGGGCTGCCGGTGGCCTTCACCGCCATGACCCAGGCCCCCACAGCGGGGGTTGGCACGTCGGGCGGGAGTCTGCAGCTGTTCGCGCAGCCGATCAGCGGCGGGAACAAACAGTCGAGCCGGACCGACAATCTGGATTTGGAGCTCGATCTGGCGGGGTTTCCGGCGTTGCGCGCGGGCGCCTACTCGGGCACCCTCACGCTTCAAGCGGTGACCCAGTAGCGGCAGGGGAGCCGCGCCACGGGTCCTGGCGGGCCGCCGCATCCGCCCGTACGTTGGGCGATGCGCCATCCCGCCATGCTGGCCGGAGTGCTCGTACTCCTCGCCACCCCGCTGTCGGCCCAGAACGGCCCGACCTCCGACACGCGGTCGATCCTGCTCGTGGCTACCAAACCCACGTCGGTGGGTGTGACCGTGCTCACGGGCACCGGGACCGCCGCCACCTCATGGAGCGTGGATCCCGAGCAGCCGCTCCTGCTGTCCCTGGTCGCAGTCTATCGGACGGAAGTGCCGGCGGCGGCGTGGAGGCTCTCGTCGGGCGGCCCCAAGGCGCTCACGTTCGCGGCGCAGCATCAGATGGAAACTGGACCCGCGACGCTGGTGCTGTTCACCCAGCCGATCTCATCGGCCAACGGGTTGGGCAGTCGTCGCGACGACCTTCCGGTAAGCCCGGTACGCAGGATCCTCGACCTGACGGCCGTCACGCAATGAGGTGGCATGCGCGAGACCCGGAAACCATCCGCACCAACCCGCGGCCTCCGTCGGGCTAACCGGCTCCTCGGACTGTCCGGCCTCGTACTGTGCCTGCCAGCCGCCCTGCCCGCCCAATCTGTCAGTCCCCCGATCGCCGAATATCAGGAGCGTGCCCGCTCGAGCTTTGAGCTGAGCAACGGGACGCTGTATCCCCTCAACGTCGTGCTCGAGCTCCGCGGCTTTCGGGTGACCGAGCAGGGTGAGGTCGTGGACGTGCCGCTGGATACGACCCGGCTGCACGTGAGGCTTTCGGCCATGAGCTTCCGGATCCCGCCCCGTGGGAGGTACACCGTCTTCTACCAGGCCGACGCCGACAGCCTGCCGGCCTGGTTCAACATCGTGAGCGCCATGACCGGTGCCCGGACCGATAACGGGCTCAACGTCCGGATTCTGCTGCCGCACGTCATCTACCTCAATCAGAAGCAGCGGCTACGGGCGGAGGACGTCGTGATCCGCGCCGTCGAGCTCGATTCGGCCGCTCACCGCGTCAGGGTGCAATTGGAGAACCTCAGCCCGCGCCTGGGCCGGGTGGTGGAGGTCGTCGCCGGCGACGGACATAGCCACACCGCCCCCGGCGGCGGATTCCCGCTCTTTCCCTACATGCGCCGCTGGACCGAGGCAGCGTGGGATGGCAACGGGTTGCCGACCCGGGTCACCGTGCGCACCGCGAAGTTCAGGTTGGATACCGTAATGGCCGTTGGCGAGTCACACTGAGTCCATGCGCCACCTCAGAGCTGCTCCGTGTTTCCTGGCCGTCTGCGCTGCGGCGGCGGCGCCGCTCCGGCCCCTGGCGGCCCAGACGGTGGTCCAGCTCGAGGGCGGCGGGTCGTCGCTGGCGGACGGCTATGGCGCGACCGCCAACTTCTGGCGACCCGGCTCGGATGGATGGGTGGGGATCGGCTATCTCGACGGCCTGCGCATCGGCGCGTTCCTGCGAACCGGCCTCGGGCGGGACACGCTGCGGATCGGCAACGACGCCCTCCAGATCCGGTTCCCAACCGACATCTTCACCGGCGGACACAATCTGCTGGTACAGGGGGTGAGCTGGACCGGCGGGACCAGCACCTCATCCTACGCGGTATTTGGCGGCGCCAGCTCGAGCGGGCTGGGCGCGCAGTCGTTTCAGCCGACGAGCGTAGAGCAGCCGCTCGGCGCGCTCTTCATTCAGCACCGCCTCTCCCCGACGGTCCGGCTGAGCGGCACCGCCGTGGTCGCGGATCGGCAGACCGTGATGCCGGGGATCGAGTGGCAGCCGGCGCCGAACCTGACGACGGCGCTCACCGCCGGCGTCGGCGCGGACCAGCGGTATGCCGCATCCAGCGTGGCCTTGCAGCAGGGGCGGTTCGGGCTCAAGGCGCAGTACGCCTGGAACCCCGACGGGTTCCGGCGCGTCGCGGTGCCGACGCCCAATCAGACGGAGAGCGACCGGGAGAACATCCTGCTCACCTACCAGCTCAGCCAGGATCTGACGCTGGGGATCGGGCGGCAGAACTTCGTGATGGACTCGTCCGAGGCCGGCTCGCCGATTCGGGCAGTGGGCAACTCCGCCTTCGCCGGAGGCCGAATCGACGAGTGGCGGGTGACCGCCGGACTGTATGATTCCCGCTCCCAGGGGATCAGGAACCTGAGCTCGTACATGGCCGTAGGCCGGGAGCTCAGCCCGTGGCTGGACGCCGAACTGTTCCTTCTGCAGAGCCGTCCCGAAGGGCGGCCGGCCAGCACGACACCGCTGGCCAATCTCCGTTGGCGTGTATCACCGCACTTCGAACTGATGCAGCAGATCAGCTACCAGGGCCACCGCGCCACCGTGCTGCTCGGCGCCGGCCTCGCCACCGCCATCGGTGAGTTCGGGGTGGACTACCAGATCGTTCACCAGCCGTTCCAGCCGTTTCAGCCGTTCCGGAGCGCGCTCAACCTGACGGCGCGGCTGCAGCTGGGCAGCTACGCGACCAACTTCGGGACTTATATCCGGCCCGACGGCGCCGTGGACTATACCGCCTCGGGGCGCACGTTTCTCTATATGGGGTCGTCCATCGGCGCGCAGCCGTTGATGAGTCCGGGCGGAATCTCGCGGTTCATCGTGCGGGGCACGGTGCGGGACGGCTACGGTGCGCCGGTGGAAGGCGCAGCGCTCGATATCGGCGGGCAGGTGGTGTTCACCAACGCCGACGGGGCGTTCTTCCTCCGCGATTCCCGTCAGCGCAGCCTCCCGCTCACCGTTCTGCCGAATGAGTTCCTGCTGCCCGGCACTTGGGAGCTGGTCGGCGCTCCGGCGTCAGTGGAGACTCGTCCCGAGGGCCGAACCACGCCGGTCGAAATCGTGTTGCGGCGGCTCGTCGTGCCGGCGCCGGCCGCGCCGCCGATCGAGTCTCCACCCGATCCAGCGCCGCCCGTGCCAGCGCCGGCCATGCCCGCCATCGTCGCGACCGCTCCGGTCGAGACCATCGATCTCGACCGCGAGATTCTCGGCCCGCATCGCACCCCGGTGCATTTCCGGTGGGGCTCACGCCACGTGCCCGCGGCGGACCGTTTCGTCTTGGACTCGCTGGCAGCCGTGCTGGCAAGCACGCCGGCACTCATCGTGGAGATCCAGGGGCACTCAGACGCGACGGGCTCCCGTCGCGCCAACCTGCGCCTGTCCCGCGCCCGCGCCGAAGCGGTCAGCCGCTATCTCGTGCGGCGGGGAGTACCTGCGCGCCGGATCGTGACGCGTGGGTTCGGTGCCGCCCGCCCGATGGCCGACAACCGATCCGCGGCGGGGAGAGCCACGAACCGTCGCGTGGAGCTGCACCGCGCCGCGGCAGGCGAGCAGCCCGACGAGTCGGCACCGTAGCTGCTCAGCGAAGCGTGACCTGGTCCGTGGCAATCGCCGCATGGTCGATGACGAGGGCCACGCGCCGGTTCTCGATCCCGTTCTCGCCGGGGCCCTTGGCGCCGGGCACCACCTGCCGGTTGCGCACCTCGCCGTAGCTCACCGCCTTGAGCGACCCGCTGCTGAACCCGCCCGCGGTAGCCAGGTACTCCTTCACCGCATCCGCCCGCCGCTGGCCCAGCCGCTGGTTGTAGGCCGCACTGCCGGCCGGATCGGTGAACCCTTCGACCGTAATGAGCGCGCCGGGGTAGTACTCCTTGATCACCGACGCGAATCGGTCGAGCACCGGCCGGTCGCTCTCACGAAGCTCGCTGCTGGCGAATTCGAAGTGCACGGGGATGTTGAACTTGAGCATCCCCCTGACCTTTTCCATGCTGACCTGGTACTCGCTGCGGAACGCCTGCAGCTCCTGCTCGAGCGCATCGAGGCGGCGGGCGTGGTCGGCCACCGCCCGGTTGGTGGAATCCACCCGCGAAGCCACCTGCCGATCGCCCGCCTGCATCTCCTCACGCAGTCGAGCCACCTCGGTGTTGAACTCCTCGCGCTTCACCTTGGGCGCGCAGCCACTCAGCCCGACAATGAGCGCGATCGCCCCGAGCGCGGCCGCCGACTGCGCACCACGGCACCGTGTGAACATCCGGACCTCCTGCTCGCTGGAATGGGATGGCGCCGGGCAGGCGCCAGTCTGTCGCTCTGGGCCGCAGGAGCGAGCGGGGGCGGTGATGCAGATCACGACCGCGCTACTCGACCTTGAGGACCTCGACGTCGAAGACGAGCGTAGCACCGGGCGGAATATCGGGTGGCGCGCCCGCCTCGCCATAGGCCATGGCGGGCGGGAGCACCAGCTTGCGCCGGCCGCCCGGCTTCATTCCCTTCACGCCCTCGTCCCACCCCGTAATGACCTGGCCCGCTCCCAGCGTGAACGCGAACGGCTCGCCGCGATCCCTGCTGCTGTCGAACTTCTTCCCACTGGGGAGCCAGCCGGTGTAATGCACGGTGACGGTGCGCCCCGGCACCGCTTCAGCGCCCTGCCCGACGGCCACGTCGGTGTACCAGAACCCGGCCGGCGCCCGGGTCATTCGAGTCGTGTCCACGCCCAGTTCGGCGTTGAAGCCGGCGGCCGGCGCGTCGCCGCGGGAGCCGCAGGCGGCCAGAAGCGCGAGAAGGGCGACGAGGGAGAGAGGGCGCATGGGAGTCGTGGGTCGTGGGTCGTGTGGTCGTGTGGTCGTGTGGTCGTGGCGTCCGGTGCAAATACGATGAGTCGTGGGCCGTCATCGCACGACCCACGACTCACGACTCATCGGGACGGCGGGATTTGAACCCGCGACCCCTGCAACCCCATTGCAGTGCGCTACCGGACTGCGCTACGTCCCGAAATGCGAGGCCGAAGTGTAGCCTCCGGGAGGGATGCGCGAAAGGGGCGGATCGCGTTTGGGTGTCGCGCGCCGGCGTGCAAGGCATCGCGTGAGTCGGTCCGGCGGGCCACCTCGCCGCGGGCGTGGAGGCCGGTGGTTGCCCAAGCAGGCGATGAGCTACAGCCGGGCCGCTGCCGCTACGGCGCCCGAGGCCCGGCATTTGCGCATGTGGACCCGGCCGGTTGGCCATCCACGCCGTGAGCGGAGGGTACGGAGATGAGCCTGAGCGATGGGCGCCCCTGGGAAGGGGATGGAGACCTCCCCTGGGACACGCCGGACGGGGATTGGGAGCCCGCCGAACCCGAGGCCTGGCGCGGGGAACTCCACCTCGGGGAGTGGCCGGAGAATCTAGCAGGCCCGGAATACTGGCTATACAAGAAGCAGCAGGGCGATGAGTAATCTGCACACCAGCGGTGGAGCGTGAGAGGGGCCGGAGGATACCGGCCCCTCTCGATTTTTAACCCGCGTTTGCCCTCCGTTTGACACCCCGAATAAACGCCGATGTAACTCGTTGCGCGGACCTAGCTTAGCCCCTGTTGACAGCAGCTAAACAATTGCTATCTTGTAACTTACGTCGAACAGACCACCCGGTCATCGACAACGCAAACGGCCGCGTTTTGGCGAGCCGTTGGACCCGGAGGGGCCGCCCGTCGGCGGTCCCATGCACAGGAATCAGGAGAACGAGGCACATGGCGGAAACGATGCCGAATCCCGCGGACACGGCGGTGCCAGCACCGCAGCCCTGGGACCCATTTCAGTTGATGGACCGGATGGACGAAGAGGCGCTGCGCAAGGAACTCGATGGGGTCGCCGGCACGGACCTCGTGTACGTGGTGAAGGAGGGGGGCCAGGAGGTCGTCGGGCTCTCCAAGACGGGCGTGGATGAGTGCTGCATGGCGTTGGTGTCGCAGGGTCAGGTGATCCGCGAGGAAGACCTGCAGTACGAGGTCATCGGCGAGGGCGAGGACCGCGAAGCGCTCTTCAAGGTCAAGGCCGCGCGGTTCGCGGTGTCGCCTGCCGGGCAGGAGGTCCGGCTCGACCAGGTCATCGGCGTCAAGCGCCAGCCGCTCTTCTACGAGCCGGCTCAGCTCGACCTCGACGCTCGGGTGCCCAGCAAGAAGTACCGGGGTCGCACCTACCGCGAGCTGCTCGCCACCGCCGACGGCCGGGACTACCTGGCGTGGATGGCGGAGAACTTCAGCGAGCCCGCCATCCGCGATTTCGTCCGTCAGATTCTCGCCGGCGAAGAGATCAGCGTCCAGCGCGAGCGTCAGCTCAACCCGCACTGGTACGAAGCGGGTGCCATGAAGGCGGCGCGGAACGCTCGCTTCCGTCTCATCCCCGGCAACGTGCGCGCGCAGGTCATCGCAAGCGCGCGGCAGGGCGGCCAGACACGGGTGGTGGAGGCGCAGCCCGGTACGCTGCGCGGCATCTCCAAGGCGCAGCCGTCCGCGCCCGTGCCTCCGGTGGCGGCGGCCGAAGTGCAGGTCGAGCGCACCGCACCCGCGTCGGCGCCGGCGGAGGTCGTTGCTCGCGTCGGGCCGTACGCCCCGACCGAAAAGCAGGTGGCCTTCTACCAGCGGCTCGCCGAGTCGCCGGTGTTCAGCGAAGAAGAGCGCCGCCGAGCGCTCGAGTGGCTGGCCAGCAAGGCCACCCGGCAGACCATCAAGGATCAGATCGACTGGCTGAAGCGACAGGTCGAGACGCGGAAAGCCAACCGCGGGCAGTCGGCGGCCTGAGTCGGCGCGGGTGAGCGACCCGGCCGAATGAAGTGAAGGGGGCGTGCCTTCGGGTACGCCCCCTTCACTTCATTGGCGGGCTGCCTCGGTTCGAGGCGGCAGGACGCGTTTTGCCGTCGGCCCGAGTTTTTGCGTGAGGGACGGCGCGCACGTGCGCTACCGAGCGCGCTCAAACGATTGCCTCGTCGATACTTTCGCGCGGCCGCCAGACGGCCCGTTTCCTGCGTAGTTGCCGCCGCAATCTCCGTCCATCCGTAACCCCGCAGTCCCCGATACGCGCCGCATGACGCGACTGCTCCTCGCCTGTACGCTCGCGGGATTGGCGGCCTGCGCAACCGGACTGCCCCCGGCCCCGGCCATGGCCCCGATGGCCGCCGGCATCAACGACTCCCTGCTTTCCATCTTCGATCCGAGCGCACCGACCCACGAGAGCTCGGCGGCAGACGCCGTCGTACTCAACGACCTGGCCGCGGCGACGCCGGACGATGCCGTCGTTCCCGCGTTCGACGCGCGCGGCGTGAGCTGGGATATCGACGTCCAGTCCTACGCCTCGCATCCACGGGTCCGCTACTACCTCGATTACTTCCAGGGCGCGGCGCGTGGGCGGATGGAGATCTTTCTCACCCGGGCCGCGCGATTCGAGCCCATGATCCGCGCGCGCTTTCAGGCGGAGGGGCTCCCCGGCGATCTGGGTTATCTCGCGCTGATCGAGAGCGGCTACTCGAGCCAGGCGGTGAGCCGCTCCTTTGCCGTGGGGATGTGGCAGTTCATGCGTCCCACGGGCCAGGGATACGGACTCCGCGTGGACTCATGGGTGGACGAGCGGCGCGATCCGGTGAAGGCCACCGACGCCGCCGCCCGCCATCTACGCGACCTGCGCCAGCGGTTCGGCTCGCTCTACCTGGCGGCCGCCGCCTACAACGCCGGCGCCGGCAAGGTCTCCCGCAGCCTCGGCAAGCTCGAGTGGGAGACGCCTGCCGAGCAGGTACCGGCCGACAGCACCGACCTCACGGATGATTCCGCATCCGCCGACGACAGCAGCGCCGCACTCGCCGATGTCGAGGAGGCGGGCGCCGACGCGGAGGCGGCCACCCCGCCCGACCCGACCAGTGACGCCGCGTTCTTTCGCCTGGCCTCGACCGATCTCCTGACGGCCGAGACCCAGGACTACGTGCCCAAGCTCATCGCCGCGGCGATCATCGCGAAAGACCCGCTGCGCTACGGCTTCCCCATCGCGGTCCCGGCGCCGTTCACCTACGACTCGCTGGTGGTCACCGATGCCACCGGACTCGACGTCATTGCCCGGCTGGCGGACGCCGGCGTGGCCGAACTGCAGGAGCTCAACCCGCAGTATCTCCGGCTGGTTACGCCGCCTCGCGCCACGATGGTCATCCGCCTGCCCGAGGGGACCGGCGCCCAGGTCTCCGCCCGGTACGCGAAGCTGAGCCCGAAGGCGCGGGTGCATTACCTCAGCTACGTGGCCCGCCGCCGCGAGCGGCTGTCGACCGTAGCCGGGCGCTATCACCTGCCGACTCGCGACGTCCAGGCCGCCAACCCGCGGATCAAAGGCACCCGCGTCGCCAAGGGGACGCGGCTCGTCATTCCGGCCGTCGCGGTGCCCTCCGCGCTGGCCATGCGCGCCACGGGCACCATGGGCGCCGAGCGCGTGGGACCGGCAACCGCCACCCTGCACCGGGTACGCCGCGGCGAGACGCTGAGCGGCATCGCCCGGAAGTACCACACGACGGTCCGCTCGATCCGCCGGGTGAACGCGCTGCCCGGCGATCAGGCACTCCGCGCCGGGACTCGGCTTCGCATCCCCGGCTGACGTCACTCACCCTTCCCCCGCAGGCTCAACGAGACCCCATCGTGTCCGCCGACAGCAGCGTCTCCGCTCCAGCCGTCCCCGCGACCTCGCCCGCCGCGCCGCCAGCGCCGGTCTCCGAGCGGACCGCGTTCGCGGTCCTCGGCTCGATGCTGTTCCTGATCCTGGCACTCACCTTTCTGCTCATCCAGTCGACCTGGGTCGACCCGGCGAGCGCTGCGTCGGCCCCCGCAGCGGCCGACGGAGGGAGCCTGGCCCAGCGTTGACGGCGCGCCGCGCGCTGGTCTCGGCCGCACTCGCGACACTCGCACTGGCCGGCGGAATCTCTCTCCGCACGGCGGGGGAGCGGGGCTACGTCGCCATGGATGGCCGGGAGGACACGTTGCGGGTGCGGCTCTCCGATTCGCGGCGCCCGGAGCGCGGCGGACGCGCCGCACTGGGCGCCATGGTGATCGGGTACCTCTCACCCCGCGGGCTGCCGCCACTCGCCGGCGTCATGCTCGTGACCGACACCGGCCTGGTGTTCCGCTCGAGCGACGGCCGCTACACCGCCGTACTCCCGGTGGTCGGACCGGTGCGTGCGTCGCCCCGCGGCCGGTGGCGCGCGTCGGCCATTTCACTCGCGTACGTCGATCAGGGACTCGGCAGCCCCGCGTATCTGTTTCGAGTGGATGGAGGCGTGTTCGAGACCGAGGCGCCGGGGCCGCTCGTCGACGTGGCACGCCACCCGGCATGGCTCGACAGTCTTGCGTCAAGGGAGTGGCGCGGTGAGGGAGCGCTGGTGGGCGGCACGGACGGTCCGGGGGCGCGCCGCCTGGTGGGTTCCATCGTGACCGGCGCGTACGCCGACACGCTGTACGCGATCTTCGGCCGGCCGGCGCGGGCCGCGGGTCTGGTCGGCGCACGCGGACGGGCGGCCGGGCGCCTCGGCGAGTACATCGCCACCCGGGACTCGCTGGCGCTTGACCCGGCCGGCATGGCGAGCGTCGCCCAGCTCCGGCACACCCTGGCGCACGAGCTGGCGCACCGCTGGCAGGCACACTCGGGCACGCAGCTCGCCACGCTCTGGCGCGGGGTCGCACCGATCAAGGATCCGAAGCGCTACGGCTACGGCAACCCGCGCGAGCAGCAGGCCGAGGCGGCTGCGTTCGCCGTGCATTTCCTCCTGACGACCGCCGCCACAGGCGACCCGGCGGCTCAGACCGTCACCCTCGACCACTACGATCTGCTCGTGCCGGGGACCCGACTCATGGCCCGCTACTTTGCGCTGCAGCCCATCTTCCGGGGACATCCGCTGCGCGAGCTGCTGACGACGGGGCGCGGGAGCTGAGCTGCGCGTCAGCCCTGGGCGCTCCAGTGCCCCGGGGCACAGCCGCGGGGGTCCCAACGCGGTAGCCTGAAGGCAGACCTTCAGGAGCGCTCATGCCGACCGCGCCGCGAAACCCGAACCGCCGATCCTTCCCGTGCTGACCCCTTCGATACTCACTCCGAACCTCGATGCGGAGGCGCTGCTCCTGCTGCGTCTGGTCGTGGCCGCCGCGCTCGCGGCACCGCTCGGCTGGGAGCGGGAGCAGGCCGGCAAGTCCGCCGGCCTCCGGACCCACATGCTCGTCGCCCTGGCCGCGGCGCTCTACACCGCACTTGGCGCCATCGCCGTCATCGACGCCCGCAGCGGCGACCAGGCGATCCGGCCCGACCCGATCCGGGTGATTCAGGCGATTGCCATCGGCGTCGGGTTCCTGGGCGGCGGCATCATCACCAAGGCCGAGGGGCGGGTGTCCGGCCTGACCACGGCCGGTTCCATCTGGTCCACGGCGGCCATCGGAATCGCGGCGGGGCTGGGCCACTTCCTCCTGGCCGCGGGCGCCACGGTGCTCCAGTTGATCATCGTCCACGTCTTCGTCCGATTCGAGCGACATCCGGACTGAAGGCGCTCTCCACGCTTCCTCACTAGCCTGAGTGCGTGCGCTCAAGTACCATAGAGATACTTATGGAACTTCTGAGCGCCGAACAAGCGGCCGATCTGCTTCATCTCAACGTCAAACGGGTCCAGGCCCTCGCGCGCGGCGGCAAGCTCCCCGGCCGGCGCATCGGCCGCAAGTGGCTCTTCGAGCGGCGCGACCTCGAACGGCTGCTGGGGCTGAGTGGCCTGGGGGACCATCCGCGGCCGGGACTCGACATCAGCGCCCGCAACCAGCTTCGGTGCCGCGTTCTGTCGGTCACCGTCGATGGCGTCATGGCGGAGGTTCTTCTCCGGGTGGGCGAGCAGGAGCTGGTCTCGATCATCACGCGCGGGTCGGCAGAGCGGCTCGGGCTGGCAGCGGGTGATGAGGTATTCGCCCTGATCAAATCCACTGAGGTCATGCTCGGCCGAGGCGCGGGCGCGCCGTGAAGGCCGGGCTCCTCGCGCTGCTCGCGCTCGCGCTCGTGCCATCCCGCGGACCGGCATCCCGGACGCTCACCGTCTTCGCCGCCGCATCACTCGGCGATGCCTTCGGCGACCTCGGCACGCTGGTGGAGCGCAGCCGGCCCGGCCTCTCGATCCGGTTCAACTTCGCGGGCTCGCAGCAGCTCGCGGCGCAGCTCGAGCTCGGAGCCCCGGCCGACGTCTTCGCTTCGGCCGATGAGCGCTGGATGCGCTTCGCGTTGGAGCGGGAATTGGTCGCGGGCGTGCCGAAGGTGTTCGCCCGGAACCGGCTCGTGGTCGTGGTGCCCACGTCCAATCCGGGACGGATCGAGCGACTCCAGGATCTCGCGCGGCCCGGCGTCAAGCTGGTGCTCGCGGCCGAGGTGGTGCCTGCGGGGCGGTACGCCCGTGAGGTGCTCGCGCGACTGGGCGAGGCGCCGGGCTTTCCCGCCGGCTTCGCGCGCGATGCGCTCGCCAACGTGGTGTCGAACGAAGAGAACGTGAAAGCCGTGGTGGCCCGGGTGCAACTGGGCGAGGCGGACGCAGGGGTGGCATACCGATCGGATGTGACGCCGGCCGTGGCCCGGCGCGTCCGGATGCTCGAGATCCCGGCAGACCAGAACGCGGTGGCGGAGTATCCGATAGCTGTCCTCGCCGCCGCCGGCAACCCGGCGGACGCCCGGGCGTTCGTGGACGCGGCCCTCGGCGCCGAGGGACAGCGCGTGCTCGAGCGTCATGGGCTGTTGTCCGCCCCGGCGCCGTGAGGGCGCTTCGCGCCCAGCTTCTGCGGCTGCTCGTGGCCGGCGCCGCCGCCGGGCTGCTGGTGCTGCTGGTGCTGCCGCTCGCCGCGCTGGTGCTCCGGGTGCCTCCGGCGGCGCTCCTGCAGCGGCTGCGCGAGCCGCTTGTGCTGGAGGCGCTTCGCCTGAGCCTGATCACGAGCGCGGGCGCGACGGCGCTCGTTGTGGCGCTCGGCCTCCCACTGGCCTATCTGCTCGCCACACGCCGGTTCCCCGGCAAGCGCGCGGTGGAGCTCCTGGTCGATCTGCCATTGGTCCTGCCGCCAACCGTCGCCGGGGTAGCCCTGCTGGCGGCGTTCGGCCGCGCCGGGCTCGCGGGCGGAGTGCTGCGCGCCGTGGGCCTCACGCTGCCGTTCACCACGGTGGGCGTCGTGGTGGCACAGGCGTTCGTCTCCGCGCCGTTCTTCGTGGGTGCCGCGCGCACCGGGCTCGCGGAAGTGGATCGCCGCTACCTCGACATGGCTTCGACCCTGCGGAGCCCACCGGCGCGCACCTTCGCGCGGGTGATGCTCCCGCTCGCGCTACCCTCCCTCCTCGGCGGCGCGGCCATGAGCTGGGCGCGTGCGCTGGGCGAGTTCGGCGCCACCATTACCTTCGCGGGCAATCTTCCCGGAGTCACCCAGACGATGCCGCTCGCCGTCTATCTCGCGCTGCAGACCGACCTGGAAGCCGCCGTAGCGCTCTCGGTGCTGCTGCTCGGCGTCTCCGTCGTCGTCCTCCTCCTGGTCCGTGCTCGCCGCCCGGCTCGCTGACCGCCGCGGCGAGTTCACGCTCGACGTCGATCTCGCTGCCGAACCGAACACCACCACGGTGCTCGTGGGCGAGAGCGGCGCGGGCAAGACCTCCGTGCTGCGGCTGCTCGCGGGCCTCGATCGCCCGGCGCACGGGGTGGTGACGGTTGACGGCCGTCCCTGGGTGGATACCGAGCGCGCCCTTCTGCTGCCACCGTGGCGGCGCGATGTGGGCTACGTCCCCCAGGACTACGCGCTCTTCCCCCACCTCAGCGTGGAGCAGAACGTGGCCTTCGGCCTGGGCGACCGCCGGCTGCCGCCGGCTATCCGGCGCGAGCGCGTGCGGGGCGCGCTGGCCACGGCCGGCGTGGCGGAGCTGGGCCGCCGGCAGCCGCGCCAGCTCTCGGGCGGGGAGCAGCAGCGGGTGGCGCTCGCGCGGGCGCTGGCGCCGGCACCGCGGCTGCTGCTGCTCGACGAGCCGCTGGCCGCGCTCGACATGCGGACCCGCGGCACGGTGCGCACCGAGCTCCGCAAGCTGCTCGCGCGGCTCCCGTGCATCACGCTCTACGTGACGCACAGCCCGCTGGAGGCGCTGGTCTTCGGCGACCGGATCGTGGTGCTCGAGCGAGGCAGGGTGTCCCAGGCGGGCCCGCGGGAGGAGCTGCTCCGCTACCCGCGCTCGCCGTTCGTGGCGGAGCTGATGGGGACCAATCTGTTCATCGGCCAGCGGGGGACGCCATGCGACCGCGACGGGTCATCGGTCCGGACCGCGGAGGGGGAGATCGCGGTCTCGGACCTCCCCGGCCCGGGCGACGTATTCCTGACTGTGAGCCCGCGGGAAATCACGCTCTTCCGCGAGCACCCGGAGGGGAGCGCCCAGAACGTCTTCCATGGACCGATCGTGGAGCTGGTGCCGGACGCGCCGGCGGGTGAGCGGGTGCGGGTGGTCCTGGGCACCCGGCCGATGCTGGTCGCCGAGGTGACGCGGGAGGCGGTCGGGTCGTTGGGGCTCCGGGAAGGGCTCCCGGTCTTCGCCACGTTCAAGGCGACGGGTGTGACGGTCTACGCCTGAACCCGGCGCGCAACCGTGCGATCGAGCAGCGCGCGCACCGCGTCCGCGAGAGCTTCGGGTGCGAACGGTTTCTGAATGAAGGGCTGCCGTTCTTCCAGCAGACCGTTCCGCACGGCCTCATCCGCCGGATAGCCACTCATGTAGAGGACCGGCAGGTCGGGATGCGCTTCGGCCAGCCGGCGGCCGAGCTCGCGCCCACCGATCCCGGTCATGGCGACGTCGCTCACGACGAGGTGCACCTGGTCGGGACGGGCGTCCAGCAGATCGAGCGCCGCTTCGCCGCTCTCCGCCACCAGCACCTCATAGCCTCGTCCCTCGAGCACGCGCACGGCGAGGCTCCGCACCAGCACCTCGTCCTCGACGACCAGGACGGTCTCCTCGCCGCCCGCGGCGTGATCCGCCGCCACGCTTTCAGCCGTGAGCGCCGCCCCGGCCAGGGGGAGATAGATCCGGAAGGTGGTGCCCTCTCCCGGCTCGGAATCCACCCACACGTAGCCGTCCGACTGCTTGACGATGCCGTATACGGTCGAGAGTCCGAGCCCGGTCCCCTTGCCCACGCCCTTGGTGGTGAAGAACGGCTCGAAAACGTGACTCGCCGTTTCCCGGTCCATGCCGTGGCCGGTGTCGCTCACGCGCAGGAGGGCGTGGAGTCCGAACCGCAAGCGGACCTCGGGGTGCTCGGCGGCATCCGCGTCGGCGAGCTCGCCGGCCGCGGTCTCGACCGTGAACCGGCCGCCGCGGGGCATGGCATCGCGCGCATTGAGGGCCAGATTGATGAGCACCTGCTGGAGCTGGCCCCGGTCGGCGAGGACGGCGCCGAGCGAGCCGAGACGGAGCTCGACGGTCGCGCTCTCCCCCAGCGTCCGGCGGAGGACCGGCTCCAGCTCGCGCACGACGGCGTTGAGATCGAGCGGCACCGGCTGCAGCATCTGCCGGCGGCCGAACGCGAGGAGCTGGGCCGTGATGGCGGCCGAGCGCTCGGCGGCCTGCCGCACCTGCTCGACGTCGGCGCGCACCGCGGGGTCGAGGTCGGGGCGGCGGAGCACGAACTCGGAGCAGCCGAGCACGACGGACATCATGTTGTTCACCTCGTGCGCGATCCCGCCCGCCAGCTTGCCGACCGACTCCATCCGCTGGGCCCGTTGCAGCCGCTCCATGGTCCGGCGGCGCTCAGTGATGTCCCGCTGCGAGCCCCAGACGCGGACGAGGCCGCCATCCTCCACGATGCCGAACAGGTTGTTCACGAAGTAGCGCGGGCGGCCGTCGAGCCCGACCTCGTTGGACTCGGCGTCGATGAGACGGTAGCTGTTGGCGATGAAGGCGTGCAGGTAGGCCAGGTTGGCCGGATCGGTGCGAGGCAGCAGCTCGCCCAGGCGCGCTCCGGTCAGCTCGGCGGCGGAGGCCACGCCGTACATGTGCGCCATGGCATCGTTGCACTCGGCGAGCCAGGCATGCTGATAGATCCGGTCGATCTGCTCGTCCGCCGACTGCGCCACCGGCACCGGCCCTTCGAGCTCGATCCGCCACACCGCATCGGAGGTCAGCTCGACGAATGCCCGGTACCGCTCCTCGCTCGCGCGGACCGCCGCCTCCGACTCGCGGCGCACCCTGGCCAGCGTGAGCATGGACTCGACCCGGGCGAGCAGCTCACGCGCGGTGAAGGGTTTGACGAGGTAGTCGTCGGCGCCGGCGCGCAGGCCCTCGACGCGCGCCTCCTCGCCCGCGCGTGCCGAGAGCAGGATCACCGGGAGCGACCGGGTGCTGGTGTCCGCCCGTAGCGCGGCGAGCAGCGCAAAGCCATCCAGCCCCGGCATCATGACGTCGGAGATGACCAGGTCCGGCAGCTCGCGGCGGACCGCCTCCAGCGCCTCGCGTCCGTCCACCACGGCCTCGACCCGCCATCCCTCGCCGAGGAGGCGCACGACGTACTCGCGCATGTCGGCGTTGTCGTCCGCCAGCACGATGCGGGCGCCCTGTCGCCCCGAGGCCGGCGCGTCGCTCGGGAGCCACCGGAGCGCCTCCTCGACGTAGGCGGCCGGCCCGATGGCGCCCGCCGAACGCCCACCCGGCTCGCCGATCTGGTCCGCGGGCAGGTGCGCACGCCCCGTGGGCAGGATGACCCGGAACGTGCTCCCCTGGGACGGGACGCTGGCGACCTCGATGGCGCCGCCGTGCAGCTTCACCAGGTCCTGCACCAGGGAGAGTCCGATGCCGGTCCCTTCGAGCGATCGACCACGCGCCTCACGCACGCGGTGGAACCGCTCGAAGATGCGCGGCAGCTCTTCCGCGGGGATCCCGACGCCGGTGTCGCGCACCTCGAGCCGCACCGATCCATCGAGCGGCGTCAGCCGTACCCCGATTTCGCCCCGGACCGTGAACTTGAGCGCGTTGCTGAGCAGGTTGAGAACGATCTTTTCCCACATATCCCGATCGACGAACACCGCCTCGGCCAGCGGCGCGCACTCCACCGTGAAGCGGAGCCCCGTCCGCTCCGCGGCGGAGCGGAAGCCGCTGGCGAGGTCGGCCGTCAGGGCGGCGAGGTCCACCGGCTCGAACGCCGCCTCCATCCGGCCCGCCTCGAGCCGGGCCACGTCCAGCAGCGTGTTCACCAGCCGCAACAGCCGCAGGCTGTTGCGGTGCGCAACCTCCACCCGATCGCGCTGCCGCGCGGGCAGCGGCTCACCGGTGTCGAGCAGGGCGTCTTCCAGCGGACCGAGCAGCAGCGTGAGCGGCGTCCGGAACTCGTGGCTCACATTGCTGAAGAATGCCGTCTTGGCCCGATCCAGCTCGGCCAGCACCTCGGCGCGCCGTTCCGCCTCCTCGTAGGCCAGCGCGTTGGCGATGGCGCTCGCAATGTGACCCGCGATGAGCTCGAAGAATCCGCGATACGAGTCGTCCAGGCGGCGGCGGGAGTTGGCCGCCGCGAGCAGGACGCCGACCGGAGTCGTGCGGGCAGCGCCCGCGACCGGCAGCACGATCAGCTCGGCCGAGCCCTCGGGGTGCAGCACCGCGGCCTGGCCGGTCTCGAACACCCGGGCGAGCGGCGACGGCGAGGCGGCGGACACATCCAGGGCCGCGGCGGCAAGCGGGAGCGCTTCCGGGGGGCCGGCTCGCCCCGCAAGTCTAGCGATCGGCATGGCCGGGTCGAGCAGATACAGCGCGGCGGCCGGCACATCGGCCGTGTTCTGCGCCAGAATACCCATCGCGAGATCGCACGCGGCGCGCACGGTCCGCGCGTCGCCGGTGCGCGCACCCAGGTCGCGAAGCGTACCGAGTCGACGCTCGCCGACTACGCGCGGGGTCGTTTCGGCGCAGGTGATGAGCAGGCCGCCGACCCCGCCCGACTCGTCACGAATGGGGCTGTAGGAGAAGGTGAAGTACGTCTCCTCGACGTACCCGTAGCGATCCATGGGGAGCAGCAGGTCGTCCGACCAGGTGGGCTCGCCCCGCACCATGACCTGAGTGTAGAACGGGCCGACCAGGTCCCAGATCTCGGCCCAGCACTCGCGCCCGTTCTGCCCGAGCGCGTGCGGGTGTTTGGCTCCGAGCACCGGGATGTAGCCGTCGTTGTAGAGCTGAACGATGCCGGGACCCCACCAGATCGCCATCGGGTAACGCGATTCGGTGCAGATGCCCACGGCCGTGCGGAGGCTCTGAGGCCATGCGTGGATAGGCCCGAGCGGTGTGGCCGACCAGTCCTTCTGCCGGATGAGCCGGCCCATCACTCCACCGTTCGGCGGAGCGGCGGCGGCGGGAAGCTCGATGGCGGGCTCCGGGCTATCGTCCGGCACGGTCACTCTCGTAATGCGCCGGGCACACGGTCGGCGGCACTGGGGGTAGAAAGGGGGCCGTGGAAAGTAGCTGCGCCCCGGGCGGCATCGCCATGGGCTGGAGGCACGACGGCGCCACCGGAAGCGGTGGCGCCGTGTGGAGCCGGGGCGGAGCGAGAGCCACTGGTCGGACTTGAACCGACGACCGCTCGATTACGAATCGAGTGCTCTACCACTGAGCTACAGTGGCCGATCAACAGCGCGGGGGCACACGCCGGTGCCCCCGAAGGTCATGCCCTGGCGCGGATTCGAACCGCGACGCCTTTCGGCACTACCCCCTCAAGATAGCGTGTCTACCAGTTTCACCACCAGGGCGCAGCGCAGCAAAATAGCCGCCGTGGAGGGGGGAAATCAACCGCGTCCGCCGCGCCCTACCGGAAGAAGTCGATCCTGGTGGTGAACGGGCTGCCGGCGATGGGGACGCCGTTCAAGGTGATCTGCACCTGGAAGGTGCCGAACACGAATGGGCGCCAGGTGGCGTGGTAGGTGCCGTCGCCCGCATCCTGCACTGGCCGGGCGCCGTCGGTCACGCCCTGGACCGTCACCGCCACCTGGTCTCCGCCGTGCCCGACCGGATTTCCCTCGCTGTCAGCGACGTGCACCACGAACTCCAGGGTCTGCCCGAAGGTGCCGTCCGGGACGTCGGCGGTGGTCCGCCCGGGGTCCGGCGCGCCCGGCGACACGGCGCTCGCGAACGGGCTCCCCGGCACGGCCTGCCCGCCGACGCGCACGTCCACCTGATCGACACCGATGTGCACCGGCCGATAGCCGGCGCGATAGGCGCCGCCGCCGCGGTCCTCGATGTCGACGCCGGCGACAGGGTTGGCGCCCGACACCGCCACGGTGATCTGGCCCGCCGCGCCGGGCACCGGATTGCCGAACTGGTCCTTCAGTGTCACTTCGACCTGCGTCGGCGTGCCTGCCGTGCCGGCCGGCACGGCCGCGGCGCTCGCGGAGGCCACGGGCGCTCCCGGAACAACGGTGACGGTGGCCCTGCCGATCGTCGTCCCGCCCACTGAAGCCGAGATCGTGTGGTCCCCCGCCGTGGTCGCGCTGAAGCGACCGGTGCTGGTGCCGGAGGCGTCCGTCGGCCCGGGCTGGGTCAGGCTCACCCCGTCGCCCGTGGCGTCGAGCGTGACGCCCTGTGCGGGGAGCGGGTTGCCTCGGCTGTCGCGCACGATGACGGTTATGTCGCTGCCGTCCGATCCGGCCGACGCCGAAATCGTTCCGGGCGAAGCGGAGACGGAGCTCTTGTCCGCGCTCGGCGCCCCGGGGACCGCAGTCGCGGTGAAGACTACCGGATTGCCGTTCACGTTGTCCGCCGCCACGGTGGCACGAAGCGTGTTGCCGCCCACGCTGCCGCCAAGAGTCCAGCGCCCGACCGTGGCGACGCCGTCGGCGTCGGTGACCGCGTCGCCGCCGGTGACGCTCCCCCCGCCCGATGCTACCACGAAGGCGACTTGCAGGCCCGCCACGGGCGTACCGGCCGCATCGCGCACCACCACGGCAGGCGCCACTGGCACCGCCGTCCCGGCGGGTGCGCTCTGCGCATCGCCGGCGGCAGGCACGACCGATGCCGGCGCACCCACGCCGAGGGAGACCGTCGTGCTGATGGCGGAGGCATACCCGGAGGCGGCGAAGATGAGTGTGCGCGCCCCGGGCGCCCCGACGATGGCGATGTCGGTGAAGGCGACCTGCCCCGTGGCATCGCTGGTCTGGGTGGTGGTGCCGCGAAGCGTCCCTTCGCCCGACGCGATCTGCACGGTGACCGCGACGCCCTGCCGCGCCGCGGGATTGCCGCTCGCGTCCTGGAGCTGCAGCACCGGCTGCGGGTCGATCACCGCGCCCGAAGTGGCCGTCGCTCCGGGCTGCGTCACCAGCACCAGCTTGGCTGCTACGGCGGTGTTGGTGAACGATGCGACGTTCTCGGGCAGCAGCGTGACGAGGGCGGTGGTGCCGTAGCTCCCCGGCTGGCTGCCGAGGATGCGCTGGGTGGCCGCACGCCCGTCGTTTCCGGTCGTGGCCGTGGCCGGCTGGACGTCGCCTCCGCCTTCCGCGGCCCAGGTGACCTCGACCCCCGGCACCGGGTTCCCGAAGCGGTCGGTCACCTGGACGACGAGGGAGTCGGGGAGCGGCTCGAGAATCGTCCCCGTCTGGCCGTCGCCCGAGACCACCGACACGTTGGCCGGCTGACCCTCGTTCGGGAGCGTGAGGTCTCCCCCGCCGCAGGCCACGAGGGCCAGCAGCGCGATCGATACAAGGGGGCGACGGAGCAGGTGCATCATGGGACCACGGCGAGGAGGGATCGAGTGGCCGAGGAAACCCGGATTGTATCGCGATGCACCGGAGACCGAAAGGACCCGGCCATCGAACGGACGAACGCGCGCTACTCGTCGACCGATATCGTCAGCACGTGGATCGGGCTGGTGTCGGTGCCGTCGTTGGCCGTACCCCCGTCGTCCTGGAGACGCACCCCGATGGTAGCACTCCCCTCGTGGTGCGACGGCCGATAGGTAAGCGTGCCCGACGGGCTGATCGTGGGCGTCCCCTTCAGGACGTCGTTCCCCGACAACACCTCGACCACGAAGCTCACCTGCTGGTCCGACTCGTTGGCCGGGCCGGGGGCGATGTCGCCAGCCCAGTGTTCGACCTGCTGCTCATCCGCCTTGTGCTCGGCCCGCTGGTCGGGGCCGGGAGTAAACCGTGGCGCGTCGTTCACGCTCTGCACCTCGATCACGACTTCCGCCGGCGCGGACTCGGTGGCGCCAAGCGCCGCGCGATAGCTGAAGCGCTCGCTGCCGAACCAATCGGCATCGGGGGTGTAGTCGAGCGAGCCGTCGGCGTGGAGCGCGAGACGGCCGTGCTCGGGGGCCTCGAGCAGGATGGCCTGGAGTCCGGTGCCGGGCACGCCCTCGACCAGGTCGTTCCCGAGCACGCCCGGTGATGGAATCGAGAGCGTGTGGTCGTCGCCCTCCCTCGTGGAGTAACGATCGTCACCCGCCGACACTGCGGCGCCCGACGGCGGCTCCGGACCGGTGGGCGACCCGTCACCGCCGGACGGGGTCGCGGGAAGCGTGAGGTCGCCACCGCACGCGACGAGCGACGCGGCAAACGCGAGGCAGAACCATGAGCTGGGCACGGGCATGGCTTGACGCTACCGCGCGGATGCCGCCTCGGCTAGGACTCGGATCACATCCGCGAGCCGTCAGCGCCTCGGGACGATGAAAGAAATTGCACTTCGACGCCTCTCACGGTCCGGATGCGACGGACGAGCCACCCAGCCCGACGACGAAATGATCCTCATCATCCGAACTGCCGGCGAAGCCCGCGCCGCTGAATGAGGCGGTGAGGGTCCTGGACCCGGCCACGGTGAGCGTGAGTGTGCAGCCTCCCTCGGCCACGCTGGCGGAGCACGTCTCCTCGCCGCCGCTCGCGGTGACGACCACGCTGCCGGCCGGGGTGCCCGCGGGACTCGTGACGGTGAAGCTCACTGGGATCGGCACCCCGGCAACCGATGGATCAGGCAGGTCGGACGTGATCGTAGTGGTGGTCGGGGAAGGCGGCGCGGGCTGCAGCGTGATCGTGCTCGAGGTCACGGACGCGAAGCCGGCCGCGCTGAACTCGATGGCGTACGAGCCCTCCGGGCCGGTAATGGCAAGGTCGTCGAACTTGGCTCGGCCGTCCTTGTCCGTCAGTCGAGTGAGCGTCCCCGAGAGCGAGCCACCGGCGCCGGGTGCGAGTGCGGCCGTGATGGCCACGCCGGCCTGGCCGAGCTTGTGTCCGTTTGCGTCCTCGAGCTGCAGCTCCGGCTGATCGTGGAAGGGGATTCCGCTGACCGCGGTGCTCGACGGCTGCCTCTGGATCGAGAGGCTCGGCGAGCCGACGATGTGGGGCGCGACGCCGGAGCTCGGCGAGAAGTTGTCATCGCCCGAGTAGGTCGCGGTGAGGGTCCTGTTGCCGGCGGTCGTGAGCGTGAGCGCGCAGCTCCCCTGGGCCAGGCTCCCGGAGCAGGTCTCATCGCCACCGCTCGCGGTGATCTTGACGGTGCCGGTCGGCGTTCCCGCGGTGCTGGTGACGCTGAAGGCCACCGTCACCACCTCGCCTGGCGCGGAAGGATCCGGCGCGTCCGCGGTAATGCTCGTCTTTGTCTCGGCGCGCTGAACGGTTACCGATGGCTGCGCTCCGAGCGTCACGCCGCCCGCCACGGCCGTAAGCGTCATCGTGCCCGCGACCGCGGCGTCGAAGGTGAACCGCGCGGCACCGCCCGCGTCGGTTGTGACGGAGGCCGGGGTGACGGGGTTAGCCGCGCCCGAACCGGTGACGCTCACCGCCACGCCTTGCAGGGGGCCGCCGGCCGCGTCGCGGACAGTCACGATGACCTGGGTGCTCCCACCGAGCGGAAGCGTGGTGTTGCCCACGGCCACCGTAGACCTCGTCGCGCTCGGCACGGGAGGCGGCGCCGCCTGGACCTCGTGCGACTCGGTGTCCGTCGCCCCCTCGAAGTCGGCGCTGCCGGAGTAGGTCGCGGTGATCGTGCGCGAGCCCACGGCGGTGAGCGTCAGCGCGCACGCACCGGCGCCCACGTTCGCGCTGCAGCTCGAGCCGTCGTCAGCCGTTACCTGCACCGTGCCATCCGGCGCGCCGCCCGCGGACTGCACGCGGAACGCCACCTGCACCGCCTCGCCGGGCGCGGAGGGGTCGGGCTTGTCGGACGTGATCTCGATGGTGCTGGGCGCGCGGGCAAGCGCGATGCCCGCGGAGGTGGCACCGGAGTAGCCCGGGGCCGAGAAGGCAAGCGCGTACGTACCAGGCGGCCCCTCGATGACGAGGCCGCCGAACTCGGCGCCGCCGCTCGGCCCGGTGGTTCGTGTCAGGGTGCCGCGGAGTGTCCCACCCGCGGTGGCGAGCTTGACGCTGACCCGGACACCCGCCTGTGCGCGCGCGGACCCGTCCGGCTCGCGCAACTGAACGGCGGGCGCGCGGCTCAGCGGCAGGCCACGCACGGCCGTCGCGGGCGGCTGGGTCTCGATCGAAAGCGCCGGCGGCGCGCCGGGATTGCCGGTCGCGGTAAACTCGACGGTGCCCACGCCGGAGATTACCGCGGCGACGGTGTTCGCCCCGGGCTCCGGCCCCAGCGTCCAACTCGTGGACGCCTGGCCGTCCTGGCCGGTGGTGCCGTTCTGCGGCGCGACACTCCCGCGGCCCGCCGTGACCAGCCAGGTGACGCCAAGTCCCGCGACGGGGTTCCCGCCCGCATCCCGAGCGCGGACCACGAGCAGATCGGGGACGGGCGTCCCCACCAGCGCGGTCTGCCCGTCGCCGGATACGACCTCGAGTGTGGTGGCGGCGCCGGGGAGCGCGGTGGCGGTGAAGGTGACCGGTGATCCGGCCAGCCCGGGCGCGCTCGCCGTCGTGTGCTGGATGCCGGCGTTGGGCCCGAGCGTCACCTCGACCGAGGCGAGCCCGTCGTCTCCGGTCTGCACCGTCGCCTGACTCACGCTGCCCCCATCGACCGCGGTCCAGGCGACGTCCACCCCCGCGATCGGGTTGCCGAACGCGTCGGTCACCTGCACCACCAGCGGGTCCGCCAGCGCCCCGCCGACCCGGGCCGACTGGCTGTCGCCGGAGACGGGCACCAGCTCGTTCGCATTGGCTGGAAGCGCGGTGAACTGGACCGGCGCGGCGAGTGCGCCACTCCCCGCGGAGCCGCTCACGCGCACTTCGGCGCTCCCCGAACCCACTTGGGGGCCGAGGAGGATCTGGAAGGGAGCCCGGCCGTCGGCGTCAGTCATCGCGGTATCGGGGGCCACGGTGGCGGCCACCCCGCCCGTGAATGCGAAGGCCACCGGGATCCCGGCCACCGGCCGGCCCTGGGAGTCGGTCACTCGCGCGACCACCGGCTCGGCCAGCGTGTTGCCGACGCGGCCGGACTGGGCGTCGCCCTGAACGATCGTGATGGCGGCGGGCTCGCCTTCGGAGGGGAGCACGAGATCGCCTCCGCCGCAACTGAGCAGGAGACCCACCGCGGGGAGGAGGCGAAGGGCGATTCGAATGGTCGGCACAGGACTCGGCGGATCGGATGACGGGGTGCGCGGACTGAGCGAGCGGAAAGCTACACCAGCCGGGGAAGTCGGGCGATGAGATGGGTCACAGGAGCGGCCGCGAAGCCGCTTCGGCTAAGGCGTGAGAGTGATCGTGAACGGCTGGTCGCCGCTGGCGTCGACGCCGCCGTTCGCGGTGCCGCCGTCGTCCACGATGTGGACCTGGACATCCACGGTGCCCGAAGCGAGCGCGGCGGCGGTGAACGTGAGCCGGCCCGTCGGGTCCACGCTTGGCTGCTGAGCAAACAGCAACGCGTTCAACGGATTGACCAGCGTCGTGACGAAGCTCAACGACTGCCCGCTCTCGTTGGTGGGACCGGCGCTCAGAGCTGTGGCCCACGGCTGATCGAACTGGCCCGCCGCGTCGCTCTGGGTGACGTTGCCGCCCGAGTTGAAGCTCGGGGCGTCGTTGACGGGCGTGACGGTGATCGTCACGGTGGCGGTCGATGCGGCCGCTCCGTCGAACGCCTCGTAGGTGAAGGTATCGGTGCCGTTGAAATCAGGGTCGGGAGTGTAGGTGAACGTCCCATCGCTGTTGAGTGCGACCGTGCCATTCGCCGGGTCGCTGGCATTGCGCGCCACGAGCGGCGAAGGCCCATCGTTGTCGGAATCGTTCTGCAGCACGCTCGTACCCGCGTTCAGCGTTCCATCCTCGAGCACGGAGTACCCGGTGGCATCGTCCACGGCGGTCGGCGGCACGTTCGGAGCCGCGTTCACCTGCTGATCGACCGCCGCCGATGTGCTGGCCTCAAACGTGGTCGAGCCCTGGTAGGCCGCGGTGATCGAATGGAGTCCCTCCCCCAGGGAGCTGATGTCCAGCGCCGCGTCCCCCGCTCCGTTCACGCTTCTGGTCCCGAGCAGCGTGGCCCCCTCCATGAACTGCACCTGCCCGCCGGGGCTCCCGGTGCTCCCGCCGCTGGGCGCGACATGCGCGGTCAGCGTGATGCTCTGGCCCACGGTCGAAGGGTTCACCGATGACGCGAGCGTCGTGCTCGTCGTCCCCTTCACCTGGTGCGCGTCGATGTCGGTCGAGCTCTTGTAGTTCGCGTCGCCCGGGAAGGTGGCGGTGAGGCGGTGCGAGCCGTTGAGGGTGATGGTCAGATCACAACTTCCGGCGCCCAGCGCGGCGGGCGCGCTGCAGGTGTCGGCGGTTCCGTTGACCGTCACCGTGACGTTGCCGGTGATCGGCGCGGTGCCGGACGAGTTCAGGTTCCAGGTGACCGTAAACGGCACGCCGATGGTCGATGGGTCGGGCGTGTCGCTGGTGATCACGATGATCGTATTCACCTGCGTGGGCACGATGTCGAACGCCGGGCTCGTGGCGCCGGCGAGCCCCGCGGCGGACGCGGTCAGCGTGTAGCCGGAGCCCACCTGGTCGATCGAGACGTTTCCGAAGGACGCGACGCCGTTCACCGCGTTGACCGTAACCGTCCCGGAAAGGGTGCCGCCCGCCGGATTGCTGCCGATGGCCAGCGTGACTGCGTCGTTGGCGCTGGTGACGGTGTTACCAGCGGCGTCCTGCACGGTGACCTGGATGGACGGGCTGAAGCTGGCCCCGGCCGCCGTGGTCTGCGGGGGCCGGGTGAAGGCGAGCTGCGTGGGCGTCGCGGCGACCGCGGTGGCGGTGAAGGCCACGGGCGGCAGACCCGAGAAGATGGCCGTCAGCGTCTTCCCGCCGAGGCTCGACCCGAGGGTCCAGACGCTGGAGGCGAAGCCGTTGGGATCGGTCGTGGCATTCACCGGATCGGTGCTGCCCGCGCCCGGTCCGGCCACGAAGGTGACGGACTTGTCGCCCACGCCGTTCCCATTTTCGTCTTCGAGACGCACCACCACGGGCTCGGCGAGCGGGTTGCCCACGGAGCCGGTCTGTCCGTCGCCCGAGACGAGGCGCAGCACGGTGGGATTGGCGGCGACCGCGGTGTGGGTGAACGTCACCGGCGCGAGCCCGGTCGCCGCGGCCTGGGCCGTCTGGGTCCCGGCAGCGCTGCCGAGCACCCGCTCCGCCGCGGCCAGACCGTCGGCGCCGGTGGTCACCGTCACCGGGCTGATGGAGCCGCCGCCATCCACCGACCACTGCACCTCGACGCCGGCCACCGGGTTCTGGAGCGCGTCGGTCACGCGCACCACGAGCGAATCCGCGAGCGCGGACTTGACCGGAGCCGTTTGATTGTCGCCGCTGACGGGCTCGAGGATGGCGCCGGTCCCGGATGTCGCGGTGGCGGTGAACCCGGCGACGAGCGGCGCGGGGAGCCCCGCGGCCTGCACCTGCGCCTTCACGCTCTGCGTGCCCGCTCCGGTTCCCAGGGTCCAGTTCGCGGAGGCAAGCCCGTCGGCGTCAGTCGATGCGGTGGCGGGCGCCACCGTTCCGCCGCCCGCGTCGACCGTGAACGCCACCGTCTGGCCCTGGACCGGGCGCTCGAGCGCGTCCACCACACTCACCACCAGCGGCTGGCCCAACGCCGCTCCCGCGGCGGCGGACTGACCGTCGCCGCTCACGACGCTGATGGACGCCGGACGCGACTCGTTGGGCAGCACGAGGCCGTCGCCGCCGCAGGCCGACGAGGCCGCGGCGAGTCCGAAGGAGAGCGAGTACGCCAGGCGACGCCGGGTGGTGGTCACAGGATGTCGGGTAGAGGAAAGCCGTGGATGAAGCAGGATATGTGCCCGGTGAGAGGCGCGACGCCCCGTCATAGGTGATTGAGCATCAAGCGCTTGGCTGGCCCTCCGCCCGCGGGTGTTGCGCCTCCGCCGCCACACCCTCGCTCAGAAGAGAACCACGGCGGTGAAGGTGACCGGGGAGCCCGAGGTGCCACCCACATTGGCCGTGACCCGCTGGAGTCCGATGCCCGCGCCCAGTGTCCAAGTGACGCTGGAGGTGCCGTCCGTCGCCGTGGCCACCCGGTCCGCGCTCACCTGGCCTCCGCCGGCCACGACGCTCCAGGCCACTTCGGCGCCGGCGACCGGGTTGCCGAATCGATCGAGCACCATAACGACGAGCGGCTCGGGCAGCGTCTGATTTGGCTGGCCGGGCTGGCCGGTGTGGCTCACCGGCCGGATAGTGTCGGGGGTGCCCGCCACGGCCGCGGCCTGGAGTGGCACCGGCGGCGGCGCGTCTCCCTGGGCCAGGACGCGTGCCTCCGCGGTGTAGACGCCCGGAGCGGTCCCCAGGACCCACTTGGTGACCGCCTCCCCCCTCGAGTCGGTGACAGCGGTGTCCGGATCGAAGCTGGCCGCCTGGCCCTCCGCAGGCGCAAACTCCACCTGCCGGTTGGCGATCGGCTGCCCGGCGTCGCTGCGGACCAGCACGACGACGGGGTTCGGGAGCGGCTGCCCGACCGTCCCCTGCTGGCCGTTGCCCTGGACGACCGCGAGCGCGAGCCCAGCCCCGGTGGACTCGGGGAGCGTGAGATCGCCGCCGCAGCCCCACAGGCCCGGGAGCGCGAGCGCCGTGGCCAGACCGACAACGCGAGCGAACTCTCTCATGGCGCCACCTGCGATGTGGAATTCGGGGTCCAAAACAATACGAAGTCAGCCCCCGGACTGGAAGAGGACGCCGAGTCCGAAGTTGAGCAGCCGCTCACGGTAGCCGGCCCCGTCGCGGCCGGTATAGCGGTGCTCGACCAGGTCCGCGGCCGGATTGAGGTACAGCCGCCGGCCCACCCGGATTTCCCAGCCGGCGCCGAGAAGACCGGCGAACCCGGTGTCACCCACGCCGAAACCAGGGTCGAAGCTCACCTCGTTCCGGCCCAGGCCGAGCCCGCCCTTGAGATAGAGGCCGGCAGCGGGCGCGGGATAGAACTGGGTGATGAAGAGTACGCTGGTGAGCGATTCGGTGCGGCGGCCCTGGTCGTTGATCCAGCCGAGTACCTCCCCGCCGAGGCGGAGATAGCGGCTGGGCGTGCCGCCGAGCCGGAGCGACACGGTGGGCTTGTAGAGATCGCCGCTGTAGCCGGCGCCGTCTCGGAGGTCGAACGCCTCGCCGCCCGCGCCCACGCCGAGCGCGCCCCAGAAGCCGTGCCGTTCAGAGCTCCGCACCTCGACCAGGCCCGGGGGCGCCTCCTGCGCGCCGGCCAGGCCTCCGAGGAGCAGCATCGCGGCAGCCGCGGCGGTCAGGCCGCGCCGTAGGGTCCGCATGTTCTACCTCGCCGTGGTTAAGTTGCGGTCGCCTGTGAATGTAGCTTCCCCGCCCCGCGCAAGAGCCGGACCGCGCCGAGCTTCCCCCGGGGCTCGGCCGGGCGCTCCGACCGTCCTCTATCCTGAACAGCGATGTCACCCACCGCACGCCGCCTGCTGATCTTCGTCATGCTGCTGGTCGCCGCCGGATTCGCCCGGCTCGGCGTGTGGCAGCTCGACCGATTGCACCAGCGCCGCGCGGCGAACGCGGCCACGATGGCCGGCCGCCTGGCACCCGAAGTCACCCTCACCGCGGCCACGCAGCACCCGGAGTCGCTGGGGCAGCGCCGCGTGGTGGCCCGCGGGCGCTACGACCGGGGGCGGGATGTCGTCCTCAGGGGCAACGTGCTGGAGGGGACACCGGGAGTGCTGATCGTGACCCCGCTGCTGCTGGGTGACAAGGGGCCGGCGGTGCTGGTCGAACGCGGCTTCGTTCCGTCGCCGGACGCCGTCACGGTGGACCTCGACGGGCTGCAGGAGCCGGGCGAGTTGGTGGTGCGCGGGGTCGCGCTGCCGGTCCCGCCGGCCGGCGGGGCGCCGATCGAGCACGGCGGACGCACGACCTGGCGCCGGCTCGACCTGGCCGCCCTGCGCGAACGGCTGCCGTACGACGTACTGCCGGTCTACATCCAGCAGAGCCCGGACAGCGCGCTGCCTTCGTTTCCCCGCCGGCTCGCGCCGGCGCCGCTCGACGAGGGGCCGCATCTGAGCTACGCGATCCAGTGGTTTCTCTTCGCGGGGATGGTGGTGGGGTTTGCGGTGCTGGTGGTGGGGGGAGTGGGGAGTAGGGGTGAGCGGTGAGAGGTGAGAGGTGAGAGGTGAGAGGTGAGCGGTCGCGGGTGAACGGCACTGTCATCCCGAGCGGAGCGATCTACTGTTCCGCAGTCCGAACTCGGCCGGGCAAGATCCCTCGCTCCGCTCGGGATGACAGTGCCGTCAGCTGTCGGCGAGCGTCCGGCACGTCAGCTCCGCGGGGGGCCGTCCAGCTCCTCGATGGTCCGGGTCGAGGGCTGGCGCTCGCGCTGCAGACGGGCGGCGGTGGCCTCGGCCTGGTGCATCACGCGGAGCAGATTCCTGCCCGCGAGCTTCTTCAGATCGGTATCGCTCCAGCCGCGCCGGATGAGCTCGGCGAAGAGGAACGGAAACCGGGAGACATCCTCCAGTCCCAACGGCACGTGCTCGATGCCGTCGAAGTCGCTCCCGATCCCGACGTGGTCCACCCCCGCCACGTCACGCACGTGCTCGATATGATCGGCCACCTGGGCGAGCGTGGCGCTGGGGGCGGCATGGCCGGCCTCCCAGGCGTCGTGCTGCCGCCGGCGCTCGGCGCTGTCGGGGATGGTGGCCTTGAGCTGCTTCCACACGCTGTCGCTCTGCTGCTCCCACGCCATGAACTCGGTGGACACGAACTGCGGCACGAACGTCAGCATCACCACGCCGCCGTTCTTCGGCAGCCGTGCGAGAATCGAGTCGGGCACGTTCCGGGGGTGGTCCACCAGCGCGCGCGCACCGGAGTGGGAGAAGATGACCGGCGCGTCGGTGGCGTCGAGCGCGTCGCTCATCGTGCCCGGCGAGACGTGCGCCAGATCCACCAGCATCCCCAGCCGGTTCATCTCATGCACCACCTCGCGGCCGAAGGGGGTGAGGCCGCCGTGCCGCGCGCTGTCGAGCGCCGCGTCGGCCCAGTCGGTGGTGACGTTGTGGGTGAGCGTCATGTAACGCGCGCCAAGGGCGTAGTAGGACCGGAGCGCGCCGAGCGAATTCTCGATGACGTGCCCGCCCTCCATGCCCAAGAGCGACGCCAGCCGGCCCCGCTTCGCATCGCGCTCGATGTCGTCCGCCGCGAGCGCGAGCGAGAGCCGGTCGGGGTAGCGCGCGATCATGCGCCGGGCAATGTCGAACTCCTCGAGCTGCACCCGCGCGTACCCGCTGTCCTTCATCTCGCCGTCGACGTAGATCGACCAGAACTGGGCTCCGACCTGGCCCGCCTTCAGTCGTTCGAGATCGGTCATCCCGGGCGTCCGCTGCCGGAGATCGTACGCGGCGACGTCGCGCGGCGCTCCCTCCGCCGTGCGGATCGCCCAGGGGAGATCGTTGTGGCCGTCGATCAGCGGGGTGGACCGGAGCAGCGCGCGCGCGTGCTCGAGCGCGGCATCGGGCGTCTGCGCCGTGGCGGGAGCGGCCATGAGGATCGCGAGGGTGACGGGTGAGAGAGGAATCGCGCAGCCGCGAAGGAGTCCTGGGATCACAGATCGCCGCCGGGTCGTGCCGGCCGCGCCACGGCGCCGCCAAGCTGCACCAGCTCCGGGCGCACGATGAACTCCGGACAGATCGTGCGGTCGTACTCGTAGGGGCCGCCGGTTTCCGCGTCGGTCCAGGGGAAACCGCGGCAGACCGCGGGATAGTACGCCTGCGCGTGGATGGTGCACACGTTGTCCCTGAGGAATACGCAGCGACGGCCACGCACCCGCGTGCGCCACTCGCCCCAGCGGGTCCGGTAGACCATTCCGTCGCCGTGCGCGCGCGCGATCGCGGCGGCCTCGTCGTCACTCAGGGTGACACCGTAGGCGCAGCAGGACGACAGGTGGGGACAGGGGTAGCACGGAAGCGATGGCAAATCGTGCATGCGCCAAAGCTAGCGGCTCACCTACGCGCGCGGGAGGCCAGGGCTCCGCGGATCGCGACGGCGGCGATTGACATGTCTGCGGCGTGAGGCAAGTTCGGTGCATGAACCCGACAATCGGCCGCCGTCGCGGCATCGCCCGCACGCGTGCTGGCGCTACGATGCTCCTCGCCGCTCTCCTGATCCCCGCCGCGGTCGCCGCCCAGACTCGGCCGGCCGCGCCACTCGCTCCCGCGGCGACGCTGGAGGCCGGCCGGCCGCTCCCCGGGCCCGTCTACGAGATCCCGGAGTTCACCCGCGCGGTCGAGCGCGGCACGCGCACGCGCAGCGGGCGCCCCGGCCCCGCGAACTGGGTGCAGCACGCACGCTACCGCATCGAGGCGCGGCTGGATCCGTTCACCCGCCGCGTCACGGGCCGGGAGCAGGTGATCTATCTGAATCATTCGCCCGACACGTTGCGCCAACTGGCCGTCCACCTGCGGCAGAACGCGTTCGCCGCGGGGAATCCGCGCCGCCAATCGGCGCCGATCACGGGCGGGATGCGGCTCGACCGTGTGGCGGTCGGCGGACGCGTGCTCGCGCCGCCCGATACAGGCGTGGCGGCCGTGCCGATCACCGACATGGCGCGGCGAGACCGCGCCGCGGGGGGCGATTACATGGTCGACGGCACCGTCGCCTGGATTCCGCTGTCCACGCCTGTCCTGCCGGGCGACAGCGTAGCGCTGGACGTCACCTGGTCCTACACGCCCCCGCCGGCGCCATCCGACGGACGCCAGGGCCGCGAAGACGACGTCTACTTCATGGGCTACTGGTACCCGCAAGTGGCAGTCTACGACGACGTGAACGGCTGGGTCGCCGACCCGTATCTGCTCGAGGCCGAGTTCTACATGGACCCGGGCGACTACGACGTGCGCGTCACCGTGCCCCATGGCTGGGTGGTGGGCGCGACCGGACGGCTGGTCAACGCGACCGAGGTCCTGTCGCCGGGAGCGCGGGCGCGCCTGGCGGAAGCGCGGCGCGCCGGCACCGTGGTCCACGTGCTCGAACCGGGGCCAGCGGCGGCCGCCGGCTTCGCCGATACCGGGCCCACCGCGACGTGGCACTTTCTCGCCCGGAACGTGCGCGACTTCGCCTGGGGCACGAGCGACGAGTACGCGTGGGACGCCACGCGGGCGCTGGTCGGCGACCGCCGAGCCGGGCGTGACACCGTCGACATCAACAGCTTCTACCGTCCCACCGCGGCGGCGGCGGCGTGGGCGCGCGGCGGCGCCCGGTTCACGCGCGACGCCATCGAGCAGCTTTCCGCCTACCTGTGGCCGTATCCCTGGCCCACCATGACCTCCATGGAGGGCGTGCTGAACAGCGGCGGGATGGAGTATCCGATGATGACCCTCATGCAGCCGTTCGCGGACACCCTCTCGCTCGCGGGCGACCTGATGCACGAGACCGGGCACATGTGGTTTCCGATGCAGGTCGGCTCGAACGAGGAGCGGTACCCGTGGATGGACGAGGGCTTCACTCAGTTCGACGTCGCGCAGGCGATGCGCGTGCTGTACGGCGAGCCGCGCACCGGCGGCCGGCCGACCGACTCGGAGCCGGGGCAGCGGCAGCTCTACCTCGAGGCCGCACGCGGCGGCCACGACCAGACGCTGATGTGGCCCGGCGACCTGTACCCGGCCAACCTCTACTTCATCATGTTCTACGACAAGACCGCGCAGGCGCTGGTGGCGCTGCGGGGGATCCTCGGCGAGGAGACGTTCCACCGGGCGTTCCGAGAATACGGCCACCGCTGGAGCGGGCGGCACCCATATCCGGCGGATTTCTTCAACACCATGGGCGCCGTGGCCGGGCGCGACCTCGGCTGGTTCTGGCGGACGTGGTTCTACGAGGCGTGGCCGCTGGACCAGGCCGTCGGCCCGGTCACCACCTCGGGCGACTCGACCGCGATCACCGTCGAGGACCGCGGCCTCGCGCCGATGCCCGTTCGGCTGGCGATCACGCGCGCTGACGGACAGGTCCAGCGACTGGAGCTGCCCGTTTCCGTGTGGCTGACCGGTGCGCGCCGGACCACCGTCCGGGTGGCGGCGCAGCCGGCCGTCGCGCGGGTCGAGATCGACCCGGAGGGCGAGTTTCCGGACGTCGACCGCGACAATCAGGTGTGGAGCCGCGGGAGCTAACAGGCCGATCAGTCCGGCGACACCAGCACGCTTACGATCTCGTGCGGGCCGGCGCCGAACGGGATGACACGGCCGCCATCCTCGAGCCGGAGCTCGTCAAGGCGTGTCTCGTCCGCCCGCACGCGCGCGGCGCGGGCCACGGGCCGGCCCAGTCGCCAGCGACCTTCGGCGTCCGCCGCGCGCGCGTTGTAGCACCGGAGGACGAGCGCATCGCCGTCCTCCGCCGGCTTCATGGACGAGAAGACCAGGCCCGCGCCTTCCAGCCGGATGTCGGACGCGACGGCCCGGAGCGGCGTGGCCTGGCGGAGCCAGGCCGCGACCGGCGGCAGGAACACGTCCTCCCACAGCTCCGGCAGCACGGTCCCGGCGGCGAGAGCCGGGCCCGTCACCGGCGCGACCGCGAACTGAAGCCGATCGGCACCGAGGCACTGGGCCCCGGGCGTGGGCGTGGGCCATCCCGCATGCCCAGGCCGGGTGGGAAGATCGGCGCGCGAGAGCTGGCCGACGGCGCGGAGTACGGTCATGCGCAGATCGCCGGCGGCCGTGAGCTCGTACTCGAAGAACCCCGGCGCCAGGAGCGCGAGCCCACGGCTCCGCTCCGCCACGGCCACGAAGCGCTGCGCTGGTGCCGTCTTCACCGGCGTCTCGAGCGGAGTGCCCGTGCCGCCCGGCGGCGTGGCGGGCCGCTCGACGGCGCCGAACGCGCCACCGACCACCGCCGGAGCGCCCGCCACGCCGCTCGGCAGCCGGAACACCAGTCGGTGGTCGGTGGCCTGATTGTCGTACTCGAGCGTGCAGCGGAGCGCCGGACTGCCCGCGTGCATGGTGAGCACCAGTCGAACGTCCACTCGCCCCCGGGCGCAGACGACGGCACCCATCACCTCAAGCGCGCCGACCAGCGGTCCGGCCGCGAGGGGGCGCACCCGCACGGGGCCGCGCATCCGCCGGACCCGGTCCCGCGCAGGCGGCGCGAAGGTGTAGGTGTCGCCCACGTCGCCGGAGGACTCGAGGCGGAGCAGCGCGGGATAGAGCATGCGGGTGCGGAGGTCGGACAGGGTGACGCTGCCGTCCCGGCCCACGAGGATGGCGATGAGTCCGTTGTCCAGGCTCCGTGCGCCCGCGCGGACGCCGCTCTCCAGGCCGGGCCGTGCGTCCCGCGCCGGCTCCAGCACGCCGAGCCCGAAGCCCGCGAGCGCGGGCGCGCGAAACGCCACCCGGCGCACGTCCACCTCGTCCTGGTCGGGGTAGTGGTGCGGCGCATCGAGCCGCTCGTGTGCCGTGCTACCGCCGAGCGGCTGGAGCGGGATCCGGCCCTCCGCGGTCATGAGCGAGGCCGGGCGCGCGCCCGCTCCCACCAGCGGCAGCCGCGTGCCGGGCGGACCGACGAGCACGTCGCGCCGGAACCAGGTCAGATCGGCCACGACGACCGTGCCGGCCCGGGGCCGCGGCACGGGGTTCCACAGCACGAGGCGCGGCGCCGTCTGCCCCGGATCGTCCCGCGCGAGGTCCGGATCATGGCCCGCGAGCGCTTCGAGGCTGGCGCGCGCCACCTCGCGCGCGACCTGCTCCGCGTCTTCGGTGCGCGCGAGGACCCGCCGTGCCACCGCATCCGAGGTGCACCCCGAGATCGAGTCATGGAACTGCGAGCGCACCAGCATCCGCCAGGCATCCCGCAGGATGGGACGGCGGTCGCCCCGGCCGGCAGCGAGCGCGAGCGCCGCGAGGGGCTCGGCGATCCGCTCGAGCCAGAGCTCCGCCCGGGCGTGAGCGCGCTTGAGGGGCGCGCGGGTGGCGTGCACGCCCTGGAGCGTCCAGGTGTAGCCGTGGGTGCGGAGCTCGCCCCGGAGCTCGGGCAACGCACCAGCCTCGGCCGCGGCCGCGGCCGCCCGGAAGTACTCGTCGAGCCGGGAGACCCTGACGTCGGCCTCGGGCTCGAGTCGCGCGAGCAGCTCCCGCACGCGCGCCACGGCGGGCGCGGCGTGGTGATCCGCGCCGACCGGCACTGCGATGTGGGACGTCGCGGCGCGGCGCGTGAGCGCGGGACGGAGGCGGGCCCAGGCCTCCACCAGGCGCCGCGGCTCGTCCACCAGGCCCGAGCCGGCCTCGTACCCGTCTGGCGGCAGATGGTGCAGCAGCACCGGCCGGCCGTCGGGGGCGTGCCAGCGGTAGAGGTCGCCGTGCTGGTCCGGGTCGCCGCCAAGGCCGCGCCAGGCGACGCCGAACCGGATGCCGAACTCCGCAGCCAGCGCCGGCCACGCCGCGGGATGGCCGAATGCATCGGGCGAGTAGAGCACGTCGCTCCGCCCCCCGAGCCGGCGCGCGTCAGCGGCGCCGAGCAGGAGGTTCCGAAGCAGCGATTCCCCCGAGGGAACGAACTCGTCCGCCAGCACGTACCAGGGCCCCACCTGCAGGCGCCCCTCGCGGACGAGCGTGGCCACGCGCCCCCGGCGCTCCGGCCGGATGCGGAGATAGTCCTCCAGCAGGACCGTCTGCCCGTCCAGCAGGAAGCTGCGGAACTCCGGCGACGCGTCGAGCCGGTCGAGCAGGTCGTCGAGGGCAGGAACGAGTCGCGCCGCGAACGCGGCGCGCGTGAGGTACCACTCCCGGTCCCAGTGGGTGTGCGGGATCAGATGAAAGGTGAGGCCCGGCACCGCCTCGCGCCTCAGTAGTCCGAGGTGCGAAAGGCCCAGAAGGCGATCCGAAGCGCTACCAGCGCGAAGAGAGCATAGCCGAGCGCATGCCAGTTCAGCCCGGCCGCCCAGGTTTCCGCGTCGGTCGCGAAGGTTCGGAACGAGGTGCTGGCGAGCAGGAGCGCGTATTCGACCATGGCGCTCTAATCTAACCGCCGGGCCGAACGGCGGAACGCGTCGGGATCCAGCAGCCCCGCGATCGATGTTCCGGGCACCTCCATGGTGCCGTCCGCCGCCATGCGGAGCTCGATGACATCCACGCCGGGGCCGAACCAGCGGGTGCTGGGCTCCAGGTCGGACGGATAGACGAAGCCCGGAAGCGCCGCCGCCGCCAACGCCGCCTGCGAGCCAAGGCCGGACTCGGGCATGGTCCCGGCCCAGAGCTCCGCGCCATAGTCGCGCGCGATCCCGACCACGCGGCAGACCTCGGTGAGACCGCCCATCCGGTGCACCTTCACGTTCCAGACGCGCGGGCCTTCGAGCTCGGCGAGCTGCCGCGCCCAGCGGGCGCCGTGCAGCGTCTCGTCCACGCACACCGGGGTGCGGAGCACACGTGAGAGGGTCACGTGGCCCACGAGATCGTCCGGCGGGAGCGGCTGCTCGAAGTAGAGGAGCTCCGCCTCGTCGAGCGCGCGGAGACTCCGCTCGTGGAGCGGCCATTCGTACCCGCCGTTGGCGTCGACGGTCAGGGGAATGCCCGTCCCACGGAGCACCTCGCGCGCCGCGCGCACGGGGTCCACGTCCCACTCCGGCGCCACCTTGATCTTGACCCGGCGGTAGCCATGGCCCAGCGCCTGGGTGATCCAGCGCTGCAGCGTGCCCACGGAGCGGTCCTGGGGAATGCCGAGCGCCACGCCGCACGAGATGCGCCGGGCGGGCGCGACGCCCAGCCGGCCGGCGAGAAGCGCGGCGAGACCGGTGCCGCGGCGGTGCGCCTCCAGGTCCCAGGCCGCGGTCTCGAGCGCCGCGCGGGCGAACGGGTTGCCGCGCACGCCGGCACGCAGGATCGCGTCCACCTCCTCCGGTCCGCCGATGTCGCGTCCGATCAGCCGCGGCATGAGCACCTGCTCGAGCAGCAGCCGAGCGGAGCCGAGGGTCTCCTCCGAGTAGAACGGGAGCTCGAACGGCGGCGACTCACCGTAGCCCAGGTGGCCCTCGCCGTCGTGGAGCACGACGACGAGCGAGCGGCGGACGGTCATCGTGCCTCCCGAAATGATGAAGGGCTCCGCGAGCGGGAGGGAGAGCTCGTGAAGCTCGATGCGGCTGACGTGCATGGCGTGCCTGAGGGTTGAAAGGCGTGTCCGGTCCGCCCGGGGCAACGGCTCCGCTAGGTCATGCCCGTGCCTCGTCCGGCTTCGCGTCCGGCGCACTCATGCCGCACAGATCGAGAAACCGCAGCTCCCCGCCGCGCCGGTGCAGCACACCGGCGGCTTCCAGCTCGAACATGCCCGCGACGAGCCCGTCGGCCGGATGAAACAGCAGCGCGTGCAGCGCGCGCTGGGTGCGGGAGCCCGCCGTGGCGGGGTACTCCCCCAGCGGGAGCTGAAGGAAGGTGTGCAGCTCCACGCTCTCGCAACCCGCGCGAGCGTAGTCCAGCACCACGCGGCCCGAGCAGATGTTGCCGGTGCCGACGAGCGGCATCCGGGCTCCGGCCGCCGCGGGCTCCGCCCGGGCCTCCCGGAGTACCCGCAGATTCCGCGCGCTCAGGTCCCAGCCGCCGTACGCCACTTCCGCCGCCGGATCCCACAGTCGGTTGAAGCAGACGAGCGCGTCCGCGCCCGCCGTGGCCGCCATCATCTCGCGCTGGAACCCGTCATCGAAGCGCGCGTTCATCAGCTTGACCGCGAGCCGGAGCGGCGTCGCGCCGGCGGCCGAGCGGATTTCACGGGGGACTTCGCGCAGCCAGCGGAGGATCCGCGCGCGCTCATCGGCCAGCGGGTCGCCGGCGAGGGTGGGCGAGAAGTCCTTTTCGAGGGGAAGCTCGCCTTCACCCCACGCCTCCGCCAACCGCCGGGTGGTGTGCTGATACTCGGACGCGCGAAACGGCTCGTCGAGGCGCGGCAGGTGGTACTTCACCGAGGGGACGGCGAGCAGCTCGCCGCTCCGCGTGAGATCGCCGGCCGCGCGCACCAGCGCGAGATAGTCGTCGAACGGCCGGTCCCATCCCCTGCCTTTCCAGGTGACGGTCCAGCCGTCCCGGCCGTCGGCGGCGCGCCGGCGGCCGACCCGCATTCTGGCCTCGTGAACGGCCCACGCGCCCATCGAGCGCGTGCCCGCCGTGTCCTCGGCGATCACCGTCTTGAGCACCACGAAGGCGAGGCCCCCCTCGCGGTCCGCGTCGAGCTGATCGGTGTTGAGCGAGAGCTGGCCGGAGCCCTTGCCGATGGGGTGCGGTAACGTGTAGCCCAAGTAGCGCGCGGTCAGGTCGATCCCGTACGCCTCGCGCACGTACGCGGCCGCGTCCCGGGGCAGGCCGCGGCCTAACCGCTCGAAATCACTCGCGAGCCGAGCGTGCATCGCGCACCGCGCGCTCCACCGCGAGGCGCTCCTCGGACGGGAGCGGCGGGCCCCAGGGATCGTCGCACGCCTCGGGGGGGATGGCACCATCGGCGGCGGCGGCCCAGAGCATCCGGCGGACGTAGCCCTCCATCGGGGCGATGAACGTGGCTTCGGCCAGGCGGTCGCACAGCGTCGACAGGCGGTGAAACGTCGCCCAATCGGATTGGGCACAGGCGCGGAGCAGCCCGGCCTGGAGGTCCGGGAGCGCCGCGCCCATGCCGACGAGCGCCGACCGCGCGCCGGCCATGAGCGAATAGCCGAAGAACCGGTCCTCGCCGGTGATGAGCAGCTTGTCGGGGTGCGAGCGCAGAATGGCGGCGAGTCGCTGAAACGTCATCACGGAATCGAGGGTCGCCACCTTGATCCCGACGACTTCCGGGAGGTCGAGGATCCGGTGCAGCGTCGCGTCGTCATACGCCACGCCCCCCGCCGCCTCGTACAGCCAGAACGCGATCACCGGCAGCTCCCGGCCGAGCCGGGCGTGGTAGGCCACCGGATCGTTTCGCTCGGGAAAGGCGAGGAGGGCATCGGCCCGGCCGCGACGCGCCTCGATGGCCATCGTGATGTCGCGCGCGCCGGCGACGAGCACCCGATCCGGGAGCGCCTCGCGCCAGGTGTCGAGCACCAGGCGTCGCTGCTCCGCGGAGAGGTGCGTGCCCCGCCCGCTGTGGGACCAGACGGCCACGCCGGCCACGGGATGATCGGCCATCCAGCGTGCGTAGCCGCGCTGGGCACTCTCGTCGAGGACGGTGCCGCGGAACGGGACGGGCGCCGCCGGCACCAGTCCCCAGGCGAGGCGCTCCATGAGGGCCGTGCGATCGCTCATCGGGCGGAGCCGCGCTGCCGGTCACGCAAGTAGCGCTGTTCGTCGAGCACTACCCGGAGAGGCACCCCGGCCAGCAGCCGCAGGGCCACGTCCCGGCCCACCACGCGGACGACGGTGCCGAGCACCCGCAGCTCGCCGCCGCGCCGAAGGCGAATGGTGCCGTCCACCTCGTCGCCGATCTCCCGGGACTCGCCGGCGGCGGCCCAGTAGCGCAGGCCCGATTCACACAGGTCGATCACGTCGCGCTCCATCCCGTTGCCGACGAAGGTCGGACTGGTCCCCGCCGGATACACGACGCGGTAATGCTCGCGCTCGAACTCGAACGTCGTCATGGCCGGCCGAGGGTGCGCACGTTGCCGCTTTCGACGGCGGCCCGGTCGGCGGCGGAGATGTCGAGCAGGTCGAGCTTCGCGGCGGCATTCTCGGGAATCCGGAGCGGCTGGCCGGTGCCGAGCACGAAGCGGGAGGCACCGATGGTGCCGAGCAGCGCCTGCAGGTGGTCCTCGGGCGGTCCCCAGATCCAGCAGATGTCCCACCAGAGCCGCTCAGCCTCTCCGGGCGTGGAGCCGAAGTGCACCTCCTCGATGAACGGCCGGTCGGCGTGGGTCACCAGCAACCGCACGCGGGGGTGGCTCCGGACGAGCGCGCGCACCGCGGCCGCCGGCAGCTCGGGCGCGTGGTCGTTGGGGTGCCGCTGCCGGCCGTCCTCGAGACGCACGGCGAGCACGAGCGGCAGCCCCGCCTCGGCACACGCCGCGGCGAGCGCGCGCATCGCCCCGCCCGCCGGCTCGATGCCGTAGAAGGTCGGATCGGCGCGGACGGCGGGCGCGCCGGCATCGGCCGCGAGCCGGAGGACGTCCCGCCACCCGGCGAGCCCGGGATGCACGGAGGGCACGGGCCGCAGCCGGTCGTGCCGCGCCGCGGTTTCGAGCAGCCAGGCGTTGCCCTCGGCAGGATCGCGCCAGAAAAGGCCGGGCAGATGAGTCACCCATGCCTCGTCGATGCCGACCCGGTCCATGGCGCCGAGGACCCCCTCGGGGCTGGTGCCGGGAACCCGCCGATAGGGGTATGAGCCGACGAAGGCGTTGACGTCGATGCGCATCAGTCGGACGGGAAGGCACCGGGAGGAAAGATCCCGGCCGCGTTTCGCCAGCGCACCTGCTCGAGCTCCGGCGCGGAGAGCAGGTGCTCGAGATAGCGGAGCTTGGCCCAGCCGGTCTCGATGGTGAGGTCGCATCCCCAGAGCAGCCGGTCGACGCCGACGGCGTCGACGCAGGCCTCGAGCATGCCGCCGTCCACGCCGCTGCCCGAGAGGTCCACGTAGACGTTCGGTAGCCGGCGGACGATCGGCAGGGAGTGGAGCCAGTCGCCGCCGCCGCCGATGTGGGCCAGCAGGAAGCGCACGTCCGGGTGGCGCTCGGCGAGGGCGCCGAGCTCGCCGGCATCGGACGCCTCCTGCCCCGGCCAGTCCCGGCGGCGGTGCTGCCAGACGTGGTGCAGAATCGGGACGCCGCGTGTGGCCGCGAGCCGGCAGACGGGGTCGAGCAGCGGATCGTCCGCGCGACGGCTGGCGGCGAGCTTGATGCCGATCATCCCCGCGTCGAGGCAACGCTCGATCTCGGCGAGCGCCGCGTCGGTGTAGTTCGGATTGACGGCGACGTAGCCGCGGACCCGCGCCGGGTGGCGGCGCTGCAGCTCGAGCAGCCAGTCGTTGGCGTAGCGCAGATCGGTGGGCGACGGAAAGTAGGTGGGCGAGGTGGCGCCCCAACTGCCGAGGAGCGAGGCCACGTGGATGGTGATCCCGACGCGCTCACCCGCCCGCAGCCGGCTGGCGTTCCGGGCCTGCCAGTCGGCGCGGGGGGTGCGGTCGTGGAGGAAGTGCGCGTGGACGTCGATCAGCACCCGAGACTACCTCTCCGCCTCGCCGCCCAGCTCCTCCTCTTCGGCGGTCTCGGTGTCGCCACCCATGCCGACGTCGTCGGCATCTTCCGGCTCGAGCGTCAGGTCGGTCTCGCGATTCACGTCTTCCACCAGCTCGCCATCTTCATCGTCGACGTCGTCGGTGTCGTCGATCGTGGGTTTTCTCGGGGACATGGGGGCCTCCTCACCTCGTGTATGCGTGCACCTGTCGCCGAGCGCCGGGTGCGTTCCGGATCGTACGGCAGCATGAGCGCAATCTAACGCGAGTCACACGGCGGTGAGCCTACCGGACGATCGTGCGCAGCGACTCATCCAGCACGCCGAGCGCGCCGTCGATCACCGCCTCGTCGTGCGCCAGCGACACGAAGTTGTACGCCGACCGTTTGAACAGCACGCCCCGCCGCGCCGCCTCCACCGCGAGCGCCGCTCCCGTTGGCGGCTCGTGAAACTCGAAGCAGCACATCTCCGGCAGCCCGGCGGCCCGGCGCACGACTCCGGGGTACCGCGCCGCGAGCTCGCCCAAGCCGCCCAGGAGCCGCGTGCCGAGCTCCCCGAGCCGGGCGGGCGCGCCCTGTTCCACCATGATGCGCAGCGTCGCCCGCGCCGCCGCCAGCGACACCCATTCGGTGGCGAGCGTCGAGGAGATCCAGGTCCGCGACACCGCCGCCATGATGTCGCGGCGGCCACCGACGGCGGCGAGCGGGAAGCCGTTGGCAATCGCCTTGGCCATCACCACCAGGTCCGGACGGTAGCCGAACCGCTCCGCGCCGCCGCCCAGTGCCAGTCGGCCGATGGTCTTGATCTCGTCCGCGATGAGGATCGCGCCGCTCCGGGTGCTCTCCTCTCGGAGTACCGCGAGCCACTCGGGGTCGGGGGGGCCGAGGATCACCGGCTCGAACACCACCGCAGCGAGGGTGCTGCCCGCCTGGCGAATGCGCTCGCGGGTCCGCTCGGGATCGTTGAACGGCAGCTCGGCGTAGAGCGCCCGCGTGGACGCCGGCACGCCGGACGCGTCCGGGCCCTGCGACCAGTCGAGCCAGCCATGATAGCCGCAGCCCAGCACGGCATCGCGGCCGGTTACCGTGCGCGCCAGACGCACCGCGGCGGCCATCGCCTCCGCGCCGGTCTTGAGGAACCGCACCTGTTCGACCCACGGGATCAGCGCGCGAAGCTGCTCCGCCAGCTCCTCCTCCAGCACCGGCGGCAGCGGTCCGACGACACCGTCCGCGACTGCGCGCACCGCGGCCTCGGTGACCGCCGGGTGCGCGTACCCCAGCGCGACCGCGCCGAGCGCCATGATGAAGTCCACGTACTCGCGGCCGTCGGCATCCCACACCCGGCAGCCCGACGAGCGGACCATCGCGCGCGGCACGCCGGCCACCGTCCCGCCGAACAGCGCCTCCGGCCGCTTGCTGCCGGTGGACGTGATGCCCGCAAGGGCCCCGTTCACTCGAGCTCCAGCACGCCGAAGCTTTCCGCCGGCTGGCGATCGCCGCGGAGATACACCCAGCCGCCCCCGCCGCTCCAGACGAGCTGCCCCGCGCGGCGGAGACGCCCCGGGCGCATCTCGTTCACCAGGACGTCGAAGCCGAGCACGTCGTCTCCGCGCGAATTCCACTCGGGTGGCGCGATGCGGAGGGTCACGGCATAACCCGTTTCGGTGCGCCGCCAGGCTCCGGTCACCATGTCGGGCGTGCCGGCGCTCCCCGGCGTGACTTGCACCCGCACCCCGCCCGCCTCGTCCGAGAGGACGACGAGAAAGCCGTAGACCGGCCCATCGGGGGCGGGCCGGAGATAGACCTGAAGCCCGTCGGCGTGGATGTCGTCCGGCTCGTTGTCGAGCCGGAGCGGCGGCGCATCGCCGGGGCGGACGACCACCTCCGACTTCACCACGTCGACGCCGAGATAGAGACCCTCCTCATCCCAATTGGCGAGCAGCGTGGCGGAGAGCTCCTCCGGACCGGGGTACGGCTCCTCGCTGCGGCGGTACTGGTCCTCGTGGTCGAGGGCCAGAGGCTCGCCGGCATCGAAGCCGTCGAGCGTGCCATCGAGCGCTGGCGCAGGCGAGACGTGGGGCGCGATCCCGGTGACCGGCGTTGGCCGCTCGAGGTCGATCAGCTTTCTTGGCGTGACCGGCGCGCGCCGGGCGCCGCCGAGGCGCACGGACTCCGCGGCACCTCCCACCTCCCAGCCTTCGGCCGTGGCGAGGTGGCGGTCGGTACCGGCTTCCGTGGCTACCAGAATCGCACCGCCCTCGGTAGACACGGAGCGGACGGCGGGCACGGCCCCGGCGGGCTCCAGCACGGAGACGAGCCGGATCGCGCGGCCGTGCGAGCGGACGAGATAGAACGTGGCCCGGTCGGGCCGGTCCGGCCGGCCGGGGGCGCTCGCCCGCAGCAGCTCACCCTCGAAGCGGAGATGGAGAGTGAGCGTCGCGCCGCCCGGAGCGGTCGCACGCAGGCTGACGCCGCCGGCCGTGGCGCCGGTAAAGCGCTCGGCCGCCTCCACGAACTCGCCGGCGATGCGGTCGGGGGTCCAGTCCCCCGGCGTGACGACCTCGACAGGGCCCGGCAGGTGCCAGGGCAGCTCGAGCATCTGGTCCTCGGCGCCGTTGAACTCCACCACGTCGAGCAGGTACGGACCTGCCACGAGCGTGCGGGTGAGCGCGCCATAGCGGCCGCGCGCCCAGCTCCAGCCCTCCTGCACGTCGAATGCTTCGCATTGGGCGTCGCCCGGCGGCTGGGAGCGCCCCTCGAGCCGCGGCGCGTTGTGGGCCAGGGTCGAGCGATACCAGAAGAGCTCGGGACTCACGTACGAGCCGGTGCCGGGATCGGCGAGCCAGAGCTGCCCATCGGCGTGGAGCGTGAGGTGCAGGCGGTCGGGGTGGCCGTGGGCGCCGCCGAACCTGCCGCACTCGAGGCTCGCGTAGCGCGCACCGTCCCGCAGGATCGCGAGCCCCTGACCCTCGAGCAGCGCGGGCCCGGGCGACCACGGCGGCGCGGTCGCCGGCAGCTCGGGCACCATTTCGAGGAGCGCCCACCAGGAGAGGCCGGCGCGCGTCCGAGGCAGCGCGGGCGCGGGCTCTCCCGCTTCGTGAAGATACGAGTCGAACGTCTCGGCGCGCGGCGAGGGTGCCGCGTACAGCTCCCGGAGCCAGCTCCAGAGCTCGGAGTCGGGGTCGCCCAGGCGGGCGAGGCCCACCTCCCAGAGCTCGAGGTACATCGGCTGCGCGAGCGACAGGCCGAAGCGCGAGTCCTTGCGGGCAGGGAACGTGTGGTCGGGGAGGGCGCTGATCGCGGGCGCGCGGAGCGCCGCGGCCAGGCGCGCGGCGAGCCGCTCGTCCTCGAGCAGCTCCACGCCGGCCTGCCGGGCCCACCCCATGCCGACGAGCTGCCCGCGCAGCGCGAACAGATGATAGTTCTCGCCCTCGTACCACATCCCGTCCTCGCCGAATCCCTGGACCAGGTGCGGGAGCATCCCGCTGGCCGCCTGGACCGCCCGGGCCATGAGCTCCTCGTCCTCGAACCAGACGGCGATGGCGGCGAGCGCGGCGTTGTGCCATGTCTGCCGGTTGGAGAAGCCTTCGTCGAACTCGCCGATGATGTTGGCCGCTTCCTCCGCGACCAGTCCCACGCCCTCGGCCACGTCATCCGCCAGGTGGCCGCTCTCGCGGAGCAGCACGGCGGCCGCGACGTAGTTGGTGATCCAGATGGACTCGAGATAGGTCGAGAAGAACAGCCGGGCGGGGCCGAGCACGTTGTCGCGATTGGGGAAGTCGGTATACGAGGCGGCGTAGGCCGAGAGAATCCGGGATGCCCCCTCGGCGGCGCCCTCGTGCCCCGTGAGCGCGGCGAGCGTGGCGAGCGTGGCGGCGCGCTCTCCGAGCCAGAGGTGCTGGAAGCGCGCCCAGGCCTGATCGTGCCGCTCGCCGGTGTGGGCGCGCCCGCAGCGCGGGCAGCGGTGATCGGAGGGGCTCCAGGGGTCGAACACGAGCGCCGCGCCGTCCCCGGCGCAGACGCCGCCGTCGGCCGAGAGCAGCGCCTTGGCCGAGGGAACGAGGGCAGTGCGCGCGAGGAGCGGGGCCGCCCGCTCCGCGAGGTGTCGGGCGAGCGCCGCGAGATCGGACGAGACGCCCAGCAGCTCGCGCCGGGCCTCGAGCTCCGGCGCGCTCAGCACGCGCGCACCCCCGTCGCGGCCCAGCGCATGGGAAGGAGCGTCGTTCCCATGGCGCGCGCGGCCTCGATGGCGGGGCCAGGATCTTCGGGACCGAGAAAGAACATCGAGCCGCCCGCGCCCGAGCCCGCGGCCTTGCCCCCGAGCGCGCCGCTCTCCCGCATGGCCTGCCCCAGCCTGGCCATGAGGGGCGTACACATCCCGGGGTCCAGCGCCTGCTGCTGCCGCCAGTTGGCATTCAGGAGCGCGCCGACGCGCGCGAGGTCGCCGGCGCGGAGCGCCTCGGCCATTCGCTCGGCGGTCTCGCGCAGGCCGTGCAGCGCCGCCGTGACCAGCCGGTCGCCCCGCTCGTACGCCTGCATGACCCGGCCGATGGTGGCGCCGGAAAAGCGGGAGGCACCGGTGTAGACCACGAGCATGCGACGCTCGAGCGCGGCGACAAAGTCGGGATCGAGGTCGAGTCGCGTGACCGACACCTCGGGATCGCGGAAGCCGAGCTGGAGAAAGCCGCCGAACGCCGCGGTGAACTGGTCCTGGCGGCCGCCGGGAATCCCCGCTTCGAGACGTTCGAGCCGGAACGCGAGGTCGGCGATCTCGCGGGCCCCGAGCGCGTCCCCGCGCGCCGTGGCGAGCGCGGCCACGAGCGCGACATCGAGCGCACCGGAGCTCCCGAGGCCGGAGCCGGGCGGAGCGTCGGACCGCGTGGTGACAGCACAGCCGGCCAGCGGCAGGACCCGCAGCCCGGCGCGGAGCAGCGGAAGCGGGCCGTCGCCGGCGAGCGCGGCCCGATCCGGCAGCTCGGCGTGCTCGCCCAGATCCTCCGCCGAGAGGCGAAAGCCGGCGCCGCCGGGCCAAACCTCCGCGTGCGCGTAGAGATCGATCGCGGCGGACACCACCACGCCGCCCTCGCGGGCCGACCAGGGCGGCACGTCGGTCCACCCGCCGGCGAAATCCAGCCGGAGCGGCGCCGCGGCGCGGAACACCGGGCTCATGGCGCCACCCACCAGTCGTGCACGGTCGGCAGCTCACCCCGCAGGTCCATCGTCACCCCGTGTACCCGCCGGTTCATCCCCTGCAGCCCTCGTGCGTGATAGAGAAAGACGACCGGCGTCGAGTCCGCAAACATCCGTTGCGCGGCCACCGGGTCCCGCGGGGCGGGGATACCGGCGAGCGCCGCGAGCGGGCCGAGATACGCGAGGCCCGCGTCGCCGGTGATCCCGAGAACGGCGGCATCGAAGTCGTGCGCCGGGCCGTAGACCCGCGCCAGAAAGGCCGACAGCTCGAGCTGGCGAATCCTGACGTCGATTCCCGCCGCGCGGAGCCGCGCCTGCACCATCTGCTCCAGCGGCGCCTCACCGCTCCCCACCGTCAGGAGCTCGAACCCGAACGGCGGCCCGGCCCTGTGCGCCGGTGTCGTGCTCGGCGCCACCGGAACATAGCCGGGGACCCCTGGAGGCACGGGGCCACGCGCCGGCGTTCCGTAGCCGTACAGATAGCCGTCCACGATCTCCCGGCGGTCGATCGCCGCGTCGATCCGGCGCCGGGTCGCGAGATCGGTGAACGGCGCCCGCCGGGTGTTGAGCACGATGCCGTAGGTGAGGAGCAGCGGATAGCTCAGGATGGCCAGCGCCGGATCCCGCGCGACGAAGCTCGCGTGCGCCGGCTGGATCCCCGCGAAATCCAGCTCGCCGGCGGTGAGCGCGGCCAGCTTGGTGGCGGGCTCGTCCACGACCACCAGGATCAGCCGCTCGAGCCGCGGGGGGCCGCCGAGCGCGGCGGGAAAATCGGGGTTGGCGGCGAACACCCAGCGGCGGTTGGGCTGGTGCGAGACGAACGTGAAGGGACCGTTCCCGACCGGCTGCTCGTTCCAGGCCGCGCGGCGCAGCCGCTCGCGTGGCACCGTATCGAGCAGGTGCGCGGGGAGGATGGCGAGATCGGTCAGCACGTCGGGCACGCGGCCCGGCGGCGCGATGAAGCGGAGGGTAACCGTGGAGTCGTCCACCGCCGCGACGCTCTCGAGCCCGGCGAGCTCGGCCGCGCGGGGGTAGCCCACGACCGGATCGCGCGCGGCATCGAGCGTCCAGCGGACATCGCGCGCCGTGGTGGCCGCGCCGTCGTGCCAGCGCACCCCGTGCGCGAGCCGGAAGGTGAGCGCACGGCCGTCGGCCGACCAGCTCCACTCGCGCGCGAGATACGGCCGCGGCACCAGCGCCGAGTCGTAGCGGGCAAGCGTGGTGAACAGGACGTACCGCTGCACCTGGCGCGCGAGGGGATGGAGGGTGAGCAGCGGATTGATGCTCTGGAGATCGGCGCCGGAGGCGAAGAGGACGGTGGGGCCGCGCCGGGCGGCGGGGGGTTGGCAGCCGGCGAGGGCGCCGAGCGAGAGCGTCAGGGCGACGAGGCAGCGGGGCACGGCGAAAGGTATCTTGCAGCCCATGCTTCCGCTGGCTCGCCGCGCGCTCAGCGGCCTGGGCGTCGTGCTCGGCGTCGTGACGCTGATGTTCGCGCTCATCCGCCTCGCCCCGGGTGACCCCGCCCTGCTGCTGGTCGGCCCGGCCGCCACGGCCGAGCAGCTCGAGGCGCAGCGCCACGCGCTCGGGCTCGACCGGCCGGTCACCGCGCAGTATGCCGCCTGGCTCGGCCGCTTCGCCCGCGGAGACTGGGGCACCAGCATCGCCTCGGGCCGCCCGGTCCGGACGATGCTCGGCGCGGCGTGGCCCGCGACGGTGGAGCTGGTAGGGCTCTCGCTGGTGCTGAGCTACCTCATCGGGATCGCGGTGGGTGTGGTGCAGGCCGCGCGTGGAGGGCGGCTGGACACGGCGCTCTCGATCGCCAGCGTCACCCTGTTCGCGCTGCCGGGCTACTGGCTCGGCCTCATGCTGGTGATGGTCTTCACCTACCGGTTTCGCCTGCTGCCGGCGTTCGGCGCGACGGGACTCGATGCCGACTTTCTGCCGCCCGCGGCTCAGGTGGCCGACCGCCTCCGTCACCTCGCGCTGCCGCTCGCCACGCTCACGCTGGTGGGCATCGGCGGGACGGCGCGGTTCGTCCGCGGCGCCATGCTCGACGTGGCGGGCGCGCCATATGTGACCGTGGCACGGTCGAAGGGCCTGAGCGACACGCGGGTGACGCTCCGCCACGTGCTCCGGAACGCGCTCATCCCCGTGGTCACCCTGCTTGGCCTTTCCCTCCCCGCCCTCTTCTCCGGCGCCGTGTTCATCGAGGCGATCTTCGCCTGGCCCGGCGTGGGCCGCGTGCTGGTCGAGGGGGTGCAGGCGCGCGACTACCCGGTGGTCATGGCCGCCACGACGGTGAGCGCGGTGCTCGTCGTGCTGGGGAACCTGCTGGCGGAAGCGCTGGTGAGCTGGGTGGATCCGCGCGCCCGATGAGAGGCGAGGCCCGGAGGCTCCTCGATGACCGCCGCGCACGTGCCGGCGCCGCCCTGCTGGCCCTCGCGGTGCTCGCGGCCCTGCTGGCCCCGCTGCTCGCGGGCGACCCGATCGCGCAGCACGACCTCGTGGCCACCCGGTTCCTGCCGCCGCTCGCCAGGGACCTGCAGGGGAGCTTTCACCTGCTCGGCACCGATCGCTTCGGCCGCGACGTGTGGGCGCGGCTGGTGTACGGCGCCCGGGTCTCGCTCGGCGTGGGTGCCCTGGCGACGGTGCTCTCGGTCGCCATCGGCATGGCGGTGGGCGCGGCGGCGGGTTACTGGCGCGGGTGGGTCGGGGTGACGCTCCTCGGCGTGACCGATTTCGCGCTCGCGCTGCCGCGTGTGGTGCTGCTCCTGCTGCTCGCCTCGCTCTGGCAGCCGAGCGCGGGGCTCACGATCGTGGTGCTGGGGCTCACGGGGTGGATGACCATCGCGCGGCTGGTCCATGCGGAAGTGCGGGCGCTGAGCGCGCGGCCGTTCGTGGAGAGCGCGACGGGACTGGGCGCGCGCGACCTCCGCATCCTGCTGCGGCACATCCTGCCGAACGCGCTCACGCCGGTGATCGTCGCGGCGGCGCTCGGCCTCGGCAACGCGATCCTGCTCGAGGCGGGGCTCTCGTTCCTCGGCCTCGGCGTGCAGCCGCCGACCCCGTCCTGGGGCAACCTGATCGCCTCGGGGCGTGACACGCTGGTCAACGCGCCCTGGGTGGCCACGGCACCGGGCGTGGCGCTGGTGGTGGTGGTGGTGGCGGCCACGCTGCTGGGCGACGCAGTCCGGGACCGGCTGGAGCCTGGGGGCTGACCGGAGGGGCGGCGGGTGGTCGCGCCGCCGCAAAACTGCTCGTCCCACCCGTTTTATATCAACGCAATCACATCCGATGCTTCACCCCATGCCGCTGTGTCCCAGCCGCGGCCGGACGGCTCCGACGGAGCGAGGAGACGCCATGAGCAAATCTGCGTTGGTGGCCCTGGCACTCGCCGCCGGGCTGACGGCGTGCCGCGACGAGACCACGACTCCCAGTGACGAGCATTCACCCCAACTGCAGCAGACGGCGTCGCGTCAGCTCACCGGCTGGTTCCACACCCGCTGGGGCGATCCGCGAGGCGCCATCGGCTCCGCGCGCGTGCGGCACGAGCTGGTGGACGACCAGGGGCATGTCACCGAGCTCTCGCTGGAGGCGAGCAACGTGGCTGAGTTGGGCGGGCCGCTGGCGCTGGACCGGAAGCGGGTACGCGTCGCGGGAGAGCGCACCGCGAGCGGCCGGCTGCAGGCGCGGTCCATCGCACTGGAGTCCGCGCCCGGCGCCGCGACCGCGGCCGCCGCGCCTCCGAGAATCGGCTCCTATGCGTACATCACGATCGGCTGCAAGTTCTCGGACGTCTCGAGCGAGCCGCATCCGCTCGCCACCTATCAGACCTGGGCCGCCGGCACCGCCTACCCCGGCCTCAACCACCACTGGCCCGAACAATCGTTCGGCCAGATGAACGTTCTGGGCAGCACGGCGATGGGGTGGTACACCCTGCCACAGCCCCGCGCCCACTACGTCTCCTCGACGACGGCGGATCTGAACGCGCTTGCCACCGACTGCATCGCCGCAGCCGATGCCGCCGTCGACTTTCCGCAGTACTACGGGATCAACATGCAGTTCAACGCGGTGCTGGACTGCTGCTCGTGGGGCGGCACCCGGACGATCACGCTGGACGGGCAGACCCGGAGCTATGGGGTGACCTGGATGGCCGACTGGGCAGATCTGGCGGTGTACACGCACGAGGAGGGGCACTCCCTCGGTCTGCCACACTCTTCCGGCCCGTACGCGGAGACCTACGATTCGCGCTGGGATGTCATGAGCAACTCGTATGTGTTCCACGATGAGGTGCAGGGCACCTACATTCCGGAGCACACGATCAGCTACCACAAGGACCTGCTGGGCTGGATCGCGCCCGCCCGGAAACTCACCGTCGCCGCCAACACCAGCCAGACGATCACCATCGAGCGACTGGCGCAGCCGGGCACAGGCAACTACCTGATGGCCCAGATCCCCATCGACAACGCGCCCGGACAGTTTTACACGGTCGAGGTCCGCCGCCTGGTGGGGAACTATGACAGCCACGTTCCCGGCAACGCGGTGGTGCTGCACCGGGTCAACCCCGCGTTGAGCGACCGCGTGGCGCAGGTGGTGGACGCGGACGGCAACGGCGACGCGAACGATGCCGGAGCGCAGTGGGTCGCGGGGGAAACGTTCACCGACCCGGCGAACGCCATCAGCGTCGCGGTGACCGCGCAGACCTCGACCGGGTTCCAGGTCACGATCGGCCGGGGCGCGCCCCCGCCATCCGATGCCTGGGGGAGCCGGGCCGCGCTCCCCGCCGCCCGCTCGGCGCTTGCGCTCGGCACGGCCAAGAGTCTCCTGTTTGCCATCGGGGGAACGAGCGGCACGAGTACCCTGACCTCGGTCACGGCCTACAGTCCCGGCACGAACGCGTGGAGCACCAAGGCGGTGCTTCCGAACGCTCGCTACGACGGCGACGGGGCCGCCCCGATCAGTGGCCTGCTCTATGTGCCCGGCGGGCGCAACGCGGCGGGCACGCCCACGAGGACGCTCTTCGCGTACAATCTCTCGACCAACGCCTGGAGCACGAAGGCAGCGCTCCCCATCCCGAGCGGCTGCGGCGGCACCGCGGTGATCGGCGGCCTGCTCTACGTCCTGACCGGATGCGACAACACCAGCGGCTTCAAGGGCCTGCTCCACCGTTACACGCCGTCGAGCAATAGCTGGACGGCACGCGCCGGAGCGCCCGCCGGCCACGGGTATCCGGTCGTCGGCGCGATCAGCGGGAAGCTCTACGTGGCCGGTGGCAAGAGCGCCGCGGGCCTGGCCAGCGCGACACTCCATGTCTACACCCCGGGCACGAACACGTGGGCCACCAAGGCCGCCATGCCCGGGGCACGCTTCGGCGCGGCAGGCGCAGTAATCAATGGCAAGCTGTTCGTGGTTGGCGGAACGGACGGCGCGGGGAATCCGCTGGCGACCACGCTGGTCTACGACCCGGCCACGAATGCCTGGAGCACGAAGGCTTCGATGCCGACCGCGCGGACGGGGCTGGGAGCGGGTGCCATCGCCGGGCTGCTCTACGGAATCGGCGGTCGGAGCGGCTCGAGCGACCTTAAGACGGTCGAGCGGTATACGCCGTAGCGGCACGGAGCGGAGTGGGATGCGGCCCTACTTGCCCACCCAGCGCTCCGTCCCTGCCACCTCGTCGATGCGGCGCTCGAGCATGGACAGGCGCTCCGGCGCATCGGCACAGCCGCGATTGTGCTCGATGCGCTTGAGCCGTGCGCCAATGCGGACCTGGGTGATGATGGTAGGGAGATCACTCGCGTAACGCGGACAGGTCGGCTCGCCCATGGCGTACCGGTCCGCGAAGGTGAAATACCCGGCGGCCTCGAGCTCCGCGAGGAGGCTGTCCACTCGAGCCGGCGGCACGGTGCCGACGGACGTCCCGGTGTCCTTGACGAACCGGACGCCCTCGAAGCGCACCACTCCCGACCCCTCCAGGGTAACGGTGTACACCGGGCAGGTGCCGAAGCAGGGCCGCCGCTCGAGCGAGATGCGCGCCGAATCGGATGCGCTGGCCCGGGCGCGCGGGGCGCCCGGCTCGACATCGGCGGATGGCCGGCTGCAGCCGGCTGCGAGGGCCAGTGCGCCCAGCGCCGCGATGACTTCCCTCATCGTGGCACCGCGACCCGGAACGACGGGCCGCCGACGCCGCTGGAGGGCTGCAGATCAAGATCGGCGCCGTCGGTGGCCACTTCCACGGCGCCACCCCGCGCGAACGAGAGGATCTCTCCGGTGCCCGGATCACGGACCATCACCATCGGATGCCGCGCCGCATCCCACCGGAGCGCCACCCGGTCCGGCGACACGCGCGTGGTGCGCACGTCGAGCGCCGGCCCGGCCACCGCGCCGGCGGCGGCCCGTACGGAGACCATGGGGCGGCCCGGGATGGCCAGGCGGATGGCCTCGAGCCGGGCAGCCTGGACCGGCGGCAGCGGGATCGCGAATGCAAAGTGTTCCCCGCCGCGCGGATCGTCCGCCACCCGCTCGGCGGCGAAGCTCAGGTGGAACAGCGCCGAGCCGTCGGCCGCGCTGCCCTCGACGCTGTACGGCCCACCGCCCGCGGGGAGCACCGGCCGCGTGACCACCTGGAACGCCGGCTCCAGCACCGGCTGCCCGTCCTCGATGCGACCCCACACGAGCAGACAGGGCTGCACGGACTGACCGACCGCTTCCGGCACATCGGCGCGCGCCAGGCGCCACGCGAGCACCCCGGTGTAGGTGTAGTCGCTGATCCACTCGTTGCCGCAGTAGCCCATGATGTCGGTGGAGCTGGGCGGCTTGAGCGACTGCGCCGCGACATCGAATCCATAGACGCCGATGACTCCGCCGGGGTAGGGATAGTTCCGGTCGGCATCGGACGGGTTGCCGCACGGCGCGTGCTGGCGCCCCCAGTTGTGCCCCCACTCATGGGCGGCCACCCAGTCGGCGCCGGGCAGGTCCCAGCCCACGGCCGCCCTGCCGCCGATGTATCCGATCCCGGCGATGCCACTGGTGTACGTGGGGTCCACGACGCCGAAGTAGTACCGTGAGTTGCCGTCGGCCAGGCGGAGCGCGTCGAGCTCACTCAGGACCCGGGTCCACGCGTTGTTGCCGTTGTCCGGCTGCAGCGCGGGCTGGGAGGTCGTGTAGGGAGCGCGGAGGTCTGCGTCGTACGCTGCGAGCGGGTGCAGTCTCATGGCCGCCGTGAGAAAATCTGCCTTGTTGGCGTTGGAGACGTTCCCGCGCCTGCCGTTCACGCTCTCGATGATGGGGACGAACCGCACGCTGAACGGCGCCGTCGTCCGCACGTCCAGGGGCAGCGGCGTGCCTGAGACGGGGAATACATTGTCGGTCTCATCCGCCTCCGGGATGACGTTGGCGGGATCCACCGTGGCCACGATGGACAGGTTGGGCCGGATGAGTGCCCCGGGCACCGGCACATTCCAGGATGCGCCGAGGCGTCCCTCGTTCGGTGAGAGCGGGACCGACGCCCCCGGCGCGGCGATGGCGAGCTCATTCACCAGCGCACCGTTGTCATAGAAGCGGACATCCACCCCGGGCGTCGCGGCGTTGGCCTGGTTGGCGGTGACGAACACGCGAAGGAAGCCATCCCGGCCCTCGACCAGCGGTACGGTGCCGGCGTAGGTCTGCACGCTCTGCGTGAGATACATCCCGTCGATCCGCAGGTTGAGCCCCACGGCGGCGCCCTCGCCATAGCTCACCTGCGCGAGAGCGCTGCCGCCCTCGGGAAGCGTGACCGCCTGCGCTCCAGGCGTGGGCGAGTACGTGACCCCGGCGGATGTCACGCTCTCGGCCGTCACGGTGTAGACGCCGGCGGGGAGATCGGACAGGGTGGCCGTGGCGGCAACAGGCTGGGAGAAGTCGTTCGGTCCGGTGACCGTGACGGCCGCGGAAGCTCCGGGCGGAAGCCCGGCTACCGAGATGGCCAGCGTGGCCCCGGCCGCGCCGTACGCCACCTGTGCGGAGGCCGCGGCCGCGCCTTCCGTCACCGTGATCGACTGGGTGTCCTGTGCCGGCCGGTAAACGTACCCGCCACTGCTGACCACGGCGGCCGTCACGGTATACGCGCCCGGCATGAGGCCCGCGAGTGTTTCCGAGCCGATCACGTCGTGGGTATAGCCGCCCGGCCCGCTCACGCTGACCGCGGCGGCCGTCCCATCGGGGAGGCCCGATACGGCCACATCGAGGCTGCCCGTGACAGGCCCGCTCGGATCGCCCGCGCAGGCGGCAACCAACCACAGGCAGACCGGCAGCAGCCGTCGGATTCCGCTCATGCAACCATCCAGTAGACGAGGTCTCACGCTAGCAGAAGGACGTCAACCATCCGGCGACCCGCCCCGGTACACAGATCGGCCGCACGGTGCCAATCCCTGCAGTCCGACTGGCAGCCAGGCTGAGGCGCCCGATGGGAAGATAGATAATGGCCCGGCAGCTCAATGCGTGATCCACTTCCCGGGAGTATGATTGCATCGTGACCAAGGCGAGCGCCGAACATCGCGTGACGCCGGTCACATTGCGCGAGGCGCCCAGCATCTATTTAGAAGGAGTCCTCGGGAGAACACTATGGAAGAGCTTGCGGCGCAGACCTTCTGTCAGCGTGCGGCGCTCGAGCTTGCCGCCCTCATCACCCACCAGCGAAAGCCACGCGGGCGGCAGCGGCGTGACTCCGCGCTGCTGCGCCGGTTCGTGTCCGAAGTCCTGGCCGGCGGCCCAAGGACCGATCTCCTGCAAGGCGGCCCGTGGCGGGTCGGCACTCGGCCGCTCAAGAAGCCGGGTCGCGGCGGCCTGGCCTTCATCCCCTTCGCGCAGCGCGGCCAGACGATCATCATGGTGAACACGGCAGAGGAGGCGGAGGAGCTGGTGGCGTTCCTCAACTACTGCGGAACGGAGGAGTTCACGACGCGCTGAGCGCGCCCGCAGTGCCTGCCCAGGCTTGACCGCCTGCCGTGCGGTTCCTATGTTCCCGCCGCACCGCTCCATCAATGTGAACTTGCCATCCCGCGAAGTGCGGGGGCGCCAAGCCACGGTCCCGGTCCACCGGCGGGCTCTTGCTCCGTACGACCGGGCCGCCTGGCCCGCAGGACGGGCGACGCGCGCGTGCGCGCGGCAGCCTGGAGCGGTTCCTCCCGCACGCGCGGTTCACCCGAGTGAAAGGCCATGCTCCAATGATCCGTTACTTCATCCGAGGACGGCGGGCGCTTGCGCTGCTTGCCGCCGGCGGGCTGGTGCTGGGCGCCGCCGCCTGCAGCGACGACGACAACAGCGGCGGCATCACCGGCACCGTGGGCCCGGAGGGGAGCGCGAACCTGCCGACGCACGACCAGCTCCTGGCACAGCTCAAAGCCGCGCAGGCAACGGACAACAAGGGGTTCCGCCTCAACATGTGGGCGACGGTGGTGGACCGGAGCGGCATCGTCCGGGCGATCGCGTACACCGGCACGAAGGAAGACGATCAGTGGCCCGCCTCCCGCGCCATCTCGGCGCAGAAGGCCAACACCGCGAACAGCCTGAGCCTCAGCGATCTCGCGCTGGCCACCGCCAACCTGTACAGCGCGGTGCAGCCGGGCGGGAGCCTGTTCGGTCTGGAGACGAGCAACCCGGTCAATACCGACGCGGCGTACGGCGGCAATGCCAACGACTACGGCACGACGGCCGACTACATGCTCGGGAAGCGGATCGGCGGGGTGAACGTGTTCGGCGGCGGGCTGGCGCTGTATGACGCGACCGGCGCCATCATCGGCGCGATCGGCGTGAGCGGCGACACGTCCTGCGCCGACCACAGCATCGCGTGGAAGACTCGGGACGGGCTCGGGCTGGATTACGTGCCTGGCGGGGTGGATCCGCTGAGCGGGTACGACAACATCGTGTTCGACATCGACGCCAACGGCAAGAGCGCGAGCGGGTGGGGTCACCCGACCTGCCCGCTGGTGGAAGCCGACGTGATTGCCGAGGGGCAGGATCTGCCGGTGTCGTACCCGGTGAATACCGTTACGCCCTAGTGGAGTCGTGAGTCGTGAGTCGTGATACTCCTCGACTCACGACTCATGACTCATGACCCACGACTTGGTTTCCCCCCAAGCACCGCCTCCAGCCGATCGATGAGCTCCGCCTGCGCCGGGTTGATCCGGACGCGGGCGGTGCGCGCCTCGAACCAGGCGCAGCGATCCACCTCGGGATACGTGATCCATCGCCCGGAGCCCGGCGGCCATTCGGTGCGGGCGGAGTTGCTGGTCACCCGATCCGGATCGGCGTCGCCTTCCCACGCCCAGGCGTGCACCACCTTGCCCGCCTTCTGCCGCACGCTGCCGAGCGGCAGGAAGGGGCCCGCGGCCTGGATTCCGGTTTCCTCCTCGAACTCGCGGCATGCCGCGTCCAGCAGCGCTTCCCCCGGATTGACGATCCCCTTGGGGATCGTCCAGGCGCCCGCGTCCCGGTCGCGCCAGAATGGGCCTCCGGGATGGGCTAGGAACAGCGTCAGCTCACCATCCGGCCGGCGAAAGAGGAGCAGCCCGGCGCTCACGTTCGGACGGCGGGGCCGGCGCGGTGCCTGGCCGGTCAATGGGCATCCACCGGCGCGGCGGCGCCGCGATGGCGCCGGAGCAGGAGGATCGCGGGCGAGACGACGACGAAGGTGATCAACAGCAGCATCCACGCATCGTTGTAGCTGAGCATCGAGGCCTGCCGCATGACCTGCTGATCCAGCAGCGCCAGCGCCCCGCGCTGCGCCGCCTCGGGGTTGTACCCGTGGGCCACGAGACCCGCCGTGAGGGCCCGGAGCCGCTCGTCCATCAGCGGCTGTCCCGGATACACGTTGGCCAGCAGGTCCACCCGGTGGTACTGGGTGTGCACCGTGACGTAGTTGATCAGGATGGCGATGCCGAACGACCCACCGAGCTGACGGGCGAGATTGATCAGCCCCGACGCCTGCTGCGCCTCCGCCGGCTTGAGACTGGCATAGGCGACGTGGTTGATCGGTGTGAAGAGGAACCCCAGGCCGGCGCCGCGGACGATGAGCGCGAGACGCACGTCCGGCTCGCCCGCGGCGGTCGTGAGGTGTCCCAGGTCCCACATGGAGGCGACGAAGATCGCCACTCCCAGCGCGATGAGGACTCGCGAATCCACCAGCGGCCGGGGACCGTTGAGGAGCTGACCGCAGATGAGCGCCGTCACGGCTGTAGCGAGACCGCCCGGGAGCAGCGCCAGGCCCGTCTCGGTGGGCGTGAAGTGCAGCAGGTTCTGGGTGAACAGCGGGAAGATGAATACGCCGCCATAGAGCCCGAAGCCGAGCGCGATGAACAGGAAGATGGACGCCGCGAGCTCCCGGTTCCGCAGCACCCCGAAATTGATGATGGGATGCTTGTTGCGCGGCGTCAGCTCCCACCAGACCATCGTCACCAGACACACGGCCGCCAGGATCGAGAGCCGCAGGATGGTGGCGCTGCTGAACCAGTCGTCCTGATTCCCCTCTTCCAGCACGTACTGCAGCGCGCCGAGCCCGACCGTCAGCAGCCCGATACCGAGCCAGTCGACCCGTCCGGCCCGCCGCCGGCCCGGCGGATCGTGCAGGAACGTCGTCACCAGAAAGGTGGACGTCATGGCGATCGGGACGTTGATGAAGAAGCACCAGTTCCAGGTGTAGTTGTCGGTGATCCAGCCCCCCAGCGTGGGGCCCAGCGTCGGCGCCACGATGATGCCGAGCAGGAAGACCGATTGCACCAGACCCTGCTGGTCGCGCGGGAAGATCTGGCGGATCGTCGCCTGCGCGGTGGAGAGCAGCGCGGCGCCGCCCGCGCCCTGCACCACGCGCCAGATCACGAGCTCCACCAGCGAATGCGAGGTGCCGCAGAGAAACGACGCGACGGCGAACAGGATGATGGAGGCCGTCAGATAGCGTCGCCGCCCGAACCGCTCGGTGAAGAACGCGGTCATGGGGAGGACCACCACGTTGGACAGGATGTAGCCCGTGCTCACCCAACTGATCTCCTGCATGGTGGCGCCGAGGTTTCCGGCCATCTGCGGGAGCGCGACGTTGATGATGGTGGTGTCGAGCACCTCCATGATCGCCGCGGTGATGAGGCCGAGGAGGATGAGCCAGCGGGTGGCGCCGATCCGCTCGGAATCGTCCGCCGTGGCGGGGCGGGCCGCCGGCTTCGCCGCGACGGTGCCGGTGGTCACCGGTCAGCGCCCCGCGGGCTGCGCCACCGCGGCCCGCCCGTCCTGCTCGTACGCCACGCCGGTGATCTCGCCCTTCCAGTAGGGTCGCGGTCCCTCCGGGAGAATCCATTCCGCCTCGCCGGCCAGCGGAATGCGGAGCCCGGCCCGGCGGGCATAGCGTGAGAAGCGGCCCTGCCAGGGCGTCGGAACAGTGCGGCCGCCGCCCATGTCGCGCTCGCGCGCGGCGGCGTACACCCGCTCGAGCAGGCCATCCGCACCGAAATGAAAATCCAGGGATGCCGCGGTTCCGCCGGCGGTGAGCGTAGCCCGGGCACCCGCGCCATCGAGCGGTCGCCACGTCACGCCCGCGCTCGGCAGGAGGGCCGTGGGTAGCCACACCGCCTCCGCCAGGTACCGCTGCAGGGCACCGGCAGCAATCTCCGGCGTGCCTTCAGCGGAGGCCACGCGCCAGATCCCCAGCATGCTGCCCAGCGTCGTGCCGCGGCCCTCGACGAAGCCGTCGCGCACCATCACGTCGAGCCCCGGCGCCATGCGGATGCGCGCATCCCACACGAAGCCAGGCGGGCGGGCGGTGAAATGCTCGACCGCGTGAAACCGCCGCCAGCCGTTGGGTCCGGGTCGGAGAAGGAACTCGCCGCGCTGCTCCAGCCTCGCGTAGCGGACGGGGGAAGCCCCGTCGGGCAGCACGGCGCGGAAATACCGGGCGACCGGGCCCGGCAGCTCGTCACGCTCCCGCGCGGTGAGCCCCGCCTGGATGCCCTCTGTCTGCGCGCCCGCGCGGAGCCGGCCCACGAGCGCCGCGGTGGCCGACCGCCAGCGCCAGGCGCCGATGCCGGCCACGGTCCCCGCCCCGGTCGCCAGCGCGCCGAGGGCGACGCCGAACTTTTTCACGGCTTCCCTCCCCCGCTCGGCCAGGCACCGAGCAGCCGGCGGACGACGATCAGCTCCCCCACGTGGTACGCCGCGTGATCGGCCGCGAGCAGCAGCTCCCGCAGATACGTCTGGCCGGTTCCGTGCGGGATCCGGGCGCCGAGATCGACCGCGCTGTCGCGGGCCAGCGCCTGCAGCGCGGCCCGGTCTTCCCGGAACTGCCGGATGCTCTCGTCCCAGGCAGCGGCAAAAGGCGGGGCCGCCGCCGCGGGCCAGTAGTCGTCCGGCCAGGACAGCTCGCGATAGTCGGGGTTGCGGCAGAAATCCAGAATGTCGTGCTGCGCGATCCGCAGATGCTCGAGCAACTGCCACGGCGAATACGGCAGCCCCGCGGGCGTACGGCCGCGGGCGTCCACGGGCAGGTTGGCCACCGCGCTATCGAAGCTCGCGTGCGCCTCCTCCCACCCGAGGCACCCGGCGATCTGCTCACGGAGGGCGTGGTCCATTGTGTTTCGGCCTTTCTTCGGGTACTGTGGAGGAGAGCCTCCCGGGAGCCCGCCATGCCACGCAATACCGATCTCCAGCACAAGCTCGATACCCTGATGTCGCTCGCGGCCGACGACCGTGACGGCGTGCCGCCGCGCCTGCGGCACGCGCGGGAAGCGGGCGCGCTCGGTCCGCTCAATATCCGGAGTCTCCGGCCCGGCCCCGGGCCGGGCACGCGCCTGCTCCGGATACTGATGACGAACGCCTGCAGTTACAACTGTCACTACTGTCCCATGCGGCGCGACCGGGAGCTGCCACGCACCCTGCTCAAGCCGGCGGAGCTGGTGCGCATCTTCCTGGGCGCCAGGCAGCGCGGATGGGTGGACGGACTCTTCGTGACCACGGGAATCCCCAGCAACCCGGTCAAGGTCATGGACGGTCTGATCGAGGCGCTGGAGCTGCTGCGCCAGCGGCACCGTTTCGGCGGGTACATCCACGTGAAGCTCGTGGCCGGTGCCGAGACCGCGCAGATCGAGCGGCTGACGGCGCTCGCCAGCCGGGTCTCGCTCAATCTGGAGGCACCGTGCGGGCAGCATCTCGCACAGATTGCCCCCGAGAAGAGCCTGCCGGTGGCGCTGGCCGATCTCGAACGGGTCCGCTCGCTGGTGATCGGGGAGCGAACGGCGCGGGCCCACGGGAAGCCCGCGGACCCGCTCCGCCCCGGCGGCGCCGCCGGGATGACGATGCAGTTCGTGGTCGGCGCCACGCCGGACACCGACCGTACGTTGATCGACTCGGTGGCGCGGCTGCAGGCCGGCGGGGCCATCCACCACGCGCACTTCAGCGCCTTTCGGCCGATCACCGACACGCCGATGGAGTCGGTGCCCGCCGCCCCGGCGCTGCGCGAGCACCGGCTGTACCAGGCCGAGCACCTGCTGCGCGCGTACGGCTTCGCCGCCGAGGAGGTCGTGTACGAGCCAAGCGGCAACCTTCCGCTCGCCACCGACCCCAAGATCGCGTGGGCGCTGGCGCATCCGGAGCGATTCCCGGTGGAAGTCACGAGCGCGGAGCGGGCGGAGCTCCTTCGGGTCCCGGGCATCGGCCCCGTGGCGGCGGGGCGCATCGTCGCCGAGCGGGCGGGGGCCACGCCGCGCGGGCTGGCGGATCTCCGGCGCCTGGGCGTCGTCACCGCGTGGGCCGGCGGTTTTCTCACCCTTCGCGGCCGCCGCCTCCAGACCACGCGCTGGGCCGAGCAACTCGGCTTCTGGGCGCCGGAGGAGGAAGCGGGCAGCTACCATCTTGCCTACCAGGTGAGCCCGGGCACGTTCAGATAGCGCGGTCAGCATCGCCCCGGGCTAGAGCCCGAAGAACGCGAGTGCGTCGACCACGTTGCCGAGGGTCGTCGAGAGGACGGGGTGCGACGCCTCCAGCCGGCGCATGGCATCGGTGAGCCGCTCGCGGATGGAGTCGTCGTCCCCGGGAGGCGGCCCGGCGGGACGGGCGGCCAGCGCGCCGAGGTCGCGCACCAGCTCCTCGAGCGAGCGTCGCGTCCCGGGGGGCAGGCCTTCGGCACTGGCCAGTTGCGCCTGGATCTCTTCCACCACGGCGCGGAGCTTCTCGTCGGACATCGGTCCTCACGGGAGCGGGTTGCCGCCCGGGCCCGGGATGGCGTGGCGGCGCGGGCGGACGCATATAATGTAGCTGCTGCCGCGCACACGTCTTCGTCCTCCCGCTCCGCAGGAGCGCCACATGCGTCGCTTCGTCCTGACGTTCGCGCTGTGTACGTCCGCGCTTTGCGTGCTCGCCCCCCGGCCGCTCGCCGCCCAGCACCTCCGCGACGAGCTCTCCGATCTCTTCATTTTCGGACCAGGCCACGATCCACTCTTCCTCGGCGGCTCGGGCGACCCCAACAACCCCGTGAACATCCAGATTCACGGCAACCACTTCATCCCTTCGGCCGTGGCCAGCAACGGCACGGTGATCTCGTTCCTGACCAACTCCATCGGCAGCAACGTGGCCAACGTGCCGGTGAGCTCCACCAGCGGCGGCTCGACCTTCAGCTTCGAAGGCGGCACGCCGATGCGGACCTCGACGTCGGCCGGTCCGGTGTTCGGCGAGCGGGCGCAGACGCTGGGCCGCGGCCGGGTGCTCGCGGGACTGAGCCGGACCGGCGTCAACTTCAAGACGATGCGCGGCGTGAGCCTCGATGACATTCACTTCACCTTCACCCACGCCAATACGGACTTTCCGGGGTGCGACTCGATCGCCGGCGGCGACTGCTCCCTGCTGGGTGTGCCCTCCGTGGAGAACGAGACGATCAGCCTCGACCTCGCGCTCGACGTCAAGCTCACCGTGACCTCGTTCCTCGTCACCTATGGCCTCTCCGACCGGCTGGACGTCGGGGTGGTGCTCCCCATCGTGACCACGTCGATCGAGGGCTCGACCAATGCGCAGATCAACCCGTTCGGGCCGCCCCCGGCGGTGCACTTCTTCGGCGGCACCCCGGAAAGCCCCGTCCTGACCGCCTCACGGTTCGTGCGCGGCTCGGCCACGGGGCTGGGCGACGTGGACGCGCGAGTCAAGCTCAATCTCCGGCGCGGCGATCCGGTGGCGGTCGGCGTACTCGCCGACGTGCGCTTCCCCACCGGGAGCGAATCGGATCTGCTTGGCTCGGGTGCCTGGGCGGCGCGGGGGCTGGCGATCGTGTCGGCCCGGTTCGGCAGTTTCTCGCCGCACGCCAACGTCGGCTATCTCTACCGCGGGGGCGACTTCGAGAGCGACGCGGTACTCGGCACCGTGGGGTTCGATCACCTGCTGGCGCCGTGGGCCACGCTCGCGGTCGACCTGATCTCCCAGCTCCAGGTGGGCGACAGCCCGCTCCAGGTGCCCGGGCCGGTGACCATCCAGGCGCCGTACACCCGCACCATCATCCCGAGCGAGATTCCCGATGGGCGCGACGACCTGGTGGACGGGTCCATTGGAGTGAAGTTGACCGCCGCACCCGGCCTGACGGTGGTGGGCAACACCGAATGGCCGCTCAACCGGGGCGGTCTCAGGGCCGACGTGATCTGGACCGTCGGACTCGAATATGGTTTCTGAGCGGCGTCAGCGGATCTGGAGCACGCGCCAGCGCTCGCCGTCGCGGCGGAACGTGGCCCGGAATGACACCGGCTGGCGCTCGGCGCGCTGCGTGCTCGTGTTGAGGTAGGTGTAGGTCCCGGACACCTGCGCCTCGGCGGTGCCGTTGGCCACCTCGAGGCGCGAAATGGCCAACTGCGCCTTCACGTCGCGCACCAGCTTGAAGAACTGTTCCCAGTCCTGCGCCTGCGCGGCGGTCATCATCGGGTACACGGCGCGAAGGCTGCTCAGACTCTGCGCTTCCACCGCTGCCGCGTACTCGGCCACCGCACCCTGGATGGCGGGGCGCGGGTCCACCGCCGTGGCGGGCGGAGGCGCGGGTGGAGGCGCAGGCGCGGCCGATCGTGCCGGAGCGCGCGCGGGAGGAGTCGCCGGAGCGGGTGCCGCGCTCTCGGGAGCGGGCTCGGCGGCGCGGACGTGGGGCAACGACTCCATGGATGCCGCGGCGATCGAGTCGGGGTGGATTCGCGCGGTCGGTCCGGTCGTGGGAGCCGGCACGGCGGCCGCCGGCGGCGGCGGCGACCGCGTTGGCCGGCGGGGCGTGGGCAGAGTCGCGGCGGGTGGAGTTCGGCTCTCGACCGGCCGCCGCACGGGCGCCCGCACCGCCGCGTCTGATTCTGCCGTCTCGACGGAATCGGCCGGCACGAGCACGGGCGCTGACGCCGGCACGCGGGCGGGCGGCTGCGGCGGAGCCGGCGTCGGCCCCGGGAGGAGCACCGCGGGACCATACGGCCCGGGTCGGAGGAGCAGCGCACCACCCACCACGAGCGCCGCCAGGGCCGCGAGCGCGGCGAACAGCGGCCACCGTCGCCTTCGCCCCCGGCCGACCACCGTATCGCGAATGCGCACGGCGGTGGTCGGCGCGGTGCCCCCGCTCGGCGTGGCGATGGCGTCGAGCACGTGCAGGACGTCGCCTGCGCTCTGCGGCCGGTCGGCGGGGCGCTTGGCCAGGCAGTCGTGGACCAGCGAGGCGAGCATCGGCGGCACGGCGGGCCGCCTGCGCTCGACCGGCTGCGGATCCTCCACCACCTGAGCCGCGAGCACGGCCTGCGGCGAGCGCCCCGCGAACGGCGGCTGGCCGGTCAGCATCTCGTAGGTCACGACGCCGAGCGCGTAGAGATCGGCCCGGTGGTCGATCTGCGGACTGGCGGTGGCCTGCTCGGGTGCCATGTACATCGGCGTCCCCAGGGCCACCCCGAGCGAGGTGACGCCGCCGGCCCCCTTGATGTCCGAGCTGGCGCTCACCGCCTTGGCCACCCCGAAGTCCGTCACCACCGCCACGCCGCCCGACAGGAGCACGTTGTCCGGCTTTACGTCCCGGTGCACCACCCCGCGTGCGTGCGCGTACGCCAGCGCCGAGACCACATCGCGCAGGATGCGCACGGTCTCCGAGATCGGCAGCTCGCCCTCGCGCGCCACGCGCGCGCGCAGCGACTCGCCCACCACGAACGGCATGATGAAGTAGGGCAGCTCGTCGGCTTCCCCGGCCGCGAGCAGGGGGACGATATGCGGATGCTGGAGCTGGGCGGCGAGCTGGATCTCGCGGCGGAAGCGATCGACGTTCACTCCCGCCGCGAGCTCGGGCAGGAGCACCTTGACGACGACCTTGCGGTCGAGCGCGGTCTCCAGTGCCAGGAAGACGCGCGACATGCCCCCGCCGCCGAGCTCGCGCTCCAGGAGATAGGCCCGTCCCAGGGCGGTCTGCAGCTGCTCTTGGAGGCTGGGACTCACGGCACCGCGGCTGAATGGGGATAAAAAAGTTAGCGCTTGTGACGCGGGTGCAACACCCCGTCGCGGGAGCCGCGGCCGCCCCGGCCACGGCGGCGGCGCCACACGATCAGGCCCACGATGACCGCGCCGAGCCCCAGGAACAGGCTCCCGCGCCCGATCCACCGTTCCGCCACGCGCCAGCTCGCCCCGAGGCCGAAGCCGAGCAACACGAACGCGATGGTCCACAGGATGGCCCCCAGCGCGTCGTAGGGGATGAACCGCCGGTAGCGCATGCGGGAGGCGCCGGCAACGAACGGCACCAGCGCGCGGGCGAAGCCGATGAACCGGCCGAAGAACACCGCCTTGGGCCCGTGCCGCCCGAAGAACGCCTCCGCCCGGGCGAGCCGCGCCTCCGTGATCCCGATCCGAGCGCCGTGAGCCAGGAGCCACTCCCGGCCGAGGCGGGCACCGAGTTGATAGCCGATGTTGTCGCCCGCGATGGCGCCGAGGGCCGCGGCCACCATGACGGCCTCGAGGCCGAGGATGCCCTGGTGGGCCAGGAACCCCGAAGCAAGCACGAGGCTCTCGCCCGGCACGAACAGGCCGGCGAAGGCGGCGCACTCGAGCGCCGCCGTCGCGAAGATGATCAGATAGCTCCAGTGGCCCAGCCGGGCCACGAGGTCCAGCAGGTGCTGCAGCATCCGGGGCGCCTCCGCACCAGGGCACAGTGCCCGGGCCGGGTTCGCGTGTCAAACGCGGCGAACCTCACGCCGGGCTTTCCATTCGAGTGGAGCATCGCTAGCTCTCCAGCGGAGGGCTGTCAAACATCGAACGAGGCTCGAGAGATGAAGCGTGGACCCAAGGTGAAGATCGCCCGTGCGCTCGGCATCGCGCTTACGCCCAAGGCGGCGCGGATCATGGAGCGGCGGCCCAATCCGCCCGGGCAGCACGGCGCCGTCACCCGGCGCAAGGTGAGCGACTACAAGAAGCAACTCGTGGAAAAACAGCGGCTGCGGGCCCAGTACAACGTGAGCGAGCGCCAGCTCCGGAATGCCTTCGCGGAGGCGACGCGGCAGCCCGGGAACCCGGGCGTCCGGCTGCTCCAGTTGCTGGAGATGCGGCTCGACGCCGTCGTGCTCCGGGCAGGGTTCGTCCGCAGCATCTACGCGGCGCGGCAGGCGGTGACCCACGGGCACGTGCTGGTGAACGCCCGGAAGGTGGACCGCCCGTCGTACCGGCTGAGGCCGGGCGACACGGTCGCGCTGTCGGCCAGGAGCCGGGACATGCCGGCGTTCACCGTCCCGCTGGAGAACGCCCGGCCGCCGGCGTACCTGCAGCTCGACCGCGAGCGCCGCCAGGCCCGCGTGGCGGAGATCCCCGAGCGGGAGCAGATCCCGGTGCAGTCGGAGCTGTCGCTGATCGTGGAGTACTACTCGCGCTGAGCGGCCCGGTCAGGCCATCGTACACCACATCGCCCCCGACGATGGTGAGCACGCTGCGCGTGGCCGGCAGGGCCTGGACCGGGATCGTGAACACGTCCTGTGAGAGGACGGCCAGATCCGCGAGCTGGCCGGGGACGAGCGTGCCCTTCTCCGCTTCGAGCCGCTCCGCGAACGCGGAGCCGCGGGTATAGATCCGCACCGCCTCCTCGCGCGACACCGCCTCCTCCGGATGATTGCGCGCGACGCGCGGAATCTCGGGGCCCGTAACCACTACCCCGTGCTCGAAACGCACCCGGCGCGCGCCCCACGTGGAGTCGGGCGCGAGCGCCTCCATGGCGTCGAGCACGAGTTCCGTAGTGCTGTCGCCGACGATG
>DATAHW010000088.1:0-11983 GCA_036262935.1 Gemmatimonadales bacterium | reverse complement strand
CGCCTCCTCGCCACGCTGACGCTGGTGGAGACACCGGCCGGCGGGGACGAGGTGGGGGTGCTGGAGAAGGGCGTGAGCGCGCTCGAGTCGCTCCTCTTCGCCAAGTATCAGATGTACCGCAACGTCTACTGGCATCACGCCGTGCGGTCGGCCACGTGCATGTTCAAGCGGGCGGTGCGCGGCGCGGTGACGCGCGGCAGCATCACCGTGGGGGAAATCGCCGAGGCTACCGACGACGGGCTGATGGAGCGGCTGATCACGGGCGACGGCAACGCGCTCGCCGCGGCCATCCGCGCCCGGAAGCTCTACAAGCGCGCGCTCGATCTCCCCGCGAGCGATGTCCCCGCCGATGCGCAGCCGTGGGTCGCCGAGGACCCGGACCTGCTGGAGCGGGTGGAAGACGCGCTGGCCGTAGAGGTCGGGCTTGCGCCCGGCGACCTGCTGCTGGATTTTCCGGCGCGTTCGTCGATGCTCGGGGTAGATTTGCCGCTCAGGACGCGCGAAGGGGCCGTCGAGCGCCTGACCGATGCGGGCCGCGCCGGCCAGCTCGGCCTTCCTCGCGTGGCCGACGAGCTCTACCTGAGCGCCCGGAGGCTCCGGGTGTTCGTGGCCGAGGCGCCCCCCGGCTCGCTCGAAGGTCTGCCGGAACTGCTCACCTGGCCGGCCGCGGAGCTCCGCCGGCGGCTCGACGAAGAGAAATCATTGTTGCAGAGGAGAAACGCTCGATGACCACCCGCCGCACCTTCATGACCCAGGCCGCCGGCCTGGCCCTCGCGACCATCGGTGGCCGCCGGCTCTGGGCATTGCCGGCGCTCGCCACGGGGACCGCCATCACCGTCTACAAGAGCGCCAGTTGCGGCTGCTGCGCCAAGTGGGTGGACCATCTGAAAGCCAACGGCTTCACGCCGGCCGTCCACGACGATGAGAACATGGACGCCATCAAGGACGAGATGGGCGTGCCCAAGGACGTCCGCTCCTGCCACACCGCGCTGCTCGGCCGCTACGTGATCGAGGGCCACGTCCCCGCGTCCGACCTCCGCCGGCTGCTGGCCGAGAAGCCCGCCGTCGCGGGGCTCGCGGTGCCGGGGATGCCGGGAAGCAGTCCGGGGATGGCCATGCCAGGCGCGGCGCACGAGCCGTACGAGGTGCTCGCGTTTACGCAGGAGGGGAAGTCGAGGGTTTTCGCGCGGCACTAGAGGGCTTGTTGTGACTGTCATCCCGGTTGCTGTCGTCCCGAGCGGGGCTCTCATCCCGAGCGGGGCTGTCATCCTGTGCGGAGCTGTCACCGCGAGCGGAGCTGTCATCCCGAGCGGAGCTGTCATCCCGAGCGAACGCGAGGGATCTTGCCGGCGGCTCTCGAACCACTCCCGGGCAAGATCCCTCGCGTTCGCTCGGGATGACAGATGACAGCAATCGCGGTGACAGCTCCGCTCGGGATGACAGCAATCGCGGTGACAGCCCCGCTCGGGATGACAACAAGGATCAGCTAGTCCCTCCCGCCGCCGCCGCGGGCGTGGGATGCTCGCCGGTGCTGCTTTCCACCGAGTCGATCCGGACCACAATGGCGGTGATGTTGTCGAGCCCGCCGCGGCGGTTGGCTTCGGTGACCATGCGGTCCACCCAGTGCTGCGGGCCGCCGTCCGCGCTGAGAATGCGGGTCAGCTGCTCGTCCTCCAGCATCCCCGTGAGCCCGTCCGACGCGAGCAGCAGCACGTCACCCGACTCCAGGGCGCCGAAGTAGAGATCCGGCACCACGTCCATGCTGGCGCCGACACAGCGGGTGATGACGTTGCTGTACGGATGCACCCGCGCCTGCTCCGGGGTCAGCAGTCCCGCGTCCACCTGTTCCTGCACGTACGAGTGGTCCTTGGTCACCTGCTGGAACCGGCCCTGCCGGAGCAGGTAGGCCCGGCTGTCGCCCACCTGCCCGATCAGGTAGCGCCCCGGCATCAGCACGAGCACGGTGGCCGTGGTTCCCATCCCGCGCTTGTCGTGCTCGGCCAGGGTGCGCTCGAAGATGGCGTCGTTGGCCGAGCGGATGGCGGTGCTCACCCGCTCGCTCGCCTGCTCGTCGGTCAGCCCGCGCAGCGAGCCGATCTGGCTGGAGGTGATCCGAACGGCCATCTCGCTCGCCACCTCGCCCGCCGCGTGCCCGCCCATCCCGTCCGCCACGATGAATACCCCGCGCTCGGCGAGCATGAGGTAGTTGTCCTCGTTGCCGGAGCGGACGATTCCGATATCGGTGCGAGCAGCGCAGGTGAAGTGCACAGGACCCCGTACGGTCAGCGCAGGAGGAGGAAGGCCGCGACGGCGGCGGCGATGACCAGCAGCGCGATCAGCCAGGCGGGCGGCCCGCTCGGCCGGGGCGGCGTCACGCGAATGGGACGACGGGGCCGCGCGGCCGAGCCGTCGGCGGCGGGCTCCTCGGCCGGGAGCCTCCCCGAGGCCGCCTCGGTGTCGGAGGGCCGGCGGGACGATGCGACGTCGTCGAACGGCTCGAACAGCACCGACACCTCGCCGAACCGGACGGTCATCCCCGGCGCCAGGGCCATGTCGCCCGTGAGCGGCTCGCCTTCCACGAACGTCCCGTTGGTGGAGCTCAGATCGCTCAGGACCCAGACGTCGTCCCGGCGCTGGAGCCGCGCGTGGCTGGTGCTCACGCTGGGGTCGGCGATCACCACGTCGTTGAAGTCGGCGCGCCCGATGTTGGTCACGGCCGCCTTGACCGGCAGGCGGCGGCCCTTGAGCGTGCCGCTCCGGACCAGCAGCGAGGCCAGCGGCGCCGCGGTCGGCGTCGTGGGCGTGACCGCCCCCGCGAGCGACGACTGCGGGACCCCGTGCAGGGTGTCCGAGAGCCGGGCGCCCGCTCCGGTCGGCGGCTGCGCGGCCGTGACCGGCGGCACGCTCCGGCGCCCGCGCGGCTGAGGCGGGGGCGCCGCATCGGCATAGAAGCGGAACTCGTCGTGCCCGATCCGGATCACGTCCGCGCGCGCCAGCGGGTGCACGCGGCCCATGCGCTCGCCGTTGACGTAGGTGCCGTTGACGCTGAGGTCTGCCAGGACGTAGCCGCCGGGCGTCACCTGGATCTCCGCGTGGTGGCGCGACACCTCGGTGCCGCCCACGACCACGTCGGAGCCGGCGTCCCGGCCGAACACCAGCGTCTGGCCGGTGATCAGGTACTCCCGGCCGTCGGTCAGGCAGACCACCCGCCCGCCCGTCGGGCCGGCGGGCGCCGCGGGGCCCGACGGGCGGGGCGCCGGTACCAGGTCGGTAAAGGCGCCCGAGTCGAACAGCTGCGTGTTCCCCACCCGGCGGCTGTCCACGGCCAGGATCTCGTGCGGTCCGATCTGGATCTTGTCGCCATGGAGCACGGGGGTGGGATCGGCGCCGAGCCGGATGCCGTTGACGATCAGCTCGGCACCGGGATCACCGGCGCGGATGGCCGCGGCGCCCTGTGGAGTGCCCTGTAGAACCGCATGCCTGGGCTGCACGCCTTCGCCCTCCAGGACGATGGCGCAGCCCGGCGCCGACCCTATGATCGTTTCTCCGGCGGGCACCGGAATGCGCGCGCCGCCGAATTCGAGCTGCATCATCTATCGTATCCTGAGGTGATTACCGGCCGAGCACAAACGTATCCCCCGGCCACGGTGCCCGCAACTTTGGACGCGGTCATGCAATCTTGCGCTCCTCCTGGCCCCGGAGCTGGAGCTGGTACAGCCGGTCGTAGAGCCCGTGCTGGGCCAGCAGCTCCCGATGGCTCCCGCGCTCCCGGATCTCGCCGTGATGAAGCACCAGGATCTCGTCGGCATGCAGGATGGTGCTGAGCCGGTGGGCCACGACCAGGCTGGTCCGCCCCGCCATCAGCTCCGCGATGGCTCGCTGGATGAGGGCCTCCGCCTCCGCGTCCACCGAGCTGGTGGCCTCGTCGAGCACCAGGATCCGCGGATCGAGCGCGAGCGCCCGCGCGAAGCTCAGCAGCTGCCGCTCGCCGACGCTGAGACTCCGGCCCCGCTCACCCAGCTCGTGGTGCCAGGCCGAGGGCAGCCGCTCGATGAACCGGTCGGCGCCCACGCGCCGGGCCGCCTGCCGGGCGGCCTCGGGCGTGATCGGGGCGTCGAGGGTGAGGTTGTGCAGGATGTCCCCGGTAAAGAGAAAGAGATCCTGCTGCACGAAGCCGATGATCGAGCGCAGGTCCGCGGTGGAGAGCTCGCGGATGTCGATCCCGTCCACCGTGATGCGGCCCCGTTCCGGATCGTAGTAGCGAAGCAGCAGGTTGACGATGGTGGTCTTCCCCGCCCCGGTGTGCCCCACCAGCGCGATGGTCTGCCCGGGCGAGGCGGTGAAGGAGACGTCGCGCAGCACCCAGGCTCCGTCCGGCCGATAGCGAAACCACACGCCCTCGAACCGGACCTCACCCCGCACCGGCCGAGGTAAATGGAGGGGGTGGTCCGGCTCGCGCACCGTCACCGGCTCATCCAGCAACGCGAACACGCGTTCGGACGACGCCATCGCGCTCTGCAGCAGGTTGAACTTCTCCGACAGGTCCTGCAGCGGCTGGAAAAAGCGCCGGGTATACTGGATGAAGGCGGCCAGCACCCCCACCGTGAGCGTGCTGTCGAGCACGCGCAGGCCGCCGTACCAGAGGAGCAGGGCCATCGCCACGGCGGTGAGCACCTCGACGGCCGGGAAGAACACCGCGTAGATCGTGATCGAGCGCAGGTGCGCGTCGAGGTGTTCCCGGTTGAGCACCCCGAACCGCCGGGCCGTGTCTTCCTCGCGTCCGAAGAGCTGCACCACCCGCATCCCGCTCAGCCGCTCCTGCAGGAAGGCGTTGAGCCGGGCGAGCCGCACGCGGATATCGCCGAACGCCTGGCGCACCTGGCGGCGGAACACCCGGGCGGTGAGCCAGACCAGCGGGATCACGGCGAACGTCACCAGCGCGAGCCGGACGTCGATCGCGAGCATCATCACCATGATCGCGACGAGGGTGAACGCATCGCCGAAGATCGTCACCACCCCGGAGGAGAACAGCTCGTTCAGCGTTTCGACGTCCGAGGTGACGCGGGTCATGAGACGGCCCACCGGGTGGCGGTCGAAGTAGCCGATGCTGAGCCGCTGCAGATGGCGGAAGAGCTGCATGCGGAGATCGTACATCACCCGCTGGCCGATGTAGGCCGTGAGGAGCGTGCCTCCGTACTCCACCACGAAGTCGCCCGCCAGCGTGGCCAGGTAGAGGCCGGCCAGGAGGCCGAGGAGCCCCAGGTCGTGCTTCGGCACGGCCACGTCGAGCGCGTGCTCGGTGAGCCGCGGCCCCACCAGCGCCAGCAGCGATTGCGTCATGAGCATCAGCACGGCGCCCGCCGTGAGCCAGCGATAGGGCCGGAGGTAGCCGAGCAGGCGGCGGAGAAGTGCCGCGTCGTAGGGGCGGCCGCTGAGCTCCAGCTCGTCGTGAGGGGCCGTCATCGGTCAGCCGGCCGGCTCTGCCAGCACGGCGTGGTCCACGCCCTTGAGTCCCCGGCGCACCCAGCTCGAGAAGACCAGGAAGCCGAAGCCCAGGGTGAAGTAGGTGAGGGTGAGCCGCCAGATGAGGATGTAGATCGGCGTGAGCTCGCGCGGAACGTAGGAGGTCATGACCGCCGCCGCGAGCACCTCGCCGATCCCGGACGCGCCCGGCGTCGGGGCGAAGTAGAGCAGAAACATCACCAGGGTCTGGATCAGCAGGATGTCCACGAAGTTGGCATGGAGACCGACGGCGCGGAGGGAGACGTAGCCGGCCAGGAGCTTGTTGGCGTGCGACGGCGCGGAGAGGATCGTGGCCCAGAGGAGTGCCAGCCACCCGCGCGGGTTGTTGAACGCGATCACGCTCGCGTGAATGTCGTCGATCACGTGGTGCAGCCGCTCCACCCGATCCGCCATCCGCCGGCTCCGCCGGCCGATGGAGCCGGCGATCCGCTGGAGCACGTCGCGCACGAGCCGGGGGAAGAAGATCACGAGCGCCATCAACACGCCGATGCCCGCGATGATCGTGAGGCTCCCGCGGAACAGGTCGTACAGCGAGAGCCCGAGGACGTTCCCCCGCTGCCCGAGCGAGCGCCCGGCTCCGAACAGGAGCGCCAGCGGTCCCGCGATCGCGAAGAAGAGGATGGTCGCGACGAACGTCATGAACGTGGACGTGACCGCCGCCGGCAGCGGAACGCCGTAGCGCCGCATGGTGTACATCGTCATCGGGCCGGCGCCCGAGTTGAGCGGCGTGATGTAGCCGGCCCACGCGCCCATCCCGCCGGCCAGGATCATTCCCTTGAGCGGCACGTCGGGCACGAGGTGCCGCACGACCACGTAGTTCCGGAGGCCACCGCCGAACCAGTCCATCGACGCGAGCCCCACGCCGGCGAGCAGCCAGATCCAGTGGATCCGGCCGACCCCGGCCAGAAACGCGCGGAAATCGTTGCCGTACAGCAGCGTGATCCCGAACCCCACCAGCGAGGCCAGGACGGAAATCTCGAAACCGCGGAGGAGGAGCCTGGGGGTGAGCAACCGGGACATGAGGGGGGAAAGTTAAGGGAAGGGCGGAAGGTTGGAAGGAGGGAAGGGCGGAAGGACGGAAAGACGGAAGGACGGGGGGCGGGCACCGGCGCTGTCGTCCCGAGCGCGCTGTTATCCCGAGCGCGACTGTCATCCCGAGTGCAGCGTCATCCCGAGTGCAGCGTCATCCCGAGTGCAGCGTCATCCCGAGCGCAGCTGTCATCCCGAGCGCAGCTGTCATCCCGAGCGCAGCTGTCATCCCGAGCGCAAGCGAGGGATCTACTCACCCGGAGCTCGAACTCGACCGGGCAAGATCCCTCGCTTGCGCTCGGGATGACAGACCCGCTTGAATGCGGCCTTCCGCCCTTATGGCCTTCCGCCCTTCCGTCCTTCCGCCCTTCCGTCCGTCTCCCGAACATCTCCCGAACCCGCTATCCTTCCCCCCATGATCCGCATCGTCAACGCCCGGCAGAACAACCTGCAGGGAATCACCGTCGAGCTGCCGCACCGGGAGTTGATCGTCATCACCGGACCTTCCGGCTCGGGGAAGAGCTCGCTCGCGTTCGACACGCTGTACGCGGAGGGGCAGCGGCGCTACATCGAGTCGCTCTCGACGTACGCCAAGCAGTTCCTCGAGCGGATGCCCAAGCCCCTGGTGGATCATCTAGAGGGCATCGCGCCGTCGGTCGCGATCGAGCAGCGGAACCCCACGGTCAGCAGCCGGTCGACCGTCGGTACCGCGACCGAGGTGTACGACTACCTCCGCCTCCTCTGGGCCCGGGTGGGACGGTGCTACTGCCGGGTGTGCGGCGCTGCGGTGCGGCGGGACACGCCCCAGAGCGCAGCCGACGACGTGCTCGCCGCGGTCCCGGGCGACCGGATCCAGGTGGCCTTTCCGCTCCCGCCCGTCGCCCGTCTGACCCACGAGGCGGTGGTGGAAAATCTCCGTGCGCTCGGCTTCGTCCGCGTGCTGGCCGACGGCGCCGCGCATCACCTCGACGAGCTCCCCGCTGGTCTGGACCTGACTCGCGCCCACGAGCTGCTCGTCGTCGTGGACCGGCTCGTGGCCGATGCGGCATCCGCCGGCCGCCTGGCCGAGTCGGTGGCGACCGCGTTTCAGGAGGGTGAGGGCGTGGCGCTCGTGCTCCACACGCCGCTCGCGGCGGGGCAGGCGCGGCTCCGCTTCACCCGCTTTCCCGCCTGCAGCGCGTGCGACACGCCGGCGGCAACGGTCACCCCCGCCCTCTTCTCCTTCAACAACCCGCGCGGCGCGTGCGGCCGGTGCAACGGTTTCGGGGCCGTGCTGGAATATGACGAGTCGCTCGTCGTGCCGGACCCCGCGCGGAGCATCGCCCAGGGGGCGATTGATCCGTGGACCAAGCCGCGCTACGAGTCGCGCCGGCGGATGCTGCTCGACTTTGCCCGGAAGCTCGGTGCCGACGCGGACAAGCCGTGGCAGAAGCTCAAGGCCGCGCACCGCCGGGAGCTGCTCTACGGCCGGAAAGGCCGCTACGTGGGGATCTTCCCCTTCCTCCGGGACCTGGAGGAGAAGCGCTACAAGCAGTACATCCGCGTGTTTCTCCGGCAATATCAGCTCGCCCAGACCTGCGATGCGTGCGGCGGCAGCCGCCTGAACGACGACGCCCGCTCGGTGCGGATCGGCGCCCACACCATCGCCGACGTGGCCGAGCGCTCGATCGACGGCATCCACGAGTGGCTCGCGGCGCTCGAGTTGACGCCGTTCGAGCGCGAGATCGCCCAACTGATCGTCGAGCAGCTCGACGCGCGGCTCGGCTTCCTTCGGGACGTCGGGCTGGGCTACCTCACCCTCGACCGCCAGACCCGGACGCTCTCCGGCGGCGAGGCCCAGCGCATCTCGCTCGCCAATGCGCTGGGCGCCCGGCTGGTGGACACACTCTACGTGCTGGATGAGCCGTCGGTCGGTCTCCACCCGCGCGACACCGACCGCCTGCTGGCGCTGCTCCGCCGCCTGCGCGACGCGGGCAACACCGTCGTCGTCGTCGAGCACGATCTCGCCGCCATCCGCCAGGCCGACTTCATGCTCGAGCTCGGCCCCGGCTCCGGCGATCAGGGCGGCCGCGTGGTGCACGCGGGGACGGTGGAAAGCGCGAAGACCTCGCTTACCGGCCAGTATCTCACCGGCCAGAAGCGGATCGCGGTGCCGAGTCTGCGGCGTCCGGCGGGACCGCGCTGGCTCCGCATTCGCGGCGCCACGCTGCACAACCTGCACGGCGTCGACTGCGACATCCCGCTGGGCGCGCTCACGGCAATCACGGGCGTGAGCGGCTCGGGCAAGAGCTCGCTGCTGTACGACGTCGTCTACCGGAATCTCGAGGCCCGACTCCACGGCGAGCACTCCGCCAAGAGCCATCTCGGCGAGCCGGTGGGCCGGGTGGACTCGCTCACGGGGTGGGAGCTGCTGGAGGACGTGCTCCTGGTGGACCAGTCGCCGATCGGACGCTCGCCGCGCTCCAACCCGATCACCTACATCAAGGCGTTCGACGAGATCCGCGAGCTGTTCGCCGCGCAGCCGCTCGCGCGCCAGCGGAAGTACTCGGCCGCCACCTTCTCGTTCAACCTGCCGGGCGGCCGCTGCGAGGGCTGTGAGGGCGCGGGCCACGTGCAGGTGGAGATGGTCTTCCTGGCCGACGTCTTCGTTCCCTGCGAGGTGTGCGGGGGCACGCGGTACAAACCCGAGGTGCTCGACGTCCGGATCCAGGGTCACTCGATCCACGACGTGCTCCAGTGGACCGTGGACGAGGCCGTCGCCCGCTTCCGCCACCAGCCGAAGCTCGGCGCCGCGCTATGGCATTTGCAGCAGGTGGGCCTAGGCTATCTGCGCCTGGGCCAGCCGGCCACCACGCTCTCCGGCGGCGAGGCGCAGCGGCTCAAGATCGCGCGCGAGCTGGCGCACGCCGGCCGGCGCGACGGCCGGAAGCTCTATATCCTCGACGAGCCCACCACGGGGCTCCACCTCGACGACGTGCGCGTCCTGATCCAGGTGCTCGACCGGCTGGTGGACGCGGGGCACACGGTGGTCGTCATCGAGCACCACATGGACGTGGTCAAGCGCGCGGACTGGGTGGTGGATCTGGGGCCGGAAGCCGGCCCGGACGGCGGCCGAGTGGTGGCGCAGGGCACGCCGGAACAGGTCGCGGAGGTCGAAGCGTCGCACACCGGGCGCTATCTGCGGCCGCTGCTCGTGCAGCCGGCGGAGGCACTCGCGGGGTGAGGGCGGAGGGGCGGTGAGCGGTAAGCGGTGAGCGGTAAGCGGTGAGCGGTGAGCGGTAAGTGGGAGTGGGGAGTGGGGAGCGGGGAGCGGGGAGCGAGCGGCCACGAACGGAACTGTCATCCCGAGCGGAGCGAGGGATCTTGCCGGGCCACGTTCGAACCGCGGGAGAGTAGATCCCTCCCCTTCCCCCTCGCTTCGCTCGGGGTCAGGCTCGGGATGACAGTTCCCGCTCACCGCTCGCGGCCGCCCCCCGCACCGCCTCCCACGCAGCGACGACATCCTCTCGCTCCGTCGTTCGTTGCCCAACGACCAGCCGGATGACGTACCGCCCGCCGAGCCGGGTGTGCGTGAGATGCCGCCGCCGGCCCGCATTCACCGCGGCCAGCAGTCGGGCGTTGAGCGCGTCGAGCTCCTCCTCCGTCCGGCCGGCTGGCCGCCAGCGAAAGCACACCAGGCCGAACGGGACGGGCGCCATGAGCTCGAACTCGGGATCGGCCTCGATCCAGCCGGCCACCTCCCGCGCCAGCGCCACGTGCCGCCGGATGAGCGCCCGGAGCCCCTCCACGCCGTAGGTCCGGATCACGAACCACAGCTTGAGGGCCCGGAACCGCCGGCCGAGCTGGATGCCCCAGTCGCGGAAGTTGACGACGTTGTCGTCGTATGCCGTGCGCAGATACTCGGGAGCCGTCTGGAAGGTGGCGAGCAGCGCCGCGGGGTCGCGCACGAAGTACGCGGTGCAGTCGAAGTTGGTCAGCAGCCACTTGTGCGGGTTGAAGACGATGCTGTCGGCCTCCTCCATGCCGTCGAACAGCGGACGCAGCTCGGGTACGAGCGCCGCCGCTCCGGCGTACGCCGCGTCCACGTGCAGCCACGCGCCGTGCCGGCGGCAGAGCTCCGCGATCGGCCGGAGCGGGTCGACTGCCGTGGACGACGTCGTCCCCACCGTCGCCACCACGCACGCCGGCCGGAAGCCGGCGGCCCGATCGGCCGCCATCGCCGCCGCCAGCGCGTCCGGCCGGAGCGCGAACAGGTCGTCGGTCTCGATGTGCCGTAGCTGCTCCAGCCCGTATCCCGCCAGCTTCACGCCCTTGTCGACCGACGAGTGCGCCTCGCGCGAGGCGTACACTGTGAGCGGCGGGCTATCGGCGGCCAGGCCGGCCGCGCCCGATCGGCCGCCCGTGGCCCGCTCGCGCGCGGTGAGCAGCGCCACGAGCGTCGCGGTCGACGCGGTATCCTGGATGACGCCGGTGAAGCCCTCCGGCAGGCCGATCATCTGCCGCAGCCAGCCCATCACCACCTGCTCCAGCTCGGTGGCCGCCGGCGACGTCGCCCACGACATTCCCTGCGCGCCGATCGTCGCGGTGAGCATCTCGCCCAGAATGGACGGCGGACTGTTGTTGCAGGGGAAGTAGGCGAACCAGCCGGGGTGGTTCCAGTGCGTCATGCCGGGCACGACGATGCTTCTGAAATCGTCGAACAGCGCCTCGAACGGCTCGGCGTCGAGCGGGGGGACGGCAGGAAGCCGCGCGCGGATGTCGCCGGGCGCCACGTCGGGCGTGATCGGGAGCGTGCCGACGTCGCGCAGGTAATCGGCCATCCAGTCGACCAGCGCGTGGGCGTGGAGGCGGAACTCGTCGGGGCGCATGCGTCAAAGCGAACGCCCGCCGTCACCCAGGTCAAGGCGCTCCCTCTTATCTTGTAACCATGAGCATGACCATCCGCGCCGGCCTGGCCTACGACCCCGAGGTCGCCTGCCGCCATCTGTCCGAGGCGGACCCCAAGCTCGGCGAGTTGATCGCGCGGGCCGGCCCCTTCGGCTTGCGCCCCGAGCCGACGCAGAGCCTCTTCGCCGCGCTGCTCCGCTCGATCGTGTATCAGCAGCTCTCCGGCAAGGCGGCGGCCACCATCCTCGGCCGCGTCCTCGCGCTCTACTCGCCTCGCCGCTTTCCCCGGCCGCGGGACATCCTCGACACCCCGCCCGAGCGCCTGCGGGCCGCCGGACTCTCGGCCGCCAAAGTGGCCGCGGTCCGGGATCTGGCGGCGCGCACGCTCGATGGGACGGTGCCATCGATGGCGCGCGTGCGCCGCATGGCTGACGAGGAGATCGTCGAGCGACTCACGGCGGTGCGCGGGGTGGGACGATGGACGGTGGAGATGCTGCTGATGTTCAGGCTGGGGCGGCCGGACGTGCTGCCGCTGGGCGACCTG
>DATAHW010000087.1:0-49905 GCA_036262935.1 Gemmatimonadales bacterium | reverse complement strand
CAGTCGATGCGCCGTGCCCCACGCGACACGACCCGTGCCGATGCCGGCCAGTTCGCCACGAGCGAGGCCGCCAACGCGCTCGAGCGTGCGCTCGAGCGCGCGCCCGCGGACGAGACAGACGCCGGTGTGGTGGACGCGCTGGCGCAGTCTCTGGGACGCCTGCCGCTTCCGGACAGCGCCGCGGCGCGCGCGGCCGAAGCAGTCATCCGCGCGCGGTTCGCGGCCAGGCAGACGCCCGGTACGGCCCACGGGCTCTATACCCTCGCGCGAGCGCGCCGCGCGACGGGCAATCTCGAGCCGGAGAGCGTAGTGCTGCTCCGGCGCGCCGCCCTGGCGTCGCCCGACACGGTGGTTCGCCGGTTGGCGCTCCGCACGCTGGCGGCGGCCGGCGGGCTGGACAGCGCTACCGCCACCCGGGCGAGCCGCGATCCCGACGACGAAGTACGGCGCATGACGTTGAGCGGGAGCGGTACGCTCTCGCCCGTGCTTCGCGCGCGCCTGGTGCACCGGGCACTGGCCGACTCGAGCACAATCGTCCGGGTCGAGGCCATTGCCGCGGCGCGACTGGGCGGGGGCCCGCCCGACTGTGCGCCGATCCTCGCCGCCACGCGGGACCGCGAGCCCTACGTCGCGCTCGTCGCGATCGACTCGCTCGGAGGCGGCTGTGGCGACCGTCGCGCCGCGTCGGCGTTGCTCCAGCGGCTGGCCGATACGGCGGTGACGAGCGGCCCTCCCGACCACCGCTGGCAAGCCGCCGCCCACGCGCTGGCGGCGCTGGCCCGGGTGGACAGAGCGGCCGCGGCGGCCAGGCTGCCGCGCTTCGCCGGCGCGGAGCGATGGGAGACTCGGCTGTACGCCGCGCGTGCCGCGGCACTCCTGGGCGCTCGGCCGGTGCTCCTCCGCCTCTCGGCCGACCGCGACCGCAACGTGCAGGCGGAGGCGATCGCCGGGCTCGCAAGCACGGCGGGACACGAGGCGGACAGCGTCTATCTCCGGGCGCTCGGCTCCAGCGGCCATCAGGTGGCGCTCGCGGCGGCCCTAGCGCTCGAGGGCTCGCCGCATCCCGGGGCGCTCGCCGCACTCCTGGCCGCCTTCGAAGGCCTGAGCACGCACCGGAGCGAGAACGCCCGCGACCCCCGCGTCGCCATGCTCCAGCGCATCGGCGAACTGGGCCCGGTCGCGAGCGCGAGGCTCCTGGCGCCGTTCCTCGCCGACTATGACACGACGGTGGCCGCGCTGGTCGCCACCACGCTTGCCGGCTGGACCGGCGCGCCGGTCGAGGCGCGGCCGGTGCCGCTGCCGATCCGGCTCGAGCCGCTGGCCGGCGTGTTCCTCCGCCCGACCGTCCGGCTCGAGGTGACCATGGCGCCATCGAGCGGCGGTGGCAGCTTCACGGTGCGGCTCTTCCCGGACGAGACGCCGGCCACGGTCGCGCGGGTGCTGCGCCTGGTACGGCAGGGTTTCTACGACGGGAAGGTGTTTCAGCGGGTCGAGCCGGACTTCGTGGTGCAGGGTGGTGGGCCGGATGCGAACGAGTATGTCGGCGACTCGCTGTTCATGCGGGACGAGCTCACCCCGCGCATGCACGCCCGGGGCACGCTCGGGATCTCGGCTCGCGGCCGCGACACGGGCGATGGGCAATGGTTCATCAACCTGGTGGACAACCCGCTGCTCGACCACGAGTACACGGTCTTCGGCCGGATCGAGCGCGGCCAGGCCGTGGCCGAGCGGATCCTCGAGGGCGACCGGATCGCGCGAGTGCAAGTGATCGAGGCGCGGTGAGCGGAGGCTCGGTGCCGACGCGCGGTTCGCTTATCACGGTGCATCCCGCTAGCTTTGAGCACACCCTCGTCCCATCCCGGCACGGAGGCGCTCCCCGTTCCCGATTGGAAGGCCCCCATGTCCAACCTCCCGCCCCGTAAAAGCGGTTCGGCCTCTCCCCAGCTCCCCCAGACGGTCATCGACAAGGTGTTGGCGCGCGTGAGCGATGCCGCGTTGACCGTAGACCAGCGCTCCCAGGCCACTCGGCCCCGTACCTCACCCCGGCGGCCGGTGCCGCTCGACCGCCTGGCTGCCGACACCACGCGCACGCCGGAACAGGTGCGGGAAGCCCGGTCGCTCCGGCTGGTCTTCAGCGAGTTCGGCGATTCCTACCGCGAGTTCCGCCGGCGCACCGGTGCGCCGGTTTCGGCGGACGTGCGGGACGCCGCCACACGGTTCCGACGGGAGCTCAGCGTCAACTCGCTCGCCACGGTGGCGGCCCGGCTGGAAGAGCTGCAGATCGCGTGGTAGCCCTGCCCGCGCTGACGCTCGCGCTCATGGCGATGTCGGCGGACAGCGCCGTCGTGCGGAACATCGAGGTAGCTCCAGGCGAGATCCTGCGCACCACGACCGTGGGGGCGGGCCGGCCGCTCGTTCTCATTCCCGGGATCTTCGGCGCCGCCTACGGCTACCGGAAGATCACCGGGCCGCTGGCCACGGACGGGTATCAGGTCATCATCGTCGAGCCGCTTGGCTACGGCTGGTCGTCGCACCCGAAGGCGGCGGATTACTCGTTCACCGCCCAGACCGGGAGGGTCGGCCATGCGCTCGACAGCCTGGGGGTGCGGGGGGCGCTGTTCATCGCGCAGTCGAGCGGGGCGGCGATCGCCTTCCGCCTGGCCATCGTCCGGCCCGACCTGGTGCGCGGACTCCTCTCGATCGACGGCGGCCCCGCCGAGAGCGCGGCCACGCCGGGCATGCGGAAGGCGTTCAAGTTCGGCGGCGGTCTCGTCAAGTTCGCGATGGATGAATCGAAGCTGCGGCACGACGTCCGCCGCGAGATCGTCCGCAACTCGGGCGATACCACCTGGGTCACCGATGCCGTGATCCGGGGCTACACCGCCGGCCAGGTGGCCGATCTCAGCGGGTCGATCGATGCCTTCCAGCGGATGTCGAAGTCCAGCGAGGCGTCCGGGTCGCTCGCCGACCGGCTGCACCAGTGCGTCGTGCCGGTGCGGCTGCTGATCGGTACCGTGCCGCACCCCGCGGAGGTGACCTCGGACGAGCGCGAGCTGCTCAGCACCAGGTTGCCGAACTTCGGCACCGACAGCGTTCCGGGTTCCGGCCAGTACATCCAGGAGGAGCAGCCGGCCGCGGTGCTCGCGGCGGTGGCCCGGCTCGCGGCCGCGGCGAACTGAGCGCGGTGCGCCTCAGGGGCGCACCGGCAGCCGCATTTGCCGGCTGCCTACGCGGTCGGAGACGCTGAGGTCGAGCGCCGTCCGGCCGGTCTGCACCACCGCTTCGCCTCCCCGGGCAAACGACAGCACCTCTCCCGTGTCGGGGTCCCGCACCATGATCATCGGGTTCGTCCCCGCATCCCACCGGATCGCGACGCCACCCGCGACCCGGCGGGCGTCGATGGTCTCCATGGTCCGCATCGCGCCGATGTCGGGCGCCGGACGATCCGCGGCGACCGCACCGGCGGACCCCGAAAGCCGGAGCCCGCTCAGGCGCGCGGCCGCCGCTTCGTCGAGCGGCACCGTGAAGGCGAACTGGCGCCCGCCGTGCGGATCGTCCGCGATGCGGGCGGCGTCGAACGACAGACGGAAGAGCCGCGCGCCGTCCGCCGCGAGGCCCTCGACCGAGTAGGGTCCGGGGGCGGTGGGCAGGCTCGGGCGGGTCATCAGCTCGAACGCGGGCTCGAGCACCGCGCGGCCGTTCACGATACGCCCCCAGACCAGCAGGCAGCGCTCCGCCTGGCTGAACGCCGCCGCCGTTGCGGGGGCATGATCGCGGAACTCGAGGATTTTCCGGTAGGTGTAGTCGCTGATCCACGGATCGCCGCAGTAGCCCATGATGTCGGGGGTCGAGGGGTCCCTGAGCACCTGGTTCTGCATGTCGAACCCGTACACCCCGATGACTCCGCCTGGATACGGGTAGTCGGGGTCGGCATCCGAGGGGTTGCCGCAGGGCGAATGGGGCCGGCCCCAGTTGTGGCCGAGCTCGTGGGCCATCACACGGCTCCGGTCGAACTCGCGGTCGTACCCCATCGCAGTGGGCCGGCCGATGTAGCCCAGACCCGCGATGCCCGACGGGTAGTCGATTTGCACCACCCCGTAGTAGTTCCGCGTGCTGCCTTCGGCCAGTCGAAGCGCATCCAGCTCGCTGAGCACCGCTGTCCATGCGCCATTCGCGTCATCCGGCACCAGCGGCTCGTTCGTCGTCGTGGTGTAGACCGCGTGCACGTCGCCATCGGCGCCGGGGAGCGGGTGCATCCGCCTGCTCATCTCGAGGAAGCGCGACTTGTTCGCCGTCGAGACGTCTCCCACCAGGCCGTTCGCCTGCTGCTTCACCGGCACGAAGGTGAGGCCCAGGATCGGGGCGTCGCCCACGTCCTGGGGCTGCGGTGCACCCGACGCGGGATAGCTGTTGTCGGCCTCGTTGGTCTCCGGCACCGTGTTGTCCGGGTCGACTTCGGCCAGCACCGAAAGTCCGGACACGACGAGCTCCCGTGGGATCTTCACGTTCCACGAGCTGGCGAGCCTGCCCTCGTCCCGGGCGATCGGCGTGGACGCCGCCGGTGACGGAATCGTGAGAGTGGCCATCGGCGCGCCGTTACGGTAGAGCCGTACCCGGACGCTCGGTGCGGCCTTGTTGGCCCCATCCGACACCACGAATACCCGCAGGTAGCCCTCGCGGTTCGCCACCAGCGGCACGTCGCCGCTCGGGGTCTGGGTGCTCTGGCTCAGGTACCAGCCGTCCACCTTGAGGTTGATCGAGGCACCCGCCGCCCCGGTGTAGGTAATCGTCAGGGCTGCCGTCTGGCCCGCCGTAACCGCGACATTCCGGCGAGCAGGAGTCGCGGTGTAGCTCGTCCCTCCGCTCGTGACCTCCGCCGCCGCCACCGTGTAGCTCCCAGGCTCGAGGCCGGCGACCGTAGTGGTCGCGGTCACCTGCAGGGCATAGCTGTTCGGTCCGGAAACCGTCACCGCAGCGCCCACCCCCGCGGGCAGTCCGGCAATCGTGAGCTCCAGCGTCCCCGTCGAGGGCGGGAGCGGGGTGCAGGTGATACTGAAGACGACCTCCACTGCACCGCCGGCCGGCACCTGCACGCTTCGCTGGGTGGCTCCGGCCACCGTGCAGTTGGCTGCTACGCCTGAGAGCTGCACCGCGTGCGCTCCGGCCGGGAGATTGGCCAGCGCGACCGTGCCCGCCAGGCCGATTGCCTGGCTCGAGCCGCCATCCACCGTGAAGCTGTAGCCGTCCGCGTCCTGATCGGTGCCGCTCGTCCGGGTGGTGACCTGCAGGGTTCCGACCGTGGGCGGTGCGGGGGCGCAGACGACGGCGAGCAGTACGTCGGCCGTATCGCCGGCCACGACCATCACCGCGCGCGGATTGTCGCCGCCCACGGTGCAGTTGGCCGCGAGCCCGCCCAGGCCCACGGTGTGACTCCCGGGCGCCAGACCGGGAATGGTGACGGTCGCGCTGATCCCCACCGGCTGGGACACCGCGCCGTCGAGAAGGAGCTGGTAGCCGTCCGGGTCGGCGGGTGTGCCGGCGGAGGTGGTGACCTGAATGGCCCCCGTGGTGGGAGCGCAGGTGACCCCGAAGCTCGCGGCCGTGACCGAGTTCGCGGTGATGCTGACGCTCTCCCGAGCGGACGGGACGGTGCAGTTGGCGGCCAGTCCGGAGAGCTCCACCGTGTGACTGCCCGCCGTGAGGCCGTCGTGCCGCGCCGTCGCATTGGTGCCGATCGCTGCCGGGGCGCCCCCGTCGATGCTGACGGCGTAGCCATCGGCATCGGGCTCCGGGCCGGAGGTCGCGGTGGTGACATCGAGCGAGCCCAGCTCGGGACCGGCCAGGTCGGCACCGCCGCCGCCGCCGCAACCGAGCCAGAGGACGGCGGGCGCCGCCAGGGCGGCGGCGAAAATCCGGGAACGACTTCCGAGGCGCATGGCGAGCCCCCACGAGGATGGAACCGCGGGCGAGCGGGGAGCAAGAATGGAGGGAGGGTGAGACAATCTTGTATGCGGAGCGCCCGGAGGCAAGCTCCGGGCGCGCGTTCGGAGTCCCGCCGGGATTACTGCTGCGACATTGCCTTTGCCTCCTTCCTGACGAATGCGTACGTCGCCAGCGGCAGCACGTGCGCGTCCGCCGCCCGGGCGGCGTACTCCCTCGCCTTGGCCCCGTCACCCTTCCCCCGCCAGGCCTTCGCGGTCCAGTAGACCACCTGAGGATCCTGCTGATTTCCCAGGGCCAGCTCGGCCAGCGCGTCGTCCCACCGCTTCTCCTTCAGCGCGATGGTGCCCGCCAGCTCGTGGGCCTGCCGGACCCGGAAGCTGTTCTGCCGGGCCGCGGCCCCCTCCGCGTAGGACTTGGCTTCGGCCTTCGCTGCGGCCAGCTCACCCCGGCCGAGCGCGACGCGGGCGCGGTTATAGTGGTCGGCCAGCCTGGTGTCCTGCTTTACCTCGGCCGAGAGGCCCGAGTGCTCGACCAGGTCGAGCGCCTGCCGGAAGCGCTTCGCAGCTTCGTCGGTCCGTCCGGCGTTGAGCAGGATGTTGCCGATCAATTGGGCGTCGCCGCTCATGTTGGCCGAGTCGGCCAGGCGCGCGTCGAGCGCGTACTCGCGCTCGATCTCCTCGAGGGCTGCGCCGGTTCGCCCTGCGTCCGCCAGAATCACGCCCTTGACGAACAGCGCGGTGCGCCGGTCCGCATCGTCGCGCGCCCGCCGGTACAGGTCGTCCATGGCGGTGGCGGCTTCGTCGGGCTCCCCCTGATACATGAGGTCGGTCGCGATCCCCACCCGCGAGGGGCTGAAGTGCGGGTCCACCGAGAGCGCCTTCCGGTACTGGGCGACGGACTCCTCGAAGCGGCCTGTCTTCATCAGCAGCTCGGCGTAGGAGTCGTACGGATTGGGGTCGCCCGGGATCAGCTCGATGTAGTTCCGGAACGACGTCTCGGCGTCGCCGAATTTCTCCACGGCCCTGTAGGCGTAGCCCAGGAGATTGTAGGCGGGAGAGAAGCGCGGGTTGAGCGTGAGCGCGGCCCGGTACTGCTCGATCGCCCTGGCGTAGTCCTGCCGCCCGAAGTAGCCGTTGCCCAGCAGGAAGTGAGCGCGCTCATCGTCCGGGTACCGGGCTACCAGCTCCGTCTGGTACTTCATCGCCTTGGCGGGATCGGCGTTGCCGCCTGCCTCGAGCGCGAGGATCATCAACCGCTCGCCTTCGGAGACGCTGTCCGCCAGCGCCGCGGCCAGCTTCATCTGCTCGAAGAAATCCCTGGCCGTAGCCGCGTTGGCCGCGAGCTGGTAGTGGGCCATGGCGAAGGAGGGATCCGCCGCCGCGGCCCGGCGGAAGAGCTCGCGGCCATCATGGGCGCGGAGCTGCTCGGACAGAGCTCGCCCCTCGAGATAGAGCCGGCGAGCATCGGCGGAGGCGGTGGTGAGGGGGACGGCGCCCTTGTTCGCCCAGGTGCCGGCGGCGGTGTCGGTCGTCGTCGCGGCGCCGGCGGTTTCGGTGCGGGCACGTCCGGCGTCGCAGCCGGAGAGGGCGGTGAGCAGCGCGGCCGTGCCGAGGCCGAGCATTGGTGAGGTCAGTGCACGCGGCATACTGTCCTCCGGCGCGTTTCGATGGTGGACGGCGATGTTGCCTGGTGGCGAGAGGTCCTCCTCTACCTACGCCAGGGGGGAGGGGTGGTTTCGGGTGCGGTCTGGCGGGTCGGACAGGACGCTATTCCCGAATCCACAACGTCCACAGATGTCTACCGAATCCTGAATGACCGACACCGCTTGCGGTTACTCTGCACAACCCCTCCACACTTCGTGTGCGTAACCCCGAACAAAATCGGGCGCTTGTACGGTTTGGTCCGATTGGTACATTGACATTCCCCTGTCCCACCACGCTCGTCGCTCGGCGGAGGTCCCCCCATGAGGCGCGAAGCTCGCCTGAAGCAGGAGTACGCCCATCTCTATCCCGGGCTCGAGTCCGGCGCGTGGGAATCCGCCGCCGTGCTCGCCGACAAGGTGCTGGCCTGCCGCCTCCTGCTCCCCAGCGGCGGCTTCGTGCTGAGCGATCGGGCGTTGTCCACCGGCCACTTCGAGTTTCGCGGCGGCTTGCCGCCGAGGGGAGCGGCACCGGCAACGCTGGCGGCGGACCCGCGCGCCGGCGCGTCCCTGGACGCGGCATTCACCGGCGCCGACTGACCCTCGGCTGAACGGGCGGTGGGTGATTAGTCTCTGCTTGACGGCTCCGGGTTCATTCCATAGGGTAGTCACGCTGGCCTCGAGAAAGCATGCCCGGCGCGAGCCGGGGCCGTAACGCCCCCGGTTCCGACTGCCACGATCGCCGAGCTGCCCACGCCAGCTCGGCGATTTCGTTGAAGGTGTTCACGCAGTTCACGGATCGAGGTGAAGTATGCAAGCACGCGTCACTGCCGCTTCCCAGACCTACCGGCTGAGGGAGCGAATGGAAAAGGCAGAGGTCGAGCACGGGCAGGAGATCAGGGCGGATCTTCCGGGCGTCCGGGTCATGTCCATGGCCCGCGACTGGCTCACGCTCCGGCCGCACGCCACCGGTGAAGTGTTCTTCTGCACCATGGGCTCGGTGCGGGTGCGGAAGGAGTCGATTCCGGGCGACGGCCGCACGCTGCCGACCAATGTGATCCTCGATGGGCTGGACGTGCCGGCCGCGGGGACGTACGACCTGCTCAACGTGCTCGTGCGGTCCAACGGGGACCTGCGGCTCATCATGGATGAGGCGTCGCGGGCCGTCCGCGCGCCGGCCGAAGGGACGCCCGTGCCGACCGCATCCTGACGCGAAGCCTTGCCGGGCCTGCCTCGGGGCGGGCTCGGCAGACTTTTCAGACCAAGGCCCGCCGCCGCTTCTCTCCCGTTTGACCGCACATTCGCTGCTCTCGAGTTCCAAGCTGACCCCACAAGTTCCCTGCCTGCACCACGTTACCGTGATAAGCCAAGTGCTATTGCAGAAAGTCAAGCATTTTCTTACCTTATTGCCCCAATCCTCGACTCAAGCGCCCAAGGCGCTCCCCGCCGCCGCGGCGACAAGCAATAAGGAGGTCCGGATGCGACTTCACTCTACCGCGATGACCGCCCGCACCGTGCTGACCCTCGCGGGGCTCAGCCTGGTCGCGGCCTGCAGCGACAACGGGCCGGCGACCGAACCGCAGCCGCCACAGCTCGACGGCCGGCAGATCTTCCGCTTCGACACGTTCGGAGACGAGACCTTCTGGACGGACACGCTCCGGATGCATGAGGTCATCCAGGCGGCGGTCGATCCGGTGACTGCGCTGTCCGTCGGCCTGAAGGTGGACGCGGATGCCCTTCCGCCGGGCATCCTGGCCAGCGCGGACCTCCACGATCCCGCCACCACCGTGGCACTGCTCAAGCTCAACGCCGTCGTCGGGCTGCAGGGAACGGTCGAAACGGTGAACGGCAAGGACACGCTCACGAGTGTCGGGATCACCTGTGCGCTCTGCCATTCGAGCGTGGACAACTCGACCGCGCAGGGAATCGGCCACCGGCTGGATGGCTGGCCCAACCTGGATCTCAACCCCGGCGCGATCATCGCTCTCTCGCCGGCTCTGACGGCCGACCAGAAGGCGGTCTACAACTCGTGGGGACCCGGCCGCTACGACCCGCGGTACAACCGCGACGGCCTCAACGGGCCGGTGCCGATCCCGCCGGCCTACGGGTTGGCCGGCGTGAGCCTGGCGACCGCCACCGGTGATGGCGACATCTCCTACTGGAACGCCTACGTCGCCATCACCCAGATGCACGGCCACGGGACCTTCGTGGACCCGAGAATCGGGGCCGACATCCACCAGACGCCCGACCTCGTGACGCCCAAGCTCCCGGCGCTCAAGGCGTACCAGGTGAGCCTGCCCGCTCCGCCGCCTCCGGCCGGCAGCTTCGACGCGGCCGCGGCCGCCCGCGGGGCCACCGTGTTCGCCGGCGCGGCGCGGTGCGCAAGCTGCCACATCCCGCCTACCTTCACCGATGACCGGCTGCATGATCCGTCCGAAGTCGGCGCGGACCCGGGCTATGCCCAGCGGAGCGCCACCCGGCAGTACCGCACCACCCCGCTCCGGGCGCTGTGGCAGCACGCACCGTACTTCCACGACGGAAGCGCGGCGACCCTGGACGACGTGGTGGCGCACTATGAGTCCGTCCAGCAGCTGCAGCTTACGCCAGAGCAGCGGGCCGATCTGGTCGAATACCTGAAGTCGCTCTAGCAGCCCGGCTCAGCGCTCGAGCCCGAGCTTGTGCTCGCGCGCCTCCGTGGCCTGGCCTTCCGGGGTGTCCTCCGCCGGGCGGGCCGATGCCTTCCGCCGCGCGCGCGCCGCGGCGGAGAGCATGAGCAGCCCGAAGACCAGCATCACGGCGCCCCACCACAGGTTGACGTTCACCGAGAGCGAGCGCGCATACCGCGCCGAGTCGCCCGCCGTCGCCGCGCCGTAGCCGGTGAGCAGGAGTCCGAGCAGGGCGAACAGGCCTCCGATCGGGAGCCGGATGTCGAGACCCAGTGCTCCACTCATGCGGCCTCCTAGAAGAACACGAGGTTGAGCGCTACGGTCAGCGCGAGGACCACGACCGCCAGCACCCACGGCCGCTTCCGGAGCGGTAGTCCCGCGTCGCTCGGCCGGGGTGTCATGGAGTAGACCAGCCCGCGCAGCTCGTCGGCCGGGCGGGGTCGGGTGGCGAGGCTCACGACGATCGTCACGAGGAAGCAGCTGACCCAGGCGACGATCGCGGTCCAGAATGTCTGCGCCAGCTCGCTGGGATACGTGTGCAGCTCGCCGAAGTAGCCCCCTTTGATTCCGGCCGGCATGCCGACCGGCAGCGTGAGCCCGTGGTGGACGGCGGCGGCCAGGGTGCCGGCCAGGAGACCGGTGAACGCGCCGTGGCCGGTGGTCCTGCGCCAGAACATCCCCAGCGCGAAGGTGGCGAACAGTGGCGCGTTCACGAACGCGAAGACGAGCTGGAGCAGGTCCATGATGTTGTTGAACGCGCCCGCCACATACGCCGCCGCCACCGCGAGCGCGACCCCGCCGACCGTCGCCACCCGCCCCATCCAGAGGTAGTGCGCGTCGGAGGCGCCGCGCCGGATGTGGCTCTGGTAGATGTCGTAGGTCCAGACCGTATTGAACGCCGTCACGTTTCCGGCCATGCCCGACATGAACGAGGCGAGCAGCGCCGTGAGTCCGAGACCCAGCATCCCCGACGGGAAGAGGCGCACCAGCATCATCGGAGTGGCCAGATCGTAGTCGAGCACCACCCGGCCCGCGCTGTCGAGGAGCGGGGCGCCGTCGGCGGCGAGCTTGGCAGGCACGAGTCCCTGGGTGCCGGCGGCTGCCTCGTGTCCCGCTCCCAGCACCAGCGCGATCATCCCGGGCAGGATGACGAGGAAGGGAAACAGCATCTTCGGCAACGCCGCGATGAGCGGCGTGCGGCGTGCGGCGGTCATCGAGTCGGCCGCCATGGCGCGCTGCACCACCAGGAAGTCGGTGCACCAGTAGCCGAAGGAGAGCACGAAGCCGAGCCCCATCACGAGTCCGAACCACTCGACTCCGATCGGGTTCTGCGATGCGTCGCCCAGGGTGGACCAGGTGTGGGTGTACGCCCCGGCCGGCAGCCCCCTGGCGGACGCCACCTCGGCGAGTCGCGCGGAGAGTCCCTCCCAGCCGCCGACCGCATGGAGCCCGAGCGCCACCAGCGGCGCGAATCCGAAGACGATCAGGAAAAACTGCAGCACCTCGTTGTAGATGGCGCTGGTGAGCCCGCCGAGCAGCACGTAGGCGAGCACGATCGCCGCGGAGACCAGCACGCTCATGTCGAAGCTCCAGCCGAGCAGAAGATTGAGGAGCTTTCCCATGGCATACATCGACACGCCGGAAGAGAAGACCGTCATCACGGCGAACGAGACCGCGTTGAGGGTGCGGGTCTTCTCGTCGAAGCGGAGCCGCAGATATTCGGGCACGGACCGGGCGCGCGACCCATAATAGAACGGCATCATGAACAGCCCGACGAACACCATGGCCGGGATCGCGCCCACCCAGTAAAAGTGGCTGGTGGCGATCCCGTACTTGGCGCCCGACGCCCCCATGCCGATCACCTCCTGCGCGCCGAGATTGGCCGAGATGAAGGCGAGCCCGGTAATCCAGGCCGGCAGCGAGCGGCCCGAGAGGAAGAAATCGGTGCTCGTCCGGGTGAGCCGCCGGAGTCCCCAGCCGACGCCGAGCACGGCGGCGAAGTAGACGGCCATCACGACGTAGTCGATCGAGGCGAGCCGGGTGACGGGGTCGGGAGTCATGACGCTCATGGGGCCGGGAGCCGGGCCAGCAGGTACTGCAGGGCGAGATCGGTGCTGCTCCAGAGCTGGACGTCGGAGCTGGTGCCGTAGCGGGTCGGGAGGAGGCGGCCGCGCTCGATCCGGTAGCTCCAGAGCTCGTTGTGCTCCAGCCCCGAGGCGCGCACCGCCGCGAGCGTGCGCCGGAGGGCGTCGGCCGCGCGGCCGACCGAAGGTCCGGCCGGCCGTCCGGACGCGCGCTCCACCACGTGGGCCAGGCCGAGCAGCAGGAGGTTCACCTCGCGGCCCCAGACAACCCGGGGTGAGTGGTAGGCGTCCCTGGCGAACGCCTCCCAGACGCGGCGCGGGGCGTACGCGTCGTTGGCGACGACGGGGCCCAGCCGATCCACGAAGAGCCCGACGGGGTAGGGGCGCATGAACGACTCCAGCGCATCGAGTCTTGCCGGGCGGGGCGAGGTCGCGTCGAGGAAGAGCTCGGTGGCCGGGTCGGTGTTGACGACGGGGATGGGCCGCGCGGCCGAGTCGAGCGCCAGGGCCAGGAACGCGAGCGAGTCGCCAGCTCCCGGGTGGTCGGCCAGGATCCCGCGCCAGTAGGCGCCCTCCGCCGCGGGCAGCCACGCCAGCTTCGCTTCTGTCCGGGTGGAGATCTCCCGGGGCCCCAGCGCCACGACGAAGTGGCGCCAGGCACGGTTCCACACGTCGATCGCGCGGCGGAGCGATGTCGAGTCGGCCAGGTAGCTGCCGAGGGTGCCCTTCGCGAGGTCCGGGGCAACCGAGTCGAGCACCTGCCGGGTGACGCCCACCGCCGGCAGCGCCGCAAGGATGCTGCCGATCGCCTCCAGCGCGCGGGGCGCCCAGATGGCGTTGATATCCATCGCGAAGCGGCCGTTCGCGTAGCCCGCGTCGCTGTCGCGCCAGCTCGCGGAGCGCCAGTGTGTGGAGTCGCGCTTCTCGAAGCTCACGAGGTTGCCGGGGCGAGGGTCCCGGACGTACGCCTCGGTCTCGGCCGCCACGAGGGCCAGCTCGCGCAACATCAACGCGAGGTGAGACGGGCCGCCGCCGGCCGCGCCGAGCAGAAACGCCCATTTGCGATCGGCCGGCACGGTCGAATCGGCGAGGTAGCGGGCTTCCAGAATGGGGAGCTGGAACTCGTCGTCCAGCATGTGGTAATTCTCGCGGGTCCGCTGGAGGTTCGCCAGGATGGCGCGGGCACGCGACAGGATGCCGAGCGAGTCGCTCGCGCGGCCACCGGCGTACTCCGCCACCAGCGCGTTGTACTCCGCCGCGTTCTCCCGGATCGCCTGCCCGCCGAGCGCCTCCTCGTGGCTCACGTCTCCTCTGGGCGAGAGCTTTCGCAGCACGCTCGCGATCACGTGCTCCGACACTGCCGGGCGCCAGACCGGTCGCATCATGAGCGCCGTCATCAGCATGTCGCGTCCGAAATAGGTCGCGAAGTTGGGCAGGCCGGCCATCAGCTTCTCTTCCGAGCTGAGCAGCTCGACGCTCCGCACCTCGCGCTCCAGTCGCCGGGATCCCGCGCGAGCCAGGAAGTCGAGGAACTCGCGGTTGAAGATCGAGTCTCGCGGCAGTGGCGTCAGCGCCGCCGCGTCGGTCGCGATGCGGACGGTGAGCTCCACGGGAGCGCCCGATCGCGACTCGATCGCGACCGTCCGGCCCAGGATCCGGGTGCCCGCACGACGGCGATCGACCCGGAGCTCCAGTGCCAGATGGTTCCTGCCGTCCAGTGACGGCCGCTCGACGCGCACCACGCACTGAGCGGCGGTGCAGGCCGGCACGAGCGTGGGCAGCAGACGCGCGCGGAGCGCCGCGACGCTCGCCGCGTCGAGCAGCGCGAGCTGGCGCCGCTGCTCGCCGGCCGGGAGCCGGGCCACGTTCGCCACCAGCAGCGACTCCTCGGCCACCCGGTACGGCGGCGCGGTGAACGGCCGGAGCTGCGCGTCGGCGTACTGGAAGTCGCGCTCCACGCGCATCGAGCCGAGCAGAAACCAGCCGAGCGTGAGGCGGGGCGAGCGGACGCTCAGCCGGTATTCCAGCGTCCGCATGCCGCCGGAGTCTCCCGCCTGGGCGCCGCCGGCACCCCAGGTCAGCCGCGCCGGCCGGCCGCGGTCGTCGCGCACGGTGAATCCGAGGCTCTCGTCGGCGGCGTCGGCCCAGAGGTTGACCACCCGCGCGTCGCGCGGCTCGAGGTAGATCTGTACCGTGTTGCCCTTCGAGTCGCGGTAGAAGCGGGTCTGATAGCCCTGGTAGGCGGCCGTGTCGTCCACGCCCGGCTCGGGAAAGGCGAGCACCGGCGGCTGCGCCATCTGGAGGAGGAGCAGTAGGGCCTGTATCACCGCGGCGCCGCCTCGGTATGGGCCAGCAGGCGCCGGCCGGCGGAGTCCACCGCCACGTCATAGCTCCTTCCCCGGACGTGCAGGTTCCGGATCAGCAGCCGGGTGATCCGCGAGGGGAGGACCGGGGGAAAGGCCGGCTCGAGTCCGCGGTCACCCAGGCGGAATCCGGTGTAGCCGAAGATCACCTGCTGGAGGAAGCCGCCGGCGCCCGTGAGAAAGTTCACCGCGTCGTTCGTCGGTGTTTCCGAGAGCATGAGGAAGGGACCGCGCAGGTGTCCCTGATAGCTGAACGGGAGGAGCGAGTCCACCAGGCGCCGGTCCCCCAGCTCCGCCGCGTCCACCGACAGCAGGGTAATCCCCATCATCGCGCCGGCCGCCTCGTCCTCGAGCCGGTCCACGGCCTGCTGGAGGTGGGCGCGCTTGGTCCGGTCGCTCATGGGCACGCCGAGCGGGTAGCTGAGAAGCGGAGTGATCACCCCCAGCGTCGAATCCGGTGCTCCCGCGTAGGTGCGCCACGCGCCGGTGGCGGAGTCGATCGGCATGTGGAGCTTCGACGCTACCTCGCGCCAGCGCGGGTCGGGAGGGACGCCAAGGCGGGCGGCGGCGGCGGTGGCGATCTCCAGGTTCTTCCGGGCGACGGCGTTGGTGTACGCGTCGTCATCGACGCCGACCAGTCCCTCCGCCACCGATACGACGTTCCGGATGTGGTAGACGTCTCGGCTGGAATCGCGGGTCGCCCGGCTCACCCAGAAGTCGGCGGTCCCGCGGATCACCGGAAAGCCCTCGCGCGCGAGCCAGGTCGAGTCGCCGGTCGCCTGGTAGTACTGCCACTGCGCCAGGGCAACGTCGCCGTTCACGTGAATCTCGGAGCGGGCATTCTGTACGGCGAAGTGCGGCGTGGTTTCGTTGCCCAGTTCGTCCGCTTCCCAGGGGTACATGGTGCCGCGGTAGCCGTTCTCGCGGGCGTTGGCCCGAGCGGCGGGAACGGTGCGGGAGCGGAAGGCCACGAGCGAGCGGGCGACGTCGGGATGGGTCAGCACCAGCGCCGGGAACATCCAGGTATCGGAGTCCCAGAATACGTGCCCGTAGTAGCCGGCGCTCGAGAGTCCCATCGGCGGGATGCCGAGCCCGGTGCCCGAGTCGGCGCTGCAGAGGAGATAGAAGAGCATGGAGCGGACGACCCGCTGGAGCGCGGGATCGCCGTCGAGCACGATGTCGGTCTCCCACCGCCGGGCCCATGCCGCGGCATTGGCGGCGGCCGCTCCCACGTAGCCGCTCGTGGCCGCCGCCTCGACCCGGCGTGCGGCGACGGCGAGCGGCATGGCCGTCTCCAGCGAGGTAACGAGGCTCACGAGCTGGGTAAACGTGTACGGCCGGCCGGGCGAGGCGTCGAAGGCGACCTCGACCGCCGCGGTATCACCGGCGGCCGTGGTGCGCGCGGCGGCGCGAGCGAGATCCCGCGGCCAGGTGACCTGCGCCACCTGCGCCAGAGTGGTCGTGCGCCCCTCCGGCGTGGAGGTCATCGAGAGGCTGGCGCGGCCCGGTTGCGCTGTGGCCGCGCGCGTGCGGACGAGCATCTGTCCGGGATACCAGATGTCGGCGGGTGCCCAGCCGGGCTCCGCCCGCTCCAGCCGGGCGAGCGCGAGGCGCCGGGGCGGGGGCCACCCCGCGAGAGCGAACCGCACGCGCATCGGGCCGGGCTGCCGCGGCACCAGCTCGAGCCGGATCGCCGCGAGGCGGGGAGCGGCGCGGGAGACGAAGGTCTCGATCAGGACCGACGTGCGCCGGGCGCCGTCCACCCAGTCATAGGTGGTTCGCGCCGTGCCGGTCCGCATGTCCACGGTCTGGCGGTAGTCGCGAATCGAACTGTCCGTCGGTGGCTCGGTGCCGAGCCACCGCGTCCCGTCGAACACGCCAATGGCGTTCCAGGCGGGTGCCGCCACGATGCGCGGCACGTCGTCCGGCCCGTGCTCGTAGAGGCCCGCCACCAGTGAACGTGACGCGCCGATCCCGAGCGCCGGGATCACGACACCCACGCGTCCATTGCCGAGGAAGGGCGAGGGCGAGCGCCGGACGTCGCGCGTGGAAAGCAGGAAAGTGGAGTCCGGCGCCTGGGCGGAAAGACGGCCGGCGGCGAGGGCCAGCAGACAGCAGGCCCCCGCCGCCAGCGTCACGGACCTACTGCGGCCCGCCGAAATCGTACGTCACCGACACCATGAACCGCCGCGGCAGGATGGGCCGCGCGAGGAAGATGGGATTGCCGCCCGTGCCGAGCAGCCGCGGGTTGCCTTCCTCGAGCCCCTTTCCCTGGAAGGCGTTCAGCAGGTCGACGTTGATGCGCGTGCCGGTGTTCGGCAACGCGTACCCCGCGCCGAAGTTGAAGTAGTTGTAGGCCGGCAGCGAGATGCCGAGGGTCTGATCGACCGGGCGGGAGTCCACCCAGTGCCAGTCGGCCTTGAGCTGCAGAGCGGTCCGGGGCACCGAGTACACTCCCGAAATGTTCGCCAGCGAGGTGGGGACTCCGTTGATCCGGCTCCCGATGTCGGCACCGGCGCCGGTGCCCAGCTCGGCCTTGAGGATCGTGGAGTTGGCGAAGAGCTGCAGCCCTTCCAGTGGATTCACCACCAGCTCGAGCTCCGCCCCGTACGAGCGGTTCTCCGGCGAGGTGACGATGATCCAGGTCGAGCCACCGGTGACCGAGTCCACGACGAGGCCCTGGCTGACGATGTTGGTCAGTTTGGTGAAGAACCCGTTGAGCGTGAACCCGACCCGCCCCGTCACGCCTTTGATCCCGCCCTCGAGCGACTGCACTTCGCGCGAATCGAACAGATCCACCTGCGCCGCGGCCGTGGCATTCAGGAACTCGTCCAGTGCCGGCATCTTGTAACCGCGCGAGCCGGAGGCGTAGAGCGAGAGGTTGTTCTTGAGCGTGTAGTTGAGGCCGATCGAGCCGGCCCAGTCGGTCAGGTTCTTGGTGAAGTGCCGGAAGCTGTGATCGCCGAAGGTCTCGTTGTCGAAGGTCGTAGCCGGGTTGTTGTCGAGATCGACGGTCGCGGTGTTCTCCGAGCTCTGCACGAAGTTGTTGTACTCCACCCGCGCCCCGAGATCGGCCCTGAGCTTCTCGGTCAGTTGGATCTCGCCCCCGACGACGCCGGAGAAGACGGACGTCTGCCCGCGGCCGTTGGCGTAGCCCGAGAGATAGTTGAGGAAGCCGTTCTGGGTGATGGCGGTCGGCGTGCCTCCGGGCGTCGTCACGACGGCGTCGAGAAACCGCGGGTTATCCCGGACGTCGGTCAGGATCTGGGTGAAGTACCAGTGGTTGTCCTGCGAGTAGTTCGCGAAGTAAGCGCCCGCGGACAGCGTGTGGCGGCCGAGGGTCTTCCGGATCTGGAACTGGTCCTGGAACGCCGAGATCGGCTTGGAGACGTGGATGTCCTGCCCGGGCGCGACGAGGCCGTTCGGGGTGTCGAACGGCAGCCCGGGAGCTCCGGTCGTGTCCGCCGTGAAATGGTTGGTGTACGTGAGCTGGACGGTCGAGCCGGCCGGCAGCCCGAGCCCCGCCTGCCCCTTGGGGAGGGTCAGGAAGTCCTGCACCGTCATGGCGCTCGAGGGCACGATCGCGTTCCACTCCTGCTGATTCTGCATGGCCTGTGCGGTGTTCTGGATGTGCCAGCCGTCCTCGAGGTCGAACGCCGCGTCGGCGGTTAACCAGCCCGCCGACGTCTTGAGGCCGTTGTCGAGTGGCAGGGTCAGGTCGCCGGTCGGAATCGGCACGCGGAGGTCGAGGCCCTCGTTGGTGTTCATGGACCCGTAGTCGCCGAAGCCGCTCACGAACGCCGGGTCTTTCGCATTCTCGAACGGCAGGTCGAGAATGAACTGGTTCCGGTCGTCGATCACCTTGCCGGTGAGCCGGATATAGCCGTTGGAGAGATTCCGGGTAACGCTCGCCTTCACCTGGCCGCCGCGAATGCCGGGGTAGCCGGGATCCCGGACGCCATGGTCGTAGCGGTAGAATCCGCCGACGTTGAACCGCCAGTCCCGGCCGAGCGGACCGTTGACGTTGAGATCGTAGCGCGCGAGGCCCTCGGTGGCGGCCGACGCCCGCATGGTCCCGGCCAGGTGATCGCCGCCGGTCTTGTTGATGAAGTTGATGATGGCGCCCGGCGTATTGGAGCCGAAGAGCGACGAGGCGCCGCCCCGCACCACTTCCATCCGCTCGATATTCTCATCGGCCCGGAAGAGGTTGTCGGCATTCATGAAGAAGGTATGCATCGTCGGAAAGACCGGCATGCCGTCCTCCATGAACATCACGTACTCGACGCCGAGGATCCCACGCATCGCGATGTTCTCGTTCACTTCGCCGCCCGAGCTCTCGACCCGGGTGAAGCCGGGGACGTAGCGAAGCATCTCGGTCGTGCTCCGGGGCGCCGCGCGCTCGATGTCCGCCGGCGTCAGACTGGTCACCGCCACGCTCGCATCGAGGTTGATGCGGGGCGTCTGGGTGCCGGTGACCACCATCGTCTGGAGCTGGAGCGGGTTGCGGCGGAGCGTGAAGTCACGCGTGGCGGTCTCGCCCGCGGCGACGGTGACGCTGGCCGAGTCGGGCCCGAAGCCCAGCATACGGACGCGGATCATGCGGGTCCCGGCGGGGACCCGTTCGAGCACGTACGCGCCGTTGTCCTGCGTCTGGGTGGTCGCCGGCGTGCCCGCGGCGGACACCTGCGCCCCGGAGATCGGCCCGCCGCGATCGTCCACCACCGTGCCGCTGATCGTGCCGGTCTGCGCCGTCTGCTGCGCGTACGCGCTGGCCGGCCCGACGACCGGCATGACGAGCTGCCACGCGAGCGCCAGCGCGGCGAGGCGACTCAGGGGGAACCGTTCCACACGCGAGATGGGGATCACAAGCGACCTCCCTGTGGTAGGAGGCCTCGTCCACGCGCGCCGGGAGAGCGTCGTGCCGGTAGGGGCGCGCGGGAGCGGGGCGGATGGCGGAGTGATGCGGGAGTTGAGTGGGTCGGAGGGTCGGGCGGATGGCTTGGACGGAGCGAATGCCAAACCCCGGCAGCACCGTCCGACAAGTCCGCGGTGCACCGGGTTCACACGAAGACGAGGGCACAGCGGCCCTCGGGGCGGCGGTCCGCTCGGGACATGATCCATGCCGATTCCGACGAATGAACTGCCGCCGGCACCGGGGGAGCCGACGCACCAACACTGTTATGCTCATCTTCGATTCTCCGCAAGGGGCGGGCGCCGTCGCCTGGCACCGGGCGCGGTCGCGTATTAGCGTGTCCGGGTCCACGCCTGGCCTCCGCTTCGCCGGGAGACCCTCCGATTCTCACGCCGATTGCTGACGTTCTCCGCCGTGCGCCGGGCATGTGTCTCGGTCTGTTGCTGGCGCTCGGCTGCGGTCGCGCGCCGGCCGGCGGCCCGGCCCGCGGCCCGGCCGTGGTCACCTTCCCCGGCAGCGTGCTCGGCGCCGAGGGCCAGGTGCTGCGCCGCCAACTGGCGCGGTTCGCGGCGCTGCGTCCCGACATCCGCGTGGTGCAGCGGCCCACCCCGGACGCCGCCGACCAGCGTCACCAGCTCTACGTGCAGTGGCTCAACGCCGGAGCGAGCGATCCCGATATCCTCCAGCTCGACGTGGTCTGGACGCCGGAGTTCGCCGCGGCCGGCTGGATCCTTGACCTGGACCGGTTCCACCCCGCGACCGATGCGTTCTTTCGCGCCACCGTCACGGCCAACCAGTGGCATGGCCGCCTCTATGCCGTGCCCTGGTTCGTGGACGTGGGCATGCTGTACTGGCGCACCGACCTGATGTCCGCGCCGCCCGCCACTTTCGCCGACCTCGCGCGGGTGGCGTCCCACGCCCAGGCGGAACAGGGCCTTCGGTATGGCCTCGTGTGGCAGGGCGCGCGCTACGAGGGGCTGGTGACCGTGTTCAGCGAGTATCTCGGCGGATACGGCGGTCGGATTCTCGACGGTGGGACCGTCACGGTGAGCTCGCCGGCGGGTGTCCGGGCGCTCACCGCCATGCGTGACGAGATCTACCGGGACGGGATCGTGCCCCAGAGCGCGCTCACCTGGCACGAGGAGGAATCCCGCTTCGCGTTCCAGAATGGCGAGGCGGCGTTCATGCGCAACTGGCCGTACGCGTACGCGCTCATGGAGGACACCGCGGCGTCGCGGGTGGCCGGCCGTTACGCCGTCGCCACCATGCCCGCGGCGCCCGGCGGCCGTCCCACGGCCGCGCTCGGGGGCGCGCAGCTCGCCATCAACGCGCGCAGCGACCACCCCGACGCGGCGTGGGCCGTGGTCGAGTACCTGACCCGGCCGGAGCAGATGCTGGAGCGCGCGCGCGGCGTCGGCCAGTTTCCCACACGGCCGGCGCTCTACGCTGAGCCGGCGCTGGCCAGGGCGCTCGCCATCCCGCCGGCGCAGGCGCGGGCGATCATCGAGCACGCGGTGCCCCGGCCGGTGACGCCGGTGTATACCCAGTTGTCGGAAATCCTCCAGATCGACCTGCACCGCGCGCTCACGCGCCAGCAGGAGCCGGCCGCCGCGCTCGCGCACGCCGCGCGGGAGATGCAGGCGCTGCTCGATCGGGTGGGCCTCGGGGAAGGAGGTCCGGGTGCGGGCCGGTGAGGGCGCCGAGCGGCGCGAGGCCCGCCTGGCGTGGCGCCTGGTGGCGCCCGCGCTCGCCACCATCCTGCTCATCGCCCTGTTCCCGCTGCTCTGGACGGTGTGGGAATCGGTGCACCTCCACGATCTCCGCATGCCGTGGCTCGGCCGACCGTTCATCGGCGCGGCCAACTACTTGGAGGCCTTCCGCGACGCCCGCTTCTGGGGCGCGCTCGGGCACACGCTCCTGTTCACCGGCGTCACCGTCACGCTCGAGCTCGGGCTCGGCTGCGTCCTGGCCCTCGCGATGAACCGCGCGTTCCTCGGCCGGGCGGTGGTGCGCGCGGCGGTCCTCATTCCGTGGGCGATTCCGACCGTGGTCTCCGCGCTGCTCTGGCGGTTTATCTTCGAAGGGCAGACCGGCATCGCCAACACGCTGCTGGTGGAAGCGGGACTCGTGCGCGACCCGCCGGTCTGGTTCATCCACTCCGACCTCGCCTGGGTTCCGGTGGTCCTGGCCGACGTGTGGAAGACGACGCCATTCGTCGCCCTGCTGCTGCTCGCGGGGCTGCAGAACATCGACGCTTCGCTCTACGAGGCCGCGCGGATCGACGGCGCGTCCGCCTGGCGGCAGTTTCGCTACGTGACCCTGCCGCTGCTCAAGCCCGCGATTCTCGTCGCCCTGATCTTTCGCACGCTCGACGCATTCCGCGTCTTCGACCTGATCTACGTGATGACCGGCGGCGGTCCCGGCACCTCGACGGAGCCGATCGCCCTCTACACCTTCAACTCACTGCTGCAGAACCTCCGATTCGGCTACGGCAGCGCCCTTTCGGTGATCGTCTTCGCCATCACCTTCGCGCTCGCCCTGGGGTACATCCGGTTTCTGGGCGCCGGACTCACCGAGACCCGGGCATGACCCCGCGAAGCCGGTGGGGCACCGCCGCGCTGGGCCTGCTGGTGCTGGCCACCGCCTTCCCGTTCTACTGGGCCATCGTCTCCTCGTTCACGCCCGAGGCGCGCCTGTTCCAGCGGCCGTCGTTGCTGCCCACGACCCTGGTGCTGGATCACTATCGCGCCCTCTTCACCGAGCGCAACTTCTGGGTGCCGATCCGGAACTCGCTCATCGTGGCGGGCGCCACGACGGCCATCTGCGTCAGCGTCGGCGGCCTCTGCGCCTACGCCCTCGCGCGCTTGCGGTTTCGCGGAAAGGCGCCGCTGCTCGGCCTGATCCTCGCCGTCAGCGTCTTTCCCCAGATCTCCGTGGTCTCGCCGCTCTACCTGCTGCTCAGGCGCCTCCACCTCATCAACACCTATCCGGGGCTCGTCCTGCCGTATCTGACCTTCGCCATGCCCCTCACCGTCTGGCTCCTCGTCGGATTCTTCCGCCAGCTCCCGGCGGAGCTGGAGGAGGCGGCCATGGTGGATGGTGCGAGCCGCCTGCGCGCGCTGTGGGAGGTGATCCTGCCGCTGGCCCTGCCGGGCCTCGCCGCCACGGCCATCCTCACGTTCGTCTACAGCTGGAACGAGTTCCTGTTCGCGCTCTCGTTCACGCTCGGGCCGGAGCGGCAGACGGTGCCGGTCGCGATCGCCCTCTTCCGCGGCCAGTATCAGGTTCCCTGGGGCCAGATCCTCGCGGCGGCCATCGTCGCCACGGCCCCGGTCGCGGTGCTGGTGCTGGCATTCCAGCGGCGGATCGTGCAGGGACTCACGGCCGGCGCGGTGAAGGGATAGTCATGGCATCCGTCCGGCTCGCCGGCGTGGAGAAGGTCTACCCCAACGGCCACGTGGCCGCGCGGGGGCTCGACATCGAGATCACCGACGGGGAGTTCATGGTGCTGGTGGGGCCGTCGGGGTGCGGCAAGAGCACGGCGCTCCGCATGATCGCCGGCCTCGAGACGCCTACCGCCGGGCGGGTGTTCATCGATGAGCACGACGTGACTGCGCTGCCGCCGCAGGAGCGGGACATCGCCATGGTGTTCCAGAGCTACGCGCTCTATCCGCACATGACGGTGCGGGAGAACCTCTCGTTCGGTCTCCGCATGCGCGGGGCGGCTCGTCCGGCGATCGAGGAGCGCGTGGCCGGCGCCGCGCGCGCGCTCGGCCTCGACGCGGTGCTCGCGCGGAAGCCCGGCCAGCTCTCCGGCGGCCAGCGCCAGCGGGTCGCGCTGGGCCGGGCCATGGTGCGCGATCCCAAGGTGTTCCTGTTCGACGAGCCGCTCTCCAACCTCGACGCCAAGCTGCGGGTGGAAACCCGCGCGGAACTCGCGCGGCTGCACCGGCGGCTCCGGGCCACCATCGTCTACGTCACTCATGACCAGGAGGAGGCCCTGACCTTGGGCGGACGGGTGGCGGTGATGCGTGACGGGAACGTGGAACAGGTGGCCCCGCCGATGGAGGTCTACCGTCGGCCGGCGTCGCTGTTTGTCGCGGGCTTCGTGGGCTCGCCCGCGATGAACCTGCTACCGGGCGAAGTGCGGCCGGGCGGCGTCTGGGCGGGGCCCGGCGGCCTCGTCCTCCCGCTCCAGGCCGCCTCGGGGGCGAGAGCGGGCGCTGGTCGGGTCACGCTCGGCGTGCGTCCGCACGACGTGGCGATCGTGGCCCCCGGAGCGGGCGACGCCGACGCGCGGGCGGACGTGGTCGAGCCGCGCGGGAGCGAGCTGCTGATCTATCTCCGGCTGGGTGATGACGGCTCGGGCGGCGAGCTCCGCGTGGTGGCGCCGCCCGAGCGGCAGATCGCCGTCGACGCCGCGGTGGGGGTTCGGCTCGATCGCGACCGGCTCCATTGGTTCGACGAGCCGACCGGGCGGCGGCTCGACTGAGCGTCACCGCGGCCAGAGCCAGCCGAAGGCCCCGGCCGTCACCAGCCCGTAGAGCAGCCCATCGAACACTTCCTTCCACGCTACGGCCCACGGCTTCCCCATCCAGATCGCGGCCGGCACCTGGCCGGCGGCGTACGCCAGCCACCCGGCCGTACCGACCACCCGGAACACTTCGAGGTACGGCGCGCCCGCGGGCAGCACCCGGCTCGCCAGATAGCCGAGGAACAGCGAGACCACCAGCGCGAACACCAACCACTGCACCAGATTCGGCCCCATCCGGACCGGTCCGGCCAGCTTGAGGTTGAGCACCGCAACGGGCCCCTCGGCGTACTTTCGCTGCATCTCCGGCGATCCGATCTCCTTCGCGCTCGCGCAGTAGGGGATGATGTACTGCCTCGGCGCCGGATTGCCGCTCCGGATGGCCGCGCGTACCGCGTCCTCGTTGGGCAGGGCGGTGTAGTCGCGGTTGTGATAGTTCAGGAGCATGTGAATGACGCTGCTCAGCACGAACACGAGGACGGCGGACAGGATGATCGGGAGCACCAGCGTACCGAGCGGCACCATGGGCGGCCTCCTCCAGGCAGGTAGGGGACTGCGTATGTCTCATGTTCGGGAACCTGAACATTGCAGCCGCCCGGCGCCGCCGTCGAGGGGTTTGGCTCAGCGCGCCAGTCCGGCGTTGACCGCGCTGACCTTGGCCAGCGCCGCCCAGTCACTGTCGGCCCAGCCCCACGCGATCGCGCTGAGAAAGTGGTCCCGCATCAGGCTGGCAAGCGGTAGCGGGGCTGCCAGCGCGCCGCCCGCGTCCAGCGCGAGGCCAACGTCCTTGAGTCCGTGCTTGAGCTTGAACCCGGCCGGCTCGAACCGCTCGGCGGCGATCAGGGCGCCGTAGCTCTCGTAGATCGGCGAACGCAGCAGCCGGCCGTTCACGATCTCGAGGAACCGCGCGGGCTCGATCGCGTGCTTCCGCACCAGCGCGAACGCTTCGCCCATGGCCTCGATGGCCGCGGCGAGCAGGAAGTTCCCGGCGATCTTCACCACGTTCGCGCCCGACGGCTCGGCGCCGACAGTCTCCACTCCCTGGCCCATCGGCGCGAACACGGGGCCGCAGCGCTCGAGCACCTCGGGGGCTCCGGCGGCCACGATCCAGAGCTTCGCTGCCTTGGCCATCTCGGGCCGTCCGAACACCGGGGCCGCGACATAGCTCTGTCCCTCGGCTTCGTGCGCGGCGGCAAGCCGGCGCGCCAGGGCAGGGCTGGTCGTGCTCATTCCCGCGTGGATCGCGCCGCGAGCGAGCGCGGGGAGCGCCCCGTTCTCGCCGAAGATCACGTCCTCGACCGCGGCGTCGTCCGCCAGCATCGTGAGCAGCACCTCGACGCCGGCCGCGGCCTCGCGTGGCGAGTCGGCCACGCGGGCACCACTTCGCGCCAGCCCATCCGCGCGGGACCGCGTCCGATTGTACACCACGAGCTCGTGGCCCGCGGTCAGGAGGTTCTGCGCCATCGGCAGCCCCATGCTGCCCAAGCCGATGAATCCCACTCTCATGTCGATCTCCCGGTTGAGTTGCGGCCCGGTGTCACATGCCCGGCGCATCTTGGGGCGCGGGACACACCGGATCGGAGGAATCTATGTCTTGACAGTCGAACGTAGCACTGTTATATCTATCGGCGTGGCCCCGGATCCCTCGGTATTCGACCTGAACGAGTTGAGCGATCGTGCCGGCGTCACGCCGCGCACCGTCCGCTACTACATCCAGCAGGGCCTGCTCCGCTCACCCGGCGCTCCCGGGCCGGGCGCCAGATACGGGAAGGGGCACCTTGGCCGGCTGCGGCTGATCCGCCGTCTCCAGCGGGAGCACCTCCCCCTCTCGGAAATCCGGCGCCGGCTCGAATCGCTGGGAGACGCCGAGGTGGAGCGCCTGCTGGAGGAGCCGAGGGCTCCGGCGCCGTCGAGCGCGGTGGATTACGTCCGGAGCGTTCTGCAGGAGCCGCCGCCGCTGCTCGCCGCGATGGCCGCTCCCCCGGAGCCGCCGCCCGGCGCCGACCGGTCGCAGTGGGACCGAATCACTCTCGCCCCCGACCTCGAGCTTCACGTGCGGCGGCCGCTGTCGAGGGGACAGAACAAGATGGTGGAGAAGCTGCTGGACTACGCGAAACGACTCCTGGAGGAGGACACCCCGTGACGCTCGACGTGCAGTCCGACCGATCGCTCATCCGTGCCGGGGCCTCGAGCACCCGGTACGTGCGGATCGCCTTCACGGCGCCCGAATCGCGCGCGGCCGGCGCTCGCCTCCCGGTCAACGTGGCGCTCGTGCTCGACCGCTCGGGCTCCATGGGCGGCCAGAAGATCGCACTGGCCCGGAGTGCCGCGCGGCAGGCGCTCTCGCTGCTCGGTGCCGACGACCGCTTCGCCGTGGTCGTCTACGACCAGATCGTCGACGTCCTGGTCGAATCGACGCCGGCCACCTCGGAGGCTCGTCGGCACGCCAAGGACGCTCTTGCGCGCACCGAGGCGCGCGGCTCGACCGATCTCTGCGGCGGCTGGCTTCGCGGCTGCGAGCAGGCGGGGCTGGCTCTGAACGAGAGCACGGTAGGCCGCTGTCTCCTGCTCACCGACGGGCTTGCCAACCACGGGATCACCGACCGGGGGGAGCTGCTGCGCCACGCGGCCGAGCTGCGCGCACGGGGCGTGGCCACATCCACGTTCGGGGTCGGTGCGGACTTCGACGAGCGCCTGCTGCGCGACATCGCCCAGCGCTCGGGTGGCCACTTCTACTTTCTCGAGCACGCGCAGCAGATCCCCGACCTCCTCGCCAGCGAGATGGGCGAGACCCTGGAGATCGTCGCCCGCGCCGCCACGCTGCGGGTCGAGCTGCCGGCCGGCGCGTCGGCCGAGCCGCTCGGCGCCCGGGAGTTCACCCGGCGGGAGCGCGTGCTCGAGATCGACCTCGGCGACCTGATCTCCGGGCAGCAGGTGGAGCTGCTCCTGGCCATCCGGTTCCCGCGCGGCGCGGAGGGGAGCCGCGTGGCGGCCGGCTTCTCCCTTGCCGATCGCGACGGCGCGCTGGATGCGGCCGCGGAGCACCTGGTCTGGACCAGCGCGTCTCACACCGAGAACGACCGGCAGCCCCGGAACCGCGCGGTGGATCGCGCGGTCGCGGACGCGTACGCCGCCCGCGCCCGAGACGAGGCCAACGAGCGCAACCGGACGCACGACCCGGATGGGGCGCGCGGGGTGCTGCGCCGTACCGCGCGCAAGATCCGGGACTACGCGGGGCAGGATCCCGAGCTGCTCCAACTGGCCGCCACGCTCGACGCTGACGGCGAGGACCACTGTGGCCGGGTGTTCGATGCGCTGGAGCTCAAGCGCAACGCGTTCGCCGCCTATGCCGTCCAGAGCGCACGCTCATCCGACGGGCGAGCCAGGCGCGCGCCGAAGCCCTGAGGCGCTGCCCGCGGGCGACCTTGACGCAGCCGTCTCCGCGCTCTAGCGTGAGCCCATCCACGGGGCCCGCTCGAGCGAGGGGATGTCTGCATTCATGCGCCTCTTCTATCTCACTTCCCACATCAACGCCCTGACGATCGTGGCGGAAGGGTTTCCGGGCACGCAGAGCGCCGAGCCCGTCTGCTACCTGCTGCTCGACAGCCTCGAGGCCCTCCGCCCGCTCGACCCCGCGGTGGCCGTCCTGGAGATCGAGGGGGATCTCCCGTTTCAGGAGCTCGCCACGGGTGTCTTTGGCGCCTCGCCGCCGACGCGCTACCGCCTGTTCGTGGCCGCGGCAAGGGACCTCGCGCGCGCGCGGATCCGCCTGATCGACCCACGCGCGGGCGGGCAGCACGAGGAGCGCCGGGCGTAGCGGACCGCTCCCCGGGCCGATGGATCCATCCGGGCACTTCGGGCGTTTCCGTAGTGACCCTGACTGGAGTGCCCCGCATGCCTCGCTCTCTCCGCCGAATCGGCGGACTCGCCTTCGCCCTGCTCCTGGCTTCGCTCGCCGCCTGGTCATCCGATCCGCCGGGCGCCGGCGCGGCGCCCCTCGTGGCCACCTTTGCCGGCGGGTGCTTCTGGTCGATGCAGAAGGCCTTCGACGGCGTCCCGGGCGTGGTGGCGCTTACTGCCGGCTACGCCGGTGGCACCATGCCCGATCCTGCCTACGAGGACGTGGAAACCGGAACGACCGGCCATGCCGAATCGGTGGAGGTGAAATACGATCCAGCCCGCATATCCTACCCGGAGCTGCTCGAGATCTACTGGCATCACATCGACCCGCTCACGCCCAATGCGGCGTTCTGTGACCACGGACCGCAATATCGGTCGATCATCTTCTATCACGACAGCGCGCAGCGGCGCGCGGCCGAGGTATCGAAGCGGGCGCTCGACGACTCGCACCGGTTTGCCACGCCGATCGTGACCGCCATTCAGCCGGCCACCCGCTTCTATCCGGCCGAGGCATATCATCAGCGGTTCTACCGGACGCATCCGCGGCAGTACGAGGCCTATCGGATCGGTTGCCGCCGGGACGAGCGGATCCGGCAGCTCTGGGGCGACACGACTATCTCTCGGGGAAGTGGAAAAGCGATGCAGCTCAGGCAAGCAAGCACCCCAGCGGTGCAGACCCATGCCAAGGAATGGAATCCGATGACCTTCAAGAAGCCGGACGACAGCGAGCTGAAGCAGAAGCTCACGCCGGAGCAGTACTCCGTGACGCAGCACGAAGCGACCGAGCGGCCGTTCCACAACGCCTACTGGGACAACCACGCGGCGGGGATCTACGTGGACGTCGTCTCGGGCGAGCCGCTGTTCAGCTCACTCGACAAGTTCGAATCCGGCACCGGGTGGCCGAGTTTTACGCGTCCGCTCGAGCCCGCCAACATCCGGACCCGGGGCGATCGCCAGCTCGCCGTGGACCGCACCGAGGTGCGTTCGGCCCACGCGGACTCGCACCTGGGTCACGTCTTCGAGGATGGCCCGCCACCCACCGGCTTGCGCTACTGCATGAATTCGGCATCGCTCCGGTTCGTGCCGGTGGAGCGGCTCGAGGCGGAGGGTTATGGCCAGTACCTCAGTCTGTTTCAGAGCTCAGCCAAGCGCTGACCGCACACATCGCGAAGATGTGAGGATAGTCACCGCACCGTCACCCGGCGGGGCCAAGGTTTCGAACCTTGGCCCCCTCCGGGGCTCGTCGCGGCCCGCCGGCCGCCAATGGCAGTACCAACGGTGACTGGGAGGACAGAAATGCGGTTCGTACTTGCAGCAGGTGCGCTGGCCGTAGCGGCTCTCGCCGGGTGCAACAACAACCGGGCGAACGAGACCGGCCGTGCCGGAGAGTCGATGGACACCGTCGTCACGACCCAGCAGACGAAGGACACCGCGATCATCACGCACGACACCACCGTCGACGTGGATACGACGGTCAAGCACGGTGATCGCACGACCGGGATGGATACCGTCAAGAACACCACCGGTCGTCACGGCCAGTCGACGCCGGTGGATACCAGCACACCGCCCCGCTGATCCAGCCCAGCGGGTCAGCGCCGCGAGCCCGTCGCCTTGACGGTCTCGCGGCGGCTTCGTGTCAGTCCACCTTGAACTGCGATTCCATGCCGTGCATCAGGTGGGGCTTCCCATCCTTGCTATCGGGCACGAAGCAGATCAAGCCGTATTCGCCGGGTGTCAGCTCCACCGAGAATCGGCCACTGCCGGCCTTCTCCAGCACCGCGACCCCTCCCAGGGGCATGGCCGGCGGAGGTCCCTTCTGCTTGCCGGTTGTGGCCCAGGTCCCGAAATCCTTCACCGTCTTCCCCGGCGCGAGCCTCAGGAGCACGAGCTCGTGCGGTTGCGTTCCCGAGTTCTCGACCAGGATCGTGTGCTGGCCGGCCGCGAGCGGCCGCGACAGCTTGAAGCTGTAGTCCACCATGGTCACGGTGTCCCCGGCGGGCGTCGCCTGGGCCTGCGCCCCTTCGCTCGGAGTCACCTCGAACGGCTGGATCATGCCCTTCATGACGTGCGGTATCTCGTCGGGGCTCGGGATCAGGCAGAGGGCCACGTACTGCCCCGGCTCGAGCGACGACGTGCTCGTCGTCTCCTGCCCGGGAGCCACCCCGTTCGGGCCCCCCACAAACTTGGCCCAGGCGGGCGGCGGACCCTGCCGCTTCATCGCGGCCATCAGGTCGTCCGCCGTCTTGCCGTCATCCAGCCGGACGAGCTGCGCCTGGTGGAGCTCCTTGCCGTGGTTCACGAGGTGCAGGGCCACGGCGCCGGCGGGAATGCTGGCGGGCAGTTCCAGCTTGTAATCTGTCGCGGTGATTGTGATCTGGGCGGGCGCCGCCGGAGCGCCCTCGGATGCGGCGGGGGCGGCCGACGCGGGCTGAGCTTCGGCGGCCGGCCGATCGGACTTGCAGCCGGCAAGTCCCGCGGCCGTGAACAGCAAAGTGACGTGCAGGCGGTTGAACATTGGGTCTCCTGAATGCGTTGGAAATGTGGCGGCGAATAAGATGGTGCCGCGGCATGCGGCGCGCCAGCGGGGGGTGCTCAGCCCTCTGGCTCCAGCCCACGCTGCCGGCGCCAGATCTCGTGCAGCGTCTGCAGCGTGTCCGCGTCGGCGGGCGTCTTGTCCGGTCGATATCCCTTGATGCGCGCGAATCGGAGGGCCAACCCCCCCGGGTACTGCGGGCTCGCCTGCAGATCGTTGAACGCGACCTCCACCACCAGCTCGGGCCGCACGTACACGGTATGACGGTCGCGTGACAGCTCGAGCTCCTGCAACCTGGCCGTCTGCCAGGCGAGCATCTCGTCGGTCATTCCCTTGAACGTCTTGCCCAGCATCACGAACCCACCGCCCTCCGGGTCGCGGGCGCCAAGGTGGAGATTGCTGAGCCAGCCCCGGCGGCGCCCGTGTCCCCACTCGGCGGCCAGGACTACCAGGTCGAGCGTGCGCACGGGCTTCACCTTGAGCCAGTGGCGGCCGCGCCGCCCGGCCTCGTAGGGCGCGCCGAGCGCCTTGGCCATGATCCCCTCGTGCCCCCGTGCCAGCGCGTCCGCCAGAAAGCCCTGCGCCACCTCCGCCGACGCGGTGACCAGGCGTGGCACCACCAGCGACGCTGGCACCGCCCCGGCCAGCGCGGCCGAACGCCGGCGGAGTGGCTCGTCCACGAGCGAGACACCGTCGAGGTAGAGCAGGTCGAACAGGAAGAGGGTCAGGGGCACCGCTTCCCGTGCCCGTGCAACATCCAGCCGGCGGCCGAAGCGGCTCATCGTGGTCTGGAACGGGTGGGGCGCCCCGCCGTCTCGCAGCGCGATCGCCTCGCCCTCGACGATCAACTCGCGCGCGGGGAATGCGCGAGCGGCGTCCACCAGCTCGGGCACCGCCGAGGTGACCTCGTTCAACCGGCGGGAGTAGACCCGGACTTCGTCCCCGGCCTTGTGGATCTGCACCCGGGCGCCGTCCAGCTTCAGCTCGAGTGCCGCCTCACCCAGCTCCTCGATGGCCTCCGCGGCGCTCTCAGCCGTTCCCGCCAGCATTGGCAGTACCGGCCGGAAGAGCTGCACGGCATAGCCGGACAGCGCCGAGGCCCCTTCCGTGAGCAGTACCCCGGCCACCCGCGGGAGGCTGCCCGCCATCATCACGGCACGGCGAACGTCGGCGCCGGCCACACCGGCGGCGCGCGCCACCGCCTCGAGCACCAGGCCTTCGAGCGCACCCTGGCGGAGCTCGCCCGTGAGCAATCCGGACAGGAACCCTCGCTCCTCGGCGGTGAGGCGCGACAGCAGCTCGGCCAGGAGCCGCCGCCGCTCCTCGGCCGATCCCTTACCGCCGGTCGCGGCAATCCGGTCGAGCGAGGCGCTCACCTCGGCCAGCTCGACCTCCGGGGCCGCCGCCGCATGGGTCCCGGATGCGGCCGCCTGGAGCGAGGCGTAGCCGATCCCGAGCTTCTCCTGCGGCACCGCACCGCAGAGATAGGCGGTGGCGAGCTCCACCTCCGCAGGCGGAGCCGCGGCCAGCAGCTCGGCCAGGATCGCGATCTTGTCGCGGCGGCCCGGGCTCGCCGCGACGCGCCGCGAGGCCGCGACCAGTGTCGCGAGCTTCAGGGGAGTGCTCGCCGAGAGCTGGTCAGAGGTCCGACAGGATGCGTGCCTTGACCTGCTCGAATTCCGCATCGGTCAGCAGCCCCTGGTCCCGCATTTCCTTGGCGCGCTGCAGCCGGGCCGCCGGCGCCTGTGCGCTGTCCCCGGCCGCACCGGACGAGCCGGAGCCCGGCACGCCGCCGCTCAGGTTGATCCCGCCCGACTTGGCCCGGAGCTCCTCCAGCTCCCGCACGCGCCGCTTCTCGCGCCACGCCTGCTCCTGCGTCTGGCACGAGCGGTAGACCTCCTGCGCTTCTCCCTTCCGCAGACCGTTGACGACGAGTGTTCGCCCCGGCCCCTCGGTCGAGGCCAGGTCTCCGCCTCCGTGCACCGACACGGTGAGCGTCGCGCCGAACACGCCGACCCGGAGCTGTGCGTCCTGCACGTCCTGCCACCGGATGTCCTGTGGGGAGTAGTCGCCGAACAGGCCTCGCGTCACGGAAATCAGCCGTCCGGAGGTCGCGCCGACGATGGCACGGCGGTGGGTGAGCGCGAAGAGGCGCCGCTGGATCGCGTGCGTCTCCAGCTCTTCGCCCGGAATGAGCAACGAATGGAGCGCGGCGAGCGCGCGCGAGATACCGGGCTCGGCTGGTGCGGTGCTGGTGTCCATGAGATCCTCGAGTGCAGGGAAGGCGGAGCTCAGCGGCGCGCTGACGTCACCGCCGACAACATGACCCGGACCCGCGCCACGAGATCTTCGGGGGCGAATGGCTTCTGAATGTACGGCGCCTTGGCGGGCAGCAGGCTCCGGGCGAGCACGTCGTCGCCGGTGTAGCCGGACATGAAGAGGACCGGGATCCCCGGCTGTGTCAGGCTCAGGGCCTCGCTCAGCTCCCGGCCGTTGAGGCCCGGCATGATCACGTCGGTCAACACCAGGCTCGGCGGCTCTCTCATGGTGGCGAGCTTCTCCAGCGCCTTCCGCCCGTTGTCCGCCTCGACCACCGCGAGCCCCACCCCCTCGAGCGTTCGCCGTACCAGGCTGCGCACCGAGGGCTCGTCCTCGACCACGAGCACCAGCGCCGGCTCGAGCGGCGAGGAGCGCTCGGCCGCTGCCTCGGGGGCCGCCTCGGGCTCGGCGAGATTGCCGGCCGTGCCCGCGGCCGGCCAGTAGATCTTCATCGTCGTACCGAGTCCCGGCTCGCTGTAGGCCCAGATGAACCCGTCGTTCTGCTTCACGATGCCGTAGACGGTCGAGAGGCCCAGCCCGGTGCCTGCCCCCACCGGTTTCGTCGTGAAGAATGGCTGGAAGATCTTGCCGAGCGTTTCCCGCTCCATCCCGCAGCCGTTGTCCGACACGGTGAGCCGCACGTACGGCCCGGCCGCGAGGTGGCCCAGGCCGTGGGCGCGTCCGTACTCCTCGCCCAGCACCACATCATCCGTTCCGATCGCGAGCCGCCCACCGGGGCTCATGGCGTCACGCGCGTTGGCGGCGAGGTTGATGAGGACCTGGTCCACCTGCGTGGGATCGGCGAGCACCCGGTGCCGCGCCGACTGCTCGAGGACGATCATGCTCTTGTCGGCGCCGAGCAGGCGCTTCAGCACGGGCGCGAGTCCCTCGACGGCCGCGTGCAGGTCCAGAAGCCGGGTCTGGCTCACCTGGCGGCGGCTGAACGTCAGGAGCTGCTGCGCCACGCGCGCCGCCCGCGTTGCTCCGCGGATCATCTCCTCGACGTCCGGCCCCTGCGGATGGCCGGGCCCGAGCTCCTTGAGGACGAAGTCGCCGAACCCCAGGACCGCCATGAGCTGATTATTCACCTCATGGGCGACGCCGCCGGCGAGGGTGCCGACCGCCTGGAGCTTCTGCGCCTGTCCAAGCTGCTCCTGCGCCTGGATCCGGTCGGTGATGTCGGCATGCGCGCCGACCCATTCGCGCACTTCGCCCCGCTCGTCCAGGACGGGCACCGCCCGCGCCTCCATGTGCCGGTATTCGCCGTCGGCGCGCCGGAGCCGGTGGGTGGTCAGCATCGCCTTCCGCTCGCGCACCGCCTCCTTCCATACCCGGATGGCCTCACCCTGGTCGTCGGGGTGGATCGCCTGCAGCCATCCGCTGCCGGCGGCTTCCACGGTACTCTGGCCGGTGAACGCCACCCACTGGCTCAGATCGAGCGGCCGCCGGCCGTCGGCGGAGGAGGTCCAGACGATGCGCGCCGTCGCCGCGACCAGGGCCCGGTACCGAGCCTCGCCCTGCCGCAGCGCCTCCTGTGCCCGGCGCCGCTCGGTGACGTCATTGTCCACCTCGATCACCGCGTCGGGGCGGCCGTCGGGGTCGCGGTGCAGGATCCAATGGCTGGCCACCCGGAGCGTCGTCCCGTTCCGCGCCCGCCGGGCGAGCTCCGCGTGCCACTCCCCGTGCTCGAGCAGCGCGGCCTCGGCCTCGCGTTCGAGCACGGGGAACTCGGTGGGCAGCAGCTCGCGCGCGAGGGCGCCGACGGCCTGCTCGGCGGACCAGCCGTAGAGCCGTTCGGCGCCCGCGCTCCAGAATCGGATCCGGCCGTCGACGCCCCGGGCCAGCACGGGGGCATGGCTCAGGACCTTCAGCAACTCCCGCGTTTGGCGCTCGCTCTCACGGGCGGCCTCGGCGGCCGCCGTCTCGGCACGCAGCCGGTGATCGCGCAGGGTGAGCTGGGCCTGCGCATGGTCGGCGGAGCGTCGCTCCCCGTCGGCTCGCCGCACGATCGCCACGACCCAGAACGCCACGCTGAGCAGCAACGCGATGCACCCGGAGACGAAGAGCACGAGGCCGACGTGGACCTCGTACAGGCCAAGGTGGAGCGCCGCGATGCTGCCGGCCACGAAGAGGAGCGGCAGCAGCACGGCCAGGGGCAGGAGCAGCCGAAGCAGGATCGTGCCCGGATCGCGCGCGCGGACCAGGTTGAGGACGGCGGACTCGTGGGTCGTGGCGCCGACGCCGACCGCGAGCACCAGGAGCATCAGCGCGGTGTGCAGCGACGTACCGACCCGGAAGGCGAAGGTGTGGAGCTCGGGCACGCCGAGGAGGTGCCCCACGATGGGAATGACGGGCAGCACGATCGCGCCGAGGACCAGCGCGGTATGCGTGCGCCGGGGCCGCTCGCCCGGACGGAACGCCGCCACGAGCAGCGCGGCGCCGAGCAGGAGGAAGGTCGTGCCGGTCACCGGCGCCGGCCGGCCCGGAAACACGAGCGAGGATCCGAACACTGCGCGCGGGAACAACAGCGTATCGACGCGGAGATCGACGCCCAGCAGGTACTCGCTCAGGATCGCCGCCGCGATCATGGTTGCCGCCGCGGCGGTGGCGCGCTGGGGACTGTGCGCGCCGAGGCGCAGGGCGAGGAGGCTTCCGCCGGTGACGATGAACAGCACCGCGACCAGGGGCTGGGTGGGGAGGACGAACTGGGGCAGGGGAAGCAGGCGGCCGATTGAAAAGACGTAGCCCGCCCCGATCGCGACGCCAAAGGCGATTGCGGCGATCGCGGCCACCAGCGAGAGCTGGCGGATCGAGCGTCTGGGATCGTCGCGGGCAGACGCGGGCTGCACTGGCCGCGAGACCTCGATCAGGGCTTCGTCCACGATGGGCTGCTCTGGAGCGGACGCCGGCACAGGGGAACCTCGGCGGAGTATAAGCAGGCGTGCGCGGCGACGTCAGGCGGTCCTCACGGTATGGTGAACGCCCACCTTCATCCGGCGCAGCGGTCCACCTGCCGAAAGCTCGGCGCTGACCGATGCCGTGCGCCGTACAAGGCTTGCTTGCATCGCGCGCTGCAGAGGATCGCACGGAGCCTCCCGCCAAGCCGCACCCCCGCCGGGCGCTCGGGAGGATCTGCCGCCTCAAGGCGTTGCAGTCCGGCAACTTACGACCGCCGGGATCGGCTTTGAGCGTCCCTTGGCCAGTCCCTTGCCGATGGGGTGCCGGAGTCCCGCTCGTCTCCGCGAGCCTTCAGCCACCCAGTGAGGGAGAACCGCTATGAAGAGCACGATCCGTGGTGCCGTGGTCGGTCTTGCCGTGCTGCTGAGCGCGCAGACTGCCTATGCTCAGGTCATGAGCTTTGGCGTGGGCGGCGGCGTCGTCGTGCCGACCGGCACGCTGGCCGATGGGGTCGGGACCGGCGTCAGCGGGACCGCGCTGCTACGGGTGCAGCCGGCCGGAAGCCCGCTCGGGTTCCAGGTGGACGCTTTCTACACCCATTTCGGGCTCGACGGCATCGACGGCCACAGCCGAATGATCGGCGCCACCGGGAACGCGGTCTACGCCTTCTCGGGCGCCAGCATGGCGCGGCCGTACCTGATCGGCGGCGTTGGCCTCTACAACGGCAAGACCTCGATCGACGGGTTCGGGTCGTCCGACTCGCAGACGAAGTTCGGCATCAACGCCGGCGCCGGTTTCGACTTCGGGCTGGGCAAGGCCAAGCTGTTCGCCGAAGGCCGGTTCCATGCCATCATGAAGGGCACGGCGGACGCGAACGGCGAGAAGACCGCCTACATGATCCCGCTGACGCTGGGCGTCCGCTTCTAATCCGGCGGCACGTCGCGAACATAGAAGGCCGCCTCACCGGAGTGAGGCGGCCTTCTCGTTTGCACCTAGTGCGCCCGGACCTCCGCTTCCCTGCTGAGGAGGACCTCGCCCTCCATCACCTCCGGCTTGGCAAGCACGTCGCTCAGCGGGTCGGAGCGCACGAACTCGGCGGCACGGCGGTTGGAATCCTGGGCTCCTTTTCGGTCTTCGAAGATGGAGATCGTGGTCAGCTCCCGATCGTCGGCGTTGATGACGTAGTAACAGTGGAACCCCGTCACGTCCTGCAGCATGGGCAGGAACTTCTGCTCGATCCGCCGCTTCAGGCCGTCGATGTCGGTCTTCATGGTGGATGGATTCGCGGGAGTGTACCGCCGGATGGTCGCGTACATGGGTCCTCCAGTCGTACTGGCGGTGGACGATCATTGCGAGTGCCACGTCGAGCCTCGTTGGCCCGGGGGTGTCCACTATATGGCGGGTCCGGCAGGCGTCAAGCCGGCGAGGCCGGCACGACTCGGATTTCGGAATGCTCTCCGGTGACCCCCCTCACTGAGCCGGCCGGGTCAGCGGTCCATGCTACACCATCGCGCGGCCCATGAGGCATGGCCCGCACACCACTACGTGGGAGGGAGTCATGACACGCCGAGAGAGCGGTTCCAGACGGCGCACCAGGCGGAGTGGCGAGCGCCCGCGGTACGAAGCCAGCGCGGTGTACCACCTCGCCCAGGACGTGAAATCCCGGGGGGTTGACCTGGGCAGCGCCCTGGGTCCCTGGCGGGCAGGGAAGCGACACATACGGCGGCGTGGCCGGGCGAGCCTGCACGAGGTGCCGGTCGTCACCAACGAGCGTGCGGTGGTCATGGTGGATACGACCGAGCGCGCCAGCGACGTGGCGGGGCTGCTCAACTGGTGCGGCGTGCACGAGCTCGACCCGGTGCCGGAGCTTACGCCGCCGCCCGAATGACAGGAGGAGAGGCAACCATGGAACAGGTCCGCGATCCGGTCTGCGGCAAGATGATCGACCCGGATACGGCAACGGCGAAAATGACGGACGGCACGAACGACGTGTACTTCTGCTCCCACGAATGCCGGCGGGCGTTCCAGGCGGAGCGGCACGAGCCGCCCTATACCGTCACTCGTCACATGATCGCGCCGAAGTTCGGCTCGGCGGTGAGCGGGGGGCTGGAGGACGAGCCGGGCCCCGAGCGGCACGGCAAGTAGTTTCCAGCATGTCCCGGAGAAGCACCGCGTCCCGCACGGCGTGACCTTCCCAGTCGTTGTTGAAGTAGAGGTACGTGTCCTTCCCCGACTTCGCCAGCGCGCGGATCCTCGCCGCCCAGGGCCTGAGCTGCTCCTCGCCGAACCGGCCACCGGGCTCGGCGCCCGCGTGCATGCGGATATACGTGAACGGCGCGGTGGTGACGAGATCGGGCTGGACCCGTCCGCCCACAGGCACGCAGAGCGCCACGCCCCGCCGGCCGAGCGCCTCGTAGACGGCCGGCACCTGCCAGCTCGGGTGCCTCACCTCGAGCACCCAGCGGTGGCTCGGGGGGAGGATGGCGAGGAATGCCTCGAGGCGCGCCAGATCGAGGTGGTACTGCGGGGGGAGCTGCACCAGGAGCGGCCCCAGCTTGGGTCCGAGCTGCCCGGCGTGCTCCAGGAAGAGGGTGAGGGCGTCGGCCGAGTCGCGCAGGCGCTGCACATGGCTGATGTAGCGGCTCACCTTGACCGCGAAGGTGAAGCCGTCGGGCGTCTGCTCGCGCCAGCGGCCAAACGTCTCCTTCGTGGGCAGCCGGTAGAACGGGTTGTTGAGCTCGACCGTGCAGAATCGGGCAGCATACCACGCCAGCTCCTCCCGGGCGCGCAGTCCCGCCGGATAGAACACGCCCCCGCGCCAGTGCCGGTAGACGTATCCCGACGTGCCCACCCGAACCTCGGCCACTCCTTACCGCGCCCGGTGCACCCAGCGGATGATCGCCGAGCCGACCACCACCGCCACGAGTCCGATCAGGAGCAACGCCGGTGAGGCGCCCGTGACGCCCGCCATGTGGCGCAGCCCCACCAGCACGTAGACTACCCCGGCAATCGTGAGGATCCAGCCGAGCACGAGAAATGCTCGACCGAAGTGAAAGACCATGCGGCCTCCTGTCTGCACAATGTTGCGTGGGCAGGGGCCCGGCGCCAGCGCACCTCTGGCCCACTCGCGTATCCCGCGCTATCGTGTGAGCAGGCAGTACGCGGGACGCCGTTGCCTCCCTTCACAACCGCAAGTGCCGATGGAACGCCTGATCCGGATCGCAGTGGCTGCTGCGGTGGTCTTCGCGTCCGCCGCGTGCGCTATCCCGTCGCAGACCACCCGCGTCGCCGGCGGCGCCGAGCCGGTGACGGTGCGGCTCCGGCCCGCGCTCCCGAGCTGGGGCCAGTCCGCCGAGCTGACGATCGAGAGCCCGTCCGCCGACAGCATCGTGTTCATGTCGGAGAACGGCCTCGACCGCTACTCGAGCGACAGCAGCACCCTGCGTATCCGGGTGAGCTCGTCGCTGGGAGATTCGGTCCCGGTCAACCGCTACGCCGTGCGGTGGAACGGCGAGCTGCTCTCGCGCCTGGTGAAGCCCACCCTGATCCAGGTCTGCCGTCAGGGCTCCTGCCGGGAGTATTACCACGAGATCCCGGTCGAGCTGCCGGAGGCCAATCATCGCACCTTCGCCCTCGCCGCCGGTTACAGCACCGTCTTCGCGCGCCGCTCGCTCACAGGCTCGCGCCGGACGGTGCTGTTCCAGGATGCGCTGAGCAGCGGGATCTGGTCGGCGCAGGCGGAATGGGCTGCCCGCGCCTGGAACGCGCGGGTGCAGGGCTACGCGGGGTCGGGAGACCGCGGCGCCGCGCTCGATCTGTCGCGCGTGGTGAAGCACTCCGGCGACGTCAGCTACGGGGTCGCGTTGCATGTGGACGCGGATCGGAGCGAGTGGCTTCCCCAGGCGCAGGTGCCGGTGATCACCGGCCGCACGACCTGGCGTGCCGGAATCGGGCCGAGCCTGATGCTGCGGGGCGTGATGGCCACCACACAGATCGGCCTCTACAGCGACGGAGTGCAAACGATGCAGGTCGTGAGCACACGGGTGCGAGTCAACGGCAATCTGACGGAGGTGCGGCTGCCGGTGAGCATCAGCGCCGAAAAGACCTTCGCCTTCGGCGGCGGCGAGATCGTGTCGCGCCGCCGGGACGCGCTCGAGCGGCTCACCGCGAGCGTTTACGTGATGGAGTCGTTCGCGCTCAACATCGGGCTCGCCGCCCACCGGAGCGCCTGGCCCAACCAGCAGCCGAGCGACGACCTGCGGGCGAGCGAGACGCTGTTCACGCTCGGGGGACAGTACACTCTGAGCTGGTAGTCCCCTCAGCTCTTGTGGCTCAGCGAGTACACGTACGCCGCCACCGCCTTCACCTGCTGGTCGCTGAGCGTCGCGCCGCCCTTGGGCGGCATGGGCGCCGGGTGCTGCTTGGGCTGGGGTACGCCGGTGGTCACCGTATGTACGATGAAGTCGTAGCTCCCATCGCCGTTGATCCATTGGTTGTCGGTCAGGTTGGGGGCCACCGCGGTGCCCTTCGCGTCCTGCCCATGGCAGGCCGTGCAGGTGCCGCCGGCCACCTGGCCGTGAAAGATGCTGTCGCCCAGGGCCACCAGTTGCGGCGAGGTGGGCCCGCCGCCGGCCGGCGCGGCCGCAGCCTGCTTGGCGGTCGTATCCTGCTTCGTCGTATCCTGCTTTGCCGTATCCTGCTGCGTCGCGGTCTGATGCGCCGGGCTCGAGCTGGCGGCCTTCGGTGCCGCCGCTTTGGTCGCGGCGGGCTTGGGGCTGGTCGCCCTCGACGCCGCGCCAGTCGCAGCGGCATGGGCCCCCCGCGTGAGGCTGTCGCGTGAGTTCACGGTCGCGGCGGATTCCGGCGCAGCCGGCGACATCCCGGTCGCCGCGGTATCGGGCGTCGTGGCGGCCGGCTGCTCGGACGGGGGCGGCGCGCTCGACATGCCGGTCGTGTCGGTTCGGGCGGCCCGATCGCCGCCCCCGCAGGCGGTTACCAGCAGCAGGAGCGCACCTGCTCGAACTGTCGCTGACATCGTTCCTCCGAAGGATCGAGGGTCCAGGGGCGGTGTTCGAAGGCCGCCCTGATGCTCTCCATATGTTCGGGCGGCGCCCATAGGGCGGTGTCGCCGCTCACACCCCGCGTTTCCGGCGCGGTTTCCGCCCCGCGGCGATCTCATCCATGGTGCGGCCGGTGGCTACCGACGTCTGGTACTCCTCCACGACGTCGGATCCCGGCTCCGCAGCCTCGTCCCGGTGCTTGATGAGCAGCCACTGGGCCCGCCTCGGGTCGCCCCGGCGCGTCCGCACCAGCACCCACGAGCCATGCAGCCGCTTGCCGCGGAGCTCGATCTTGAAATCGCCTTTGGCGTAGCCCTGCCGGAGCGCCGCGAGCGGGTCGACGTCGTCACTCCCGCCGTAGGTGTAGGTCCCCCGATCCCAGAGCATCACCGTTCCGCCGCCGTACTCTCCCTGGGGAATGGTTCCCTCGAACTTGTTGTACTCGATCGGGTGGTCCTCGACCTCCATCGCCAGGCGCTTCACCGCGGGGTCGAGGCTCGGTCCCTTGGGCACGGCCCAGCTCTTCATGACGCCGTCGAGCTCCAGCCGGAGATCGAAGTGCAGGTGACTCGCCGCGTGCTTCTGGATGACGTAGGCCAGCTTGCTCGCCGCCTTCCGGCGCCCGCCCCGCGGCTCGGCCGTCCGCGTGAAATCCCGCTTCTGCCGGTACTCCGCCAGCCGGGTTCCGCTGGCCGGAGCGGCGCCCGCGCGCTTCGTCCTGGGTGCGGCTCGCGTGGCCCTGGCCGACGCCGGCTTCTTCGTCCGTGCGGTCTTCTTCATCGCAGTTGCTCCGTGGTGCACTGCCTTGGCGCCTTGTCCGGCCGCCAGCGCAGGAACCTGGTTCCGTGCCGGAAGCGGCCGTTCGTGATGTGATCGTATTCCACTTCGACGACGAGCTTCGGCGCGAGCGGCTCCCACTGGGCCGAGCGTTCCGTGCTCCACCGGCTCGGGCCGCCCGGCGCTCGGCCGGTGAATCCAGGCGGCTTCCTGAGCGGCTCGAGCTTCTCCTTGAGGCCCCGCCGTTCGGCCGCGCTCAGGCTGGAGCAGAAGCCGACGTGGTCGAGCAATCCCTCGGCGTCGTACAGTCCGAGCAGGAGTGACCCGATGCCGCCGCCCCTCGACGCGTAGCGGAATCCGCCCACCACGCAGTCGGCGGTATGCTGCCGCTTCACCTTGACCATGCCGTCGCGCTCGCCCGAGCGGTAGGGCAAATCGAGCCGCTTGGCCACCACGCCGTCGAGATCACCGCCGCCGCCGCTCTCGAGCCACGAGCGCGCGGTGGCAAGCCGGCGCGTTGCCCGGGAGAGCACGACGGAGGTCCCTTTCGGGAAATACATCCTGGCGAACCCCTCGAGCCGCTGCCGACGCTCAGCGAGCGGCAACTCCACCAGCGAGCGGCCGCGCTCGTCCGCCAGGAGATCGAAGACCTCCAGGCGCGCCGGGTGGGCCTCGACCAGCGTCCGCACGCGGCTCGCGGCCGGATGCACCCGGAGCAGCAGCTCATCGAAGGAGAGGCGGCCGTCCACCGGGATCACGATCTCGCCGTCCAGCACGAAACGACTGGCGCGGAGCGCGGCGAGCGCCGCCACCACGTCGGGGAAGTAGCGGCCCAGGGGCTTGCCGGCCTTGCTCTGGATGCGGACCTCGTCGCCGTCACGAAAGGCGAGGCAGCGGAAGCCGTCCCACTTGGGCTCGTACTGCCATCCGCCGGCATTCGGCAGCGCATCGGCGGACGCGGCCTCCATCGGCGGATAGGGATACGTGATCGGGAGGCTCACAGCACCTCCTCGAGCCGGAACCGGCCACGCGCCGCGAGGAGCGGTTTCCACAGATCGCCGAGCCGGCGCACGCGCGCCGGGACGTTGTCGAGCCGGAAGTCCGCGATCTCGCACCCGCGCTCCACCTCCGTCCAGGTGACCGGCGTCGACACGGTGGCGGCCTCCCGGGGCCGTACCGAATAGACCGAGGCCAGCGTGCGGCCCCAGGCATTCTGGTTGTAGTCCACCAGAACGCGCCCGTGCGGGCGGCTCGCGATGCGGTACTCCGCCGTGATGACCTTCGGGTAGCGCTTCTCCAATTGCTTCGCCAGTCGCTTCGCGAAGCGCCAGACCTCCTTCTGCACCGGGCCGCGCACGATCGGCACGTAGAGATGCATCCCGCTCGAGCCGCTGGTTTTGACCAGCGGCCGCATTCCCATCGGCTCGAGCGCGTCGCGCACCAGGAGGGCGGTCTCGCGTACTCGCGCGAACGGCGCGCCCGGGCCCGGATCCAGGTCGAAGTGGAGGTAGTCGGGCCGGTCGGTGTCGTCGCAGCGTGCGTACCACTGGTTGAGGTCGATGCAGCCGAGGTTCACGGTCCAGAGCAGCGAGGCGAGGTTCTGCACCATGGGAAACGCGATCAGGCTCTCCGACTTGTGCATGATCGCGCAGGTCTCGAGCCAGTCGGGCCGCGAGGGCGGCGTCCGCTTCATGAAGAAGCACTTGCCATGAATGCCGTTCGGGTAGCGCTTCATCACCATCGCGCGGTCGTGCAGGTGCGGCAGCAGCACCGCGGACACGGCGGCATAGTACCGCAGCAGGTCGCGCTTGGTGTAGCCGGCCTCGGGCCAGAACACCTTGTCCAGGTTGGTCAGCTCGACGCGGCGGCCCCCCAGCCGGAGCGTGACCTGATCAACACCCGTGGGGATGCGCAGGGGCGCGCGCGCGCGCGCCTGCTTCGTCGTCGCCATTGCTCGGTCCCGCCTTCCCTGGCCGCGGCCGCCGCCGAATGGCGGTCGCGACCGGCTCGTAGGCCAGCTCCTGGTCCGCGCGCGCCGACCTCAGCAGCAGCGCACCGCGGCTCATGTCGCCCCGGCCCACGAAATCGGTTGGAAAGAGGAGCCGCTCGCCCACGACGTCGAGCAGCACGTCCACGTACTTGCCGGTGGCGATGCTGCCGAGCAGAACCAGCTCGGGTGCCGCTGCTTCGCCCGTGGCGGGCCGCGCGAGCGCGGCCAGATCACGTTGCAGCGGCTCCCGGTAGCGCGGCTCGTCCGGCCGGATCTCCACCTGCGCGAACGACCGGAGCTCGTCCGCGCTGACCACCGTATCCGCCGGCAGCAGCCCGCGGTTGCTGGTAATGATGTGCACGCCCGACACTCCTCCGGGCGGCCGGGCGAACCGCTCGGCGTAGGCCAGCTTCCCACGGAAATAAAGCCCGCTGAGGAAGCTGAAGGCCTCGCCCAGCGTCACACTCGCCCCGGCCCGGAGGCGCTCCGCCAGCGGAAACCGCCCGCGCCCCGAGAGCAGGAGGTCGCCCCGCTTCCCGCCGGCACGCGCCGGCGAGAGCAGGAAAATCCGCGGCGCGGTGTCGGGCCCCGGCATCCTCAACAGTGCCCCATGGCGGGGCTACTCTGCCGTGCCGGTGATCACCGCGGCGCCAGGTCAGGGTCGGAGCGTCAGAAGTTGGCGCCGATCGAGAAATGCAGATGGAACCGCCGCGAGGCCGAGGTCGGCGCCGCGTCGATCGACGTCCCCTGCGTCAGCGCATCGAGCACGTCCTGGGGCGCCCGCAGGTCGAGCGGCGAGGGGTTCAGCTTGTACGCGAGCGCCACCTGGATCGCTCCCACGACCGTCTCGTAGCCGACCCCGACACCTACCGCCTGGTAGAACCTGTCCTGGTCGAGGACCCCGGCCCGGGGCGCGAACCGCTTGTCAGGTGTCCAGATCCGCCCGCCGTCGTAGAACACGAACGGCTGGAACTGCTGGCTCAGCAGCGGCATTGGAAAGTGCAGCTCCACGCTGCCCACGAGGCGGGCCAAGCCGCCGATCGGCGTGTAGTGGCCGGCCACGGCGACCGTGCTGTCGCCCTGCTGCTCCAGGCGCACCTGCGGGAGCTTGGGCCCGACCAGGAACGTGCCCCACCCTCGTACGTCGCGGGTGCCGCCGGCCGTGAAGGTGACGTCGCGCAGCCGGAGCAGGGAAACGAAGGGCGACTCGCTTCCCACCGAGGCGGTGCTGTTTCCGTACGGGAAGATCCGTCCGACGCCCCCCCGGACGGTAAAGCCGACGCGCTTCGTCACCGGCAGGTAAAAGGTGGTCCCGAGATCCATCAGGAAGTACTCGCTGGTATTGAACCCCGGCAACGTCGCCTCGAGGCGCGGCCGGATCACGTACCCCTTGCGGGGGTTGGCGATCCGGTCGAGCCTGCCGTAGCTCCCCTCGAGCGTGAGGGTGCTGCTGTTGCGGGTGCGCTCGAGGGTGCCCGCCGCGGCCGGCGTGGCGAGGCCGAGGAGCGGCAGGTACTGCGCCGGCGCGAGGTCGCTGCCGAAGCCGTAGTCGTAGACCCGGCGATGCGAGATCGAGTAGCCGAGCGAGACCGACCGCAGCGGTGCGGGCGCCCAGACGAGCGAGCTCTGGAACCCGACCGCCCAGCTCCGGTCCGTGAGGTCGCTGCGGTATTCGATGAACGGCCCCCCGCCCAGCGAGATGCTCCGGCTGCCGATGTACGGCTCGAATGCGGTGAGGTTGAGCCGGTAGAGCTGCTGCGCGGGGTTCTCGAGCGCCGCGACGCCGGTCTGGGTCGTGACGGCCGCCGTGAAGGTACGGAGCCCGCCGAGCCAGCTCCGGTCGGTCCAGGTGGCCTGGGAGGTGAGGCCGCCGGCGGAGATGAGTCCCGCCTCGCCCTTGATGAGGTGCTCCGGGTTTTCGGTGATGTGGAGCATGACGACGACCGACGAGTCGTTCGCGGAATCCCGCGGGACGCTTACCGACGCCAGCCGGACGATGTCTTTCTGGGTGAGCTGCTGGCGGCCTTCCTCGAGCGCCCGGGCATCGTACCGGTCACCCGCCCCGAGTGGGAGCTGCCGCGCGATTTCCCGCTGGGGGATGGTCTCGTTCCCGGTGACCACGACTCGCCGGATGCGGGCCCGCATGCCGGGCTCGACCTGCACCGTCAGCGCCGCGAGGTCCGCGGCGCTGTCGACCGTCGTGATCGTCCGCGCGGAAGCGAACGGAAAGCCGTGTGCCCGGAACCATCGCACGGTGCTGTCGGCGACTTCCCGGCGCTCATCTTCACCGGCACGGTCGGCCCGGCTCCGCGCGCCCCGGGCGAAGCGACGCCAGCTCCGCTGGGTCCCCGCGGGCAGCGTGAGTGGCCCCGCGGGCGTCGTGAAGGCCAGGGTGTCGATCGTGATCGGCGGACCTTCGTCGATCACGTAGGTGACGCGGATCTGGTCCGACTTGGCCTCGTACCTGGCGTCGTAGCGAACCTTCACCCGGGCAAAGCCGGATCGCTGGTAGTAGTGCCGCAGGCGAACGACGTCGCGTTGCATCTCGGCGGGATCGAACAGGTGCTTGCCCACGGGTGGCACGAACGGCAGGAACCCGAGCAGCTTGCGCAGCCAGACCAGGCTGCCCTGGCCCGTCAGCGCGATCTTCTGCCGCAGGACACCCTGGTCGAGCGATTCCTTGCCCTCGAACCGGAAATCCACGGATCGGACCTCGGTGGCCGGTCCCACGCGGTTGAGCGCATCCTGCGCGGGAAGCTCCGTCGCGCGCCCCACGAGGGAGAGCACGAGCGCGGCGCAGAGGCTAATACGCACGTCGCCCCCGGAGCAGGAAGCCGGGCGAGAGGCTGCCGCCGCGCAGGTTGGCGCGGAGCCACCGGCGCAGGGTGTACTCCAGCTCGAAGCCGGGCCCCAAGCTCGAGCCCCCCGATTGCTGGGCCTGGCTGCCGAGCTGGAGCGGGAGCTGGAGGTCCACGAAGAGGCGGGAGCTCAGGTATCTGCCCGCGGTCAGCGTGAGCCCGCGAATCGGCTCCTGGCGCAGCTCGAACACGTCGAAGCCGAGCTCCTGTCCAGCCGCGTTCGAGAGCGCGGTCGTCAACGTGCTCATGGCGACCTGGCCCGCGCCACCGCCGCCCACTCCCTCGAAGAGCGGGTTGTCCGATGCCGGCCGGCCAGTCACGATGTAGGACAGGATATCGTCCTGGCTCATGGCGGGGTCGGAGGTGAACTCGAGGCTCAGGCTGTCGAGTCTTCCCTTGGCGTGAACGTCGATGAGCACTCCCTCGTCGTTGCCACCGCCCTGGGTGGGCACCTGGTACGAGGCGTTCACGTCGAGCCTGGTCGAGTCCACCGGACCGCTGAGGTTGATGTCGCCGCTCGTCAGCCGGAACTGGCGCCCGCTGAACTCGATCGTGCCCCGCTGCGGTACGGGCTCCACATGCCCGAAGAAGCGCATGTCCTCGCCCGGCGCCTGGGTCAGCCGCATGTTCCCGCTCAGTTCGATGTCCATCTCCGGGCTGCTGCTGCGCCGGATCCACACCTGGCCCGGCATCTGGATCCCGAGATCGAGCCGGGTCCGCGCCAGGAGTCCCGGCGTATCGCTCGCGTGCCCGAGTACCGACGGGCCGAAGTCCCGGGCGAGCTGCCGCAGCTCGGCCGGGGTGAGCTCCACCTGCTCGACCTTGGCCTGCGCCGCGGCCGTGCCGACGAAGAAGTTGGTCCGGTCGAGCCGCAGGCTGCCTTGCAGCACCGGCTGGAGCAGCGTCCCGGTGAGCTGGACGCGGCCGGACGCCGCGGTCTGGAGCTGGTCGGTGTGGACCAGTCGGAAGTGAGCCAGCGTGCCCGAGAGGTCCGGGCCCGGCTCACTCAGGGGGCGGAGACGCACGTGTCCGCTCGCGGCCAGCTCTTCGTGCTTGCCGGTGCGGAGTCCGAGCCGGTCGATCATGAGCGTCTCGCCCTGGAAATGCCCGGACAGCTCGCCGTGTTCGTACGCCACGCCGATGGACGGGAGCTCGACCGCGCCGCGCGCCAGACTGACCGTGCCGGTCGCGTCCGGCCGGTGGACCGTGCCACGGATCTTCGCGTCCGCCGCGAGCTGTCCGTGGAGTCCCCGAGCGGCCTCCCTCGGCAGCAGAGGCTCGAACAGCCCGAGGTCGAAGCTGTCGGCCCGAACGGCGAGTCCGACCGTGTCGGCCAGGGTCGTGGTGTCGCGCGGGTCCAGGCGGAAGCGGTAGGGCAGGGTGCCGGCCACGGTAAGCGCGCCGCCGTGCAGCGGGGTCGCGGCCAGGTCGATCCGCAGCCCGCGCGAGGTCCAGTCGAGCGTGCTGCCCAGCGTACCGAGCCGTCGGCCGCTCGACAGCACCGCGAGCTGCATCTTTCCCTGGACCCGCGCGGTCCGCCCGCGCCCGGAGAGGTGCAGCGCACCGTCGAGCTGGCCGCCCACCGGGACGAGCCCCGCCGCGCGCAGCGTCTCCAGGTTGAGCCCCGCCACGCCGAGCGTCATGTCGCTCGAGTCTCGCCGGTCGAACACCCCGTCGAGCGTGATGCTGCGCTCGCCGGCGCGAAGCGCGAGGTCGTGGACCTCGACGCGCGGTCCGAACGTGAAGGCCGCGGGTCGCTGGAGCGTCCACGCACGTCCACCCTCGTCGAGGGTGAGCCGCTGGATCTGCGCGGTGACTGTGTCACGGGCCTTGGAGACGGCGCCGCGCACCCGGGTGGCGACGCGCACGCTGTCGGCCACGTTCAGGGCGAGGTCGAGCGCCAGCGTCGAGTCGTACTTGCCCGCGGCGCTCAGCTCGCGGAGTGTGAGGCGGCCGTAGGCTGCGTCGCTCACGTGGAGGTCGCCGGCGATGGCGGCGACCCGGGTGCTGTCCAGGCTCGCCGCGCCTGTGGCGGTTATGTGATCGGCGAAATTGCCGCCGAATGTCAGGCCATGGACATCCGCGCCGCTCGCCACCCGCCAGTGCCAGGCCGGGCCCGTGGCCGCGAGGCGGACGCGGGCGGAGTCGAACGCCACCGTATCGACTCCCGCGAATTGGGCCACGGGAGCGAGGTCGCCGAGGGTCCCCCGGACCGTCAGCGTATCAGCTCCCGCCGCCGGCCGGAGCGCCAGGGCGCCGCGGCCGTCCAGCACAGCCACATTCGAGCGCACGTATACGGTGTCGAGCCGCAGCTCGCCCTCGGCGGGACTCAGGGACAGGTGGACGGCCGGCACCCGGACGCCGCCGATCCCGCCCGCGGCGTCCACCGTACCGCCCACCGCGAGGAGGCCCGCGCTGTCCGTCCGGGCCTCGAGTGAGAAGCGTGACTCGATGCGCCCGTCGGCGTCGCGCCGGCCGGTCCAGCGGGCAAGTCGCTCGAGCCGAAGCGCGCCCGTCGTGGTGAGCGCGGCGCCTCCCCCCGCGGGCTGCGAGTTGAGCTCTCCGTTCAGCATGATATCCGGGCCCGTCGCTCGCAGCCGGCCATCGAGGGTGCGCCCCACCATCCGGGCATCGAGCGCACCGTCGGTCAGCTCCGCCTCGTTCACTCGCGAGGGCAGGAGTGCCACGGCCAGCGTCGCGCGACGGCCATCGGCCGCGTCGGCGGTGAGGTCGGCGCTGAACGTGAGATTGAGGTCGGTCCGGAGATCCGCGCGACCGATCAGCGTGCCGAGGTCCGCCGATGTAATCCGGCCCTCACGGATCCGGTAGGCCGGAGTGTCCGCGGTCGGCGTGCCCTCGCCCGCAAGCGCCAGTGCACCGCCCTTGCCATGAAGCGCGGCGTCGTACGTCAGGTGATCGCCGGCGAGCTGAAGGTTTGCGCCGCCGCCTGCCAATTCGACGCGACCCACCCGCGAGGGCGCGAGCGTGACGCGGGCAAGCGCCGAGCGATTCGCTCCCCGCCAGCGGAAGCTGCCGGTCATCCCGAGCGTCACCGGGCCGGCCATGCCGGGCCGGCCGAGCAGGGTACCGAGGTCCACGCTGTCGAGCGCCGCGCGACGCACTCGATAGGTCGCGGTGGAGTCGAACGGCCGGCCCACCGCGTCGAGCGCCACCCGTCCGCCCTGCAGCGCCGCGTGGCTCGTCAGGCGCAAACGGCCGCCATCCAGCCGGGCCGTGGCGTCCACCTGCGTGATCCGCTGCTCCCCGTGCCGCAACTCGTCGAAGTGGAGCCGCGCGGTCACGCGCGCCATGGCCGGAGCCGTGCCCCGGCCGGCAAGACTGAATCGCCCGGAGACTGGGAACAACGTGGTGTCGCCGGAAAGCCGGGCCAGATCGACACCGTCGATTCGACCCTGACGGAGCTGGTATCGG
>DATAHW010000086.1:0-8342 GCA_036262935.1 Gemmatimonadales bacterium | reverse complement strand
CGGTGCGGGTGCGAACCGCTCCTTGAGGATCGGCGGCTCGGACTCTCGCCGACCGCGGATCACTTCACGAGCGCATCAATTGCCGCACCGACATGGATGACGGTCGTGTCGAGCAGCGGGATGGCTTCCGGTCCGGCGTCCCGCAGAAGCAGCGGCAACTCCGTGCCGGCAAGGAGAATCGCTTCGACCCGCTCCTCCTCCCTGAGGCGCGCGATGATCGCGAGAATGGCCGTGCGGCTCCCGGGCAGGAACCGGTTCTCGAGCAGCTCGCCGATGTAGATCCTGTGGATGCCCGCTTGCTCGGCCTCGTTCGGTGCGACCAGCTCGACTCCGGCCCGGGCGAATACCTCTGGAAAAAAGGGGGCTCGCATGGTAAAGCCGGTGCCGAGTAGCCCGACCCGGGCATACCCCAGACGTCGTACATGCTCGCAGGCGGCCTGCACGATGCTGAGCATCGGAATCGGCGATCGGCGCTGGACTTCATCGAACACGAGGTGGGGCGTGTTCGCGGCGATGAGTGCGATCTCGGCGCCCGCTCGCGCCAGGCGCTCGACCGATGCGGAAAGGTAGTTCGTGAGGCCGGCAAGATCGTTCGCGTCCAGCATCGCGATGCCGCGGTTGACGTCGAGGCTGTCGATCAGGAGGTGCGGCGCGCTCCCGTCGGCCACCCGGGCGCGGTAGCCATCGAGGATGAACCGATAGTATTCGATCGTGGATTCCGGACCGATCCCGCCGACGATGCCGAGAGTTTTCACAATTCAGCGCCTGCCCACGCCGCGGACCGTGAACGGTCCCGCCTCGACATAGCGTCCGGCCGAGTCGGCGTCCTCCAACCGGAGGCGAACCTGGTCGGACGACGCCACGCCGAACCCGGTGACGAAGCCGACCGGTACCTTCCACACCAGGGACTCGGGCTCGGCGGGCGCACGCACCAGCAGCATGCCCTTGTCCCGTGCTCCATGCGGTCGGCACGGCCGCGGCAGCCCGCCGAGAGTAGCAGCGCGGCGGAGCAGAGCACGGGAAGGCAAAGGCGCGGCGATCCGGTCATGCAGGATGACGATGTACGGCTGGGTTGAATATCGGGTCGCTCTCACGCGTGCTTGACGGTGAGCGTCTCCAGCTCGTTGGCCACGTCGTCGCAGGCGTCGAGCGTGTCCTCGAGCTGGTCGTACAACGCCTTCCACCGGATCACCTCGATGGGATCGGGCGTGCCGGTGAACAGCTCCGTCACCGCGGCCTCCCAGGCGGCGTCCCCCTCCTGCTCGGCGCGCTTGATCTCCAGGCATCGCGCGAGGACCTCGTCGCTGCTGCGGATGTGGCGGACCGCCATCTCGATCTCGCCGACGGCGCGGACCAGGATGCGGGCCAGCCGCACGGCCGGCTCGCGGCGCGTGGTGGCCTTGAGGCTCACCGCCCGGCGCGCCACGCCGCCGATGAAATCCGCCACCAGCGCGAGCCGGGTGGACAGGAGGTGAATATCCTCCCGGTCCATCGGCGGGATGAACAACTGGTCCATGTGGAGGTCGAGCTCGTGGGCGGCCTCGTCTGCCTCCCCCTGCAGGCGGCCGATGGTGGCCACGGCCGCGGGCAGGCGTGCCGGGTCGTCCAGCGCCTGCTCGAGCAGGGTCGCCAGGGCCGTGAGTTGCGCGGCGATGGCGCTGAAGTCTTCGAAGAATCGACGTTCGTCGGGGAAGAGCCAGCTCACGGGCGCCTCGATGTGACCGTCCGGTTCCGGTGCGACGGATCCCGGAACTCCATTTCAATCTACTCTACGATAGCCCGGCAGTGGCGCGGAGCGGCGGAGCGGCGGAGCCGCCCAACCGCCCCCTTGCGCCCGCGCCGCCAACTTCGTATGATGCTCATCATATGAGCGCCACCACCTCGAGACGCCCCGCGTCCAGCCGCAAGGAAGTCACCCACGACCGCATCGTGGAGACCGCCGCCCGCGCCATCCGGCGCAGCGGCTACCGCGGCACGGGCGTGGCCGAGATCATGAAGGAGGCCGGCCTCACGCACGGCGGGTTCTACGCCCACTTCGAGTCCCGCGAGGGAATGCTGGCCGAGGCGGCCGACCGGGCGGGCGCGGACGGGATGGCCGTGCTGGCGCGGGCGGCCGCCGGGGCACCGCGCGGAAAGGCGCTCGAGGCCGTGCTCCGCACCTATCTCTCGAAGGAGCACGTGGAAGGCGTCGAGACTGGGTGCGCCGTCGCCGCGCTGGGCTCGGAGATGCCGCGCCAGTCGCCCAAGGTGCGGCGGGCCGCCACCCGCCGAATCAAGGAGATGATCGATCTGGTCGCCCGCCAGTCACCCGACTGGGGGCAGCCAGGCGCGCACGAGCGGGCACTCGTCACCGTGGCCACGGCCCTCGGCGCGTTGGTCCTGGCCCGCGCCGTGGACGACCCCAGGCTCTCGGACGCGGTGCGCAAGGCGGCGCTGAACCAGCTCACACCAACAGGCTGACGGCTGATGCACCGGTGCCGGAATAGCGTCTGCCTAGAAATATGATGTCCATCATACGCAGTACGGGCGGTTGACCTCAACGGAAAGCGAGTACGGTATGTCAGGCGATCAGGAGCAGCAGACTCGGCCCGTGGCGATCGTGACGGGCGCATCGGGAGGGATCGGAGAGGCGACCGCGCGAGCGCTTCATGCGGCCGGCTATCGGGTGTTCGGCACCTACCGCCGGCCCCCGACGGCGAAGTTGCCGGGGATCGAGTACATGGCGTGTGATGTGACCAGTGACGAGTCGGTAAAGGCCGCGGTCGGTGGAGTGCTTACACAAACCGGCCGCATCGATCTCCTGGTCAACAACGCGGGAGTGGGCTTGGTCGCGGGCGCGGAAGAGTCGTCGCTGGAGCAGGCCAAGTCCCTCTTCGACGTCAACCTGTTCGGCCTGGTTCGCATGACCAAGGCGGTGCTTCCAGCCATGCGCCGGCAGCGGGCGGGACGGATCGTCAACATCAGCTCGGTCATGGGCCTGATCCCCGCGCCCTTCATGGCCCTGTACTCCGCCAGCAAGCACGCGGTGGAAGGTTATTCCGAGTCGCTCGACCATGAGATCAGAGGCTCGGGGGTCCGAGTGGTGCTGGTCGAGCCCGCCTATACGCGGACGGCCTTCGAGGGCAACGTCTACCGGGCAGACGAGCAGCTCGACGTCTATCAGTCGGCACGAACGAACGCGGAGACGGTCCTGCGAGACGAGATGAAGACGGCCGACACGCCGGAGCAGGTCGCGAGCGCTGTCGTGAAGGCTTCCATCGAGGCCAATCCGCGCCGCCGCTACGCCGCCGGCCGGACGGCCCGCCAGGTCAGTCTGCTCCGCCGCTTCGTTCCCGAGCCGGCTTTCGACCGGAGCCTGCGGAAGCAAATGCGCTTGCCAGCGTAGGTCGGATCTGCTGGAGAGCGGGTGAGTTCGAACTTCGTTCGTCGCCGTGCTCGCGCCCGAGGCACGATTTGTCACCGAGGCCCGGCTGATCCTCGCAATGTGCCTCCGTCTACCTGCCGGCAGCCGGAGCCCTCCAGCTAAGGGACGTCCACCGGACCGTAGTCGCGGTACTGCTCCAGCGCCTCCTGCGCCGCTCGCTGGAGGCGCCCGGCTGTCGTGGCGTCTACCGTCGTCGGTGCGGGAAGGCCGAGCGGTGAGCGCCCGGACAGCCCGGCGAAGATCGTGAGCGCCGCCGCGTAGCTGCCGGCCGCGGTGGGATGGAACCCGTCGCTGCCATAGAGCGCGAGCGACGGGTCGTGGCGCCACGCCGCCCGCCAGGCCTCGCCGGCCGGCAGGAACCAGCCGGACACGTCTCTCGCGGCCAGCGCGTACGAGTCGCGCACCCGATCGAACCATGAGAATCGGGTGCGCTCGGGCCACACCATGTACAGGGCGGACCGGCCCCCGGCTGCGCGCACCAGCCGATCGAACTGCGCCGCCCACTGTCGCAGATTGGTCCGGCTGTCGGGTAACGACGAGGGACCTTGCTGCAGGACCACGGCGTCCCAGTGCCCGCTCTGGATCAGAGCCTGCGCCTCGCCGCGCTGCCAGTGTTCCTCCAGGCCGGCCCCGCCAATCAGTTCCCCTTGCACGTCCCAGCCGAGCCCTTCGGCCGTGGCCAATGCCCGGACCTCCCCGGGCAGATCGTTCGCCGCGGTGAGGCTGTTGCCGATGAAGAGCACTCGGGCCCCGGGACCGAGGGCCGCGGGATCGGGTATGGGTGAAGGAGGGGCTGTCACGTCGGATGACGAGCCCGCACAGAACGGCCCGACGGCAAGGGCAAGGCACGTCGCCAGCACCACGGCCCGCCGATCATGGGGCATGAATCTGTTTCCGTACCGGCTTGCGGTGGGGAGTTGACTGCGCGCTCGTCGCAGGATGACGTCCGTGGCGGCGTTTGCGGCACGTCGGGAGTCAGGCCGCTTCACCACCAGCTCCCGGAGCGTCTTGGCGACGTCACGTCCACGCGGGACTGACTGGACTCGAGGCGCTCCGAGAGGATCCATGCCCCGCAAGCTCGCCTACTGGATCAGCACCGCGATCGTCGCCATTTCTCTGCTCGCCTCCCTCAGCTATCTCACCGGCAGTGAGCAGGTGGTCTCCGGCTTCGCTAAGGCCGGCTACCCGCAGCACCTCAGGATAGTGCTCGGCATCGTCAAGCCGCTCGCCGCGATCGTACCGTGACGTTCGCCTGGGTGATGGCGTTCATCTCGGCGTACACCGCCGGGGAGGGCGTGCAGACCTGGACGCCTGATCGTCGACCCGCGGATGTCCCTGGCTATTCCCCCGCGGACCACCCGGTGACCTTGGGCCAGATGCCCTCCACGCGAGGGTCGCTGCCCCGCACCAGATGGTACCGATCGTACGGCGCCGCTATCAGGCAGGCATGGTTGGGGAGGACCCTCACCCGCGTGCCCACGGGATAGCGCGACTCGAGCCCGGCGCCCGCTCCCTCGCAGGCTACCAGTCCGTGCTCCTGGTGCGCCTCGGCCACGATGAGTCCGTCCTCCGGCGGCTTGCCGGTGGCGGCGCACACCTGCCCGTAGCCCACCTTCCGTCCGCCCCGGTTCCCGCTCAGGTCCTTCGACAGCGCGAGCGCGCCCGCGTCGATGAGCATCCGCCGCGTCCGGGGATTGTGGCCGATCACCGTCGCCAGCACCGAGACGGCGATGTCGTCCACCGTGCAGCTCCCGAGCGCCACCTGGGCGAGATCGAACAGCGTGTACACGCCCGGGCGCATGTCGGTGACGCCGGCCAGCGCGCGCGCGTGGAGCGCCGTCGGCGTCGACCCGACGCTCACCGCGGGGACCTCCATCCCGAGCGCGCGCAGGCGATCCGCCGCCCGCGTCACCGCCAGCCGCTCCGCTTCGGCGATGCGGGTGATCTCCTCGATGCTGGACGCGTCGTAGCTCTGCCCCGCATGTGTCAGCACGCCCGCGAGCGCGAGCCACGGCGACGCACGCACCGCCTGTCCGAGCGCGGGCAGCTCGGGCCCGTCGGCCGTCACGCCGCCTCGGCCGCCGCCGCTGTCGATCTCGATGAAGAGCGCGAGTTGCTCACCCGCCGCCTCCGCGTGTCGAGCCGCGTCGTGCACCGCGGCAACGGTGTCGGCCAGCAGCGAGATCCGCGCCCCGGTGCGCCGCTGCAGCGCCGCCAGCGGCCCGACCTTGTGGCCCGCGATGCCGACCGCGTAGGTGATGTCGCGGAACCCCGCCTGGGCAAAATGTTCCGCTTCGGCGAGCGTGGACACGGTCACGCCGGCCGCGCGGTCGCGTGTCGCCAGCCGCCCGACGTCCGCCGACTTCGCCGTCTTCATGTGGGGCCGGAGCCGGACGCCGAGCTCGGCGGCCCGGCGGATCATGCGGTCGCAGTTGCGCTCGAGCCGGTCGAGGTCGAGGAGCAGCGACGGGGTGGGAAGATCGTCCAACTGCATGGGTCTGGCGATCTCGTTTTCCGGAGTTAACGTGAGTTGCGGGAGCGCTTAAGGTCGATTGTCGTCCTGAGGGAGCGGAGCGACCGAAAGGATCTGCTCCGCGGCCCTCGAGCCATTCCCCGGCAAGATCCCTCGCGTTCGCTCGGGATGACAGTCAGGCGTTAAGCAACAAGGCAAAGCTCAATAGAATCGTTCGAATCACGAAAGGGGCACACCATGAGCAACATCGTACTGGTGCACGGCGCGTGGGTGGACGGCTCCGGCTGGCAGAGCGTCTATCGTCTGCTCCGTGGCCAGGGCCACAACGTTAGCGTCGTGCAGCACTCCACGGCGACCCTGGCCGACGACGTCCGGGCCGTGCGGCAGGTGCTGGCGGCGCAGGACGGGCCGGCGGTGCTCGTGGGGCACTCGTACGGCGGCGCGGTCATCACCGAGGCGGGCACCGATCCCGCGGTCGCGGCACTGGTCTACGTCACCGCCTTTGCCCCCGACGCCGGCGAGTCGGTGGCCAGCCTCATCGCCGATCCGCCGCCGGGCGCCCCGGTCCCGCCTATCCTGCCGCCGCGCGACGGCTTCCTGCTGCTGGATCCGGAGAAGTTCGCTGCCGCGTTTGCCGCGGACGTGGACCCGGAGCTGGCCGCGTTCATGGCCGACGCGCAGCTCCCCTGGGGCGTGGCGGCGGTGCAGGCCGCCATCACCCAGCCGGCGTGGAAGTCCAGGCCGAGCTGGTACCTCGTGGCACGGGACGATCGCATGATCCCGGCTCCCGCCCAGCGCGCAATGGCGGGCCGCGCCGGCGCCACCACCACCGAGTCGGCGGGCAGCCACTGCATATTCATCTCGCAGCCCGAGGCCGTGGCCGGGGTAATCGCCGCCGCCGCGGGCGCCGCGCATCCGGCGGTCGCCTGACGCACCTTTCACGGGCCCTTAGGGACATGACGATCAAGAGACTGGACCACATCAGCGTCGTCGTCGACGATCTTCCAGCCGCGATCGCTTTTTTCACCGCGCTCGGCATGGCGATCGATGGCAGGATGCCGGTCGAGGGCCCGTGGGTGGACCGCATCAACGGGCTCGAAAATGTCCAGGTCGACATCGTGATGATGCGGACCCCGGATGGGCACGGGCGGCTCGAGCTGACGAAGTTTCGGAATCCGGAACTGGTCGCGGTCGAGCCGGCGATCCCACCGCCGAACGCGCTGGGCCTCCGGAGCGTCATGTTTGCTGTCGAGAGCCTCGACGACACCATCACTCGACTGCGCGCCCATGGCGCCGAGCTCATCGGCGAGGTGGCCCAGTACGAGGACATCTACAGGCTCTGCTACATGCGAGGCCCCGCGGGCATTATCGTCGCACTGGCCGAGGAACTCCTGAATTGTTCGGCGCCCTAGGAGAGTCTCATCCTCAGGTACATTCCGGTGCGAGAGCCCGGCGCGCGGGCCACCTCCTCGGGCCGTCCCGCAGCCGGAGATCCAGGAACGTGTAGCACCTGCAGTCAGGAAAATCGCGATGATGGTGGCCACGCGTGCGGCGAGGCCCCTACAGCGCGGCAGGTTGATGGCCGCAGCGTTCATCAGCGATCGGTGGGGAGCACCGACCGGTCCTCGCGGGACGGGACGGAGGTCGCATAGCCTTTGCCCTCAGCGGGGAGGAGTCCGTGACAAGGCTGTCTCTGATTCAGCGCCTGCGCACGCCGCGGACCGCGAAAGGTCCCGCCTCGACATAGTGTCCGGCCGAGTCGGCGTCCTCCAGCCGGAGGCGAACCTGGTCGGACGACGCCACGCCGAACCCGGTGACGAAGCCGACCGGTACCTTCCACACCAGGGACTCGGGCTCGGCGGACGCACGCACCAGCAGCATGCCCTTGTCCTTCCCGCCCATGGCCGCGCCGAGATTGATTCGCATGCCGGCGGGCGCGGACCAGCGGACCACATAGGTCTCGCCCTCCACCAGCGTGTCACCGGCCCGGGGAGAGAGCAGCGCGAGCGGGGCGCCGTCCCGGGCTGGTGAGCTGGTATCCCGGAGGTCGTGCTCCATGCGGTCGGCACGGCCGCGACAGGCCGCCGAGAGTAGCAGCGCGGCGGAGCAGAAGGCCGGAAGGTGAAGGCGCGGTGATCCGGTCATGCAGGAGCGACCGTCGGCTCTGGGCACCATGGCGCTTCTCGGTCCGCGGGGACACCTTCAAAGTATCCCGTAACAAGGTTAGCCGTGGCTGACGTGACGGCCTCCGCATTGGCTGACGCCCTCCGTGATCGCTACACGCTCGAGCGTGAGCTCGGGCATGGTGGCATGGCTACCGTCTACCTGGCCCGGGATGTGAAGCACGGCCGAGAGGTCGCGCTCAAGGTTCTGCGTCCGGAGCTCACCGCGGTGCTCGGTCGGGAGCGCTTCCTCGCGGAGATCGGGCTGACCGCCCGCCTCGAC
>DATAHW010000085.1:0-3696 GCA_036262935.1 Gemmatimonadales bacterium | reverse complement strand
CAGCGCGCGCGGCAGCGTCCGCTCCGCGTCGATGATCTCCTCGGCGATGAAGTTGGTCTGCTGCCAGCCGCCGTAGGTGAAGAGGACCGGGACCAGCGCGGCCCCGAAGCCGGCGATCGTCCCGGCGCCGGTTGCTACACCGGCCGGCTGCATCCCCGCCTCCGCCGGCGCGGCGAGCACGAGTCCCGCGCCGATCAGCGCGGCGAGCGCGAGCAGCTTGAGCACGGTGAAGATGTTCTGGGTCAGCGCGCCGGAGCGCACGCCCAGGTAGTTGATGCCGGAGAGCAGGACGATCGCGCCGACCGCGAGCGGGAGCGTCAGTCGCGCGGACAGCCCGAAGAGCGCCAGCGTGTAATCCGCGAACATCACCGCCACGGCGGCGATGGCGCCCGTCGCGATGACGAGGAGGAGGGTCCAGCCGTAGAGAAAGGCGGGGAGCGGGCCCCAGGTCTCCCGCAGATACACGTAGCCGCCGCCGACGCGTGGCCGGCGCGCGCCGAGCTCGCCGAAGCAGAGCGCGCCGGCCAGCGCCACCACCCCGCCGACCACCCATACCGCGAGGGTGACCTCCGCACTCCCGGCCCGCCCCGCGACCACCGCCGGCGTGCGGAAGATCCCCCCACCGATGATGCCGCCGACGACCGCCATGGTGCCGGAGAAGAGGCCGAGGCGGCGGGCGTAGCCGCTCGTGCCGCTCGCCGGCCCGTTGCTAATCGTGGTCGGCATCGCTCGCCTGCCGCTTAGCTGTAGTCCTCGGCAATCCGGCATCAGCTATACTTGGCCCCGTGCAAACAGCATCGGGCGCCTCCGTCATCCGGGGCCTCGGTCATCCGCCGCCTCAGTCATCCAGCGCCCCTCGGTCATCCGGCGCCTCTGTCATCCGGCGCCTCTGTCATCCTGAGCGCAGCGAAGGATCCGCTGCGAGAATGGTTCGAGTCCGGCGCAGTAGATCCCTCGGTCGCTCCGCTTCCTCGGGATGACAGGCCTGGTCAGCGAGCGACGAATATCACGCCGGCGCTAGAATCGCGTGCACGCGCTGACCCGCTCCCGCAGTACCGCCTCCTGCCCGAACCTCCGCTTGTATTCGGCGGCCAGCTCGTCTACGGCGCGCCGGCTCACCGCGTCGTCCGGGTGGAACAGCGTGAGCACCTCCGCCTGCTCCCGCTCCACCGCGCCGCCGCGCCCGCGCCACTGGCCATGGGCTTCGACCACCGTGAGCCCGTCCGGAAACCGCGGCGTCACCACGGAGTCCAGATAGCCCCGCCACTCGACGTCGCTCACCACGCCGCCGTCGGGGCGGTTGCGGCCGAAATAGATCACGTCGCGCACCAGCGCCGAGTCGCCGGGCTCGCAGCGCGCGGCCGAGGCTGCCGGTGCGGGCGCCGGGGCCGGCGCGGAGGGCGATGCGGAGGGCGATGCGGCGCAGCCGAGGGCACCTGCCAGTGCAAGTGCCCGGCTCAGGCGGCCGGCCGAGTCGAGGTGGTACACGGCGTAGTCCTCTCCGGCCGGCGTGGACCGGCGAGGGATGCGTCGGGGTCACCAGCCAAGGTGCGCCGCGGTGTGGAGAAGCGCCAGAGCAGGCCGCGGAAGGGGCCCAGAGAATACCCACATCCCTGGCCACATTTTATCCACCTGATCCACACGACCACACCATGTTAAATTTGTGATGTGGGAACCGACATCGCACGCAGCTACGCGGTTTTTGCGCGGTATTGTGCGCTATCCGGGCTTGACCTACCTTGGCCCTCCGCTTCACTCGCTGGTTGCTTTCGAACGGCTGACGCGGGGCAGGCTGGCAGTGACGCTGGATGCTGAGCTCGAACGGTTCCGTAGTGCAGTCTCTGCACTCTCTTCTCTTCCATATCGCAAGCGGGGAGCTCCATGACTTCGTCCACCCCACGGGACGCGCTGTCGCTGTCGCCCAACGCCATCACGGTCCTCGAGAAGCGCTACCTCGTCAAGGATGACGCCGGCAAGCCGGCCGAAGCGCCCGAGGACCTGTTCTGGCGGGTGGCCAGGACCATCGCGGAGGCCGACCGCCGCTACGGCGTGCCCGTGGGCAAGGTGGAGGAGGTGGCCCAGGAGTTCTACGGCCTCATGGCGCGGCGCGAGTTCGTGCCCAACTCGCCGACCCTCATGAACGCCGGCCGCCCGCTGGGCCAGCTCTCCGCCTGCTTCGTGCTCCCGGTGGACGACGCGCTCTCCAACGGCAAGAGCGGCATCTACGACACCCTCCGCTCCATGGCACTGGTGCACCAGAGCGGCGGCGGGACAGGGTTCAGCTTCTCCCGGCTCCGGCCCAAGAACGACATCGTCCGGAGCACCATGGGCGTGGCCTCGGGCCCGGTCTCCTTCATGAGCCTGTTCGACGCCTCGACCGACGTGGTCAAGCAGGGCGGCACCCGGCGGGGCGCCAACATGGGGATCCTCCGGGTGGACCATCCGGACATCATGGAGTTCGTCACCTGCAAGGACGACACGAGCAAGATCACCAACTTCAACATCTCGGTGGCCGTCACCGACGCGTTCATGGACGCGGTCGAGGCCGACGGGATGTACGACCTCAAGCATCCCAAGAACGGCAAGGTCGTGGGCCAGCTCCGGGCGCGCGAGGTCTGGGAGAAGATCATTCACGGCGCCTGGAAGACGGGCGAGCCGGGGGTGTTCTTCGTGGACAAGGCCAACTACTACAATCCGGTGCCGCACCTGGGGTCGTACGAGGCAACCAACCCGTGTGGAGAACAGCCGCTCTTGCCCTACGACGTCTGCAACCTCGGCTCCATCAACCTGGGTGTGTTCGTCCGCGATAGCGCCATCGACTGGGACGCCCTCCGCCGGGTGATCCACCTCTCGACCCACTTCCTCGAGAACGTGATCGACGCCAATCAGTATCCGCTGCCGGAGATCACCCAGCTCGCCCAGCGCATCCGCCGCATCGGCTTGGGCGTCATGGGCCTGGCCGACGTCTTCGTCAAGCTGGGCATCCCCTACGACTCGGACGAGGGCGTGGCGCTGGGCCGGAAGCTGCAGCAGTTCGTGGACGAGGAGGGCAAGGTCGAGAGTGAGCGGCTGGCGGGCGAGCGCGGCGTGTTCCCCGAGTGGGAGCGGAGCATCTGGGGTCCCGACCAGACCGCCGCCCGCGGTCCCAAGGGGGAGCGGATCCGCCCCATGCGCCGGCTCCGGAACTGCAACGTCACCACCGTGGCGCCCACCGGGACCATCTCGATCATCGCCGGCTGCAGCTCCGGCATCGAGCCGCTCTTCGCCGTGGCGTTCATGCGGAACCAGGCCGGCGTGCTCATGCCGGACGTGAACGAGGATTTCGTGGCGATCGCCAAGCGCGAGGGCTGGTACAGCGAGGACCTCATGCGCCGCATCGCCGAGGCGGGGCACATCGAGTTCGCCGAAGTGCCGGAGCAGTGGCGGCGGGTGTTCGTCACCGCCAACCACATCAAGCCCGAGTGGCACATCCGGATGCAGGCGGCGTTCCAGGAGTTCAACGACTCGGCGATCAGCAAGACCTGCAACTTCGCCAACGACGCGACGGAGGAGTACGTCGAGGAGATCTACCGGCTGGCGTACAGCCTCAACTGCAAGGGCGTGACCGTGTATCGCGACGGCAGCCGCGACATGCAGGTGCTCTCGACCGGCAGCACGGCCAGGAAGGTGCAGGAGCAGGCCACCTCGAGCGGCAAG
>DATAHW010000084.1:0-34586 GCA_036262935.1 Gemmatimonadales bacterium | reverse complement strand
CCCCTTGCCCGCCGAGACCCGGGCGGCCGCGCTGTTCGTCCTGGTGGTCCTGGCGGGCGTGTTCCAGATGGCCATCGGCCTGCTCGGCCTCGGCCGCCTGACCCGGTTCGTCTCCTACTCGGTGCTCGCGGGCTTTCTCGCAGGCATCTCGATACTGCTCGTCCTCAGCCAGATCCCCACGGTCACGGGCTACGCGGCAACGGGCGGCAACAAGGTCTCGCAGGCGGTGGACGTCCTGGCGCACGCGGGCGCGATCGACCCCGCCACGGTAGGCGTGGCGCTTCTCACGCTGGCGCTCGCGGTGCTGCTCCCGCGCACACGCCTCGGCTCGCTCGGGCGGCTGATCGCGATCGGCGTACCGTCGGCGCTGGTGGCGCTGGCCGATCTCCGGACCGTCCGGATCGTCAGCGACATCGGCGCGATCGCGGGCGGTCTGCCCCTGCCGGAGCTGCCGTCGATCCTGGTGTTCGCCCCGGTGGTGATCACGGGCGCCCTCTCGGTGGCGGTCGTGGGGCTCGTCCAGGGCGTAGGCGTGAGTCAGAACGTCCCGAACACCGACGGCACCCGTACCAGCATCCGGCGCGACATGGTCGCCCAGGGTGCGGCCAACGTTGCCTCGGGCCTCTTCCACGGCCTTCCGGTCGGTGGTTCCCTGAGTGCCACCGCACTCGGCGTCATCGCCGGTGCCCGGACCCGCTGGACGTCCATCGTGGCGGGACTCGGCATGGCGGTGATCGTGGTCGGCGTGCCGGATCTCGTCTCGCTCGTGGCCATGCCATCGCTCGGTGCGCTGCTCATCCTCGCCGGACTCGCCGGCCTCAAGCCGGGCGACCTGGGAGCGGTCCTCCGGACGGGATGGCCCTCCCTTCTCGCGGCCGTCACCACGTTTCTCGCCACCCTCTTCCTGCCCATCCAAGCCGCCGTCGGCCTCGGCGTCGTGCTCTCCGCCCTGCTTTACGTCGGTGCCTCGGCGATCGACGTCCACGTCGTCGAGCTGGTGGATCGGCCCGACGGCCGCATCGAGGAGCGCCCCGCCGCGCGGCGCCTCGATTCGGCGCAGGTCACGACGCTCGATGTGTACGGCCACCTTTTCTATGCGGGCGCCCACAAGCTCGAGGACCTGCTACCCACGCCTCGCGGCGCCGAGCGGCCGGTGGTGGTCCTGCGGCTCCGCGGCCGCAGCGCGCTGGGCGCGACCCTGATCGACGTGCTGGCGCGCTACGCCGATGCGCTGCACACGACGGGGGGACGACTCTACCTCAGCGGCGTCGCGCGGGAGGCATACGACCAGATCGTCCGCACGGGGAAGCTCCGCCTCACAGGCCCGGTGCGCGTCCACGAGGCGACGCCGGTGCTCGGCGAATCCACTCGCGAGGCCCGCGCCGAGGCCGAGGCGTGGCTGGTCAGCCGCGAGGGCGATACGACCTGACACGCGAACGGGGAGGAGCCGCATGCTGAAGCTCGGAGCCGACTGGTTGCTGGGTGACGACGCGCTCGCGACGACGGTCCGCACCGTCGTCGTCTATGCGTTCGCGCTGGCGGCCGTGCGTATCGGCAAGAAGCGCTTCCTGAGCCAGGCGAGCGCCTTCGACGTCATCGTCGCCATCATGCTCGGCTCCATCATGAGCCGCGCCGTCCAGGGCTCGTCGTCGTTCGGCCCGACGCTGCTCAGCGGCGCCGTGCTGGTTGGCACGCACTGGCTCCTGGCAGCGCTGACCTCGCGCCTCGACTGGTTCGGCCCCCTCGTCAAGGGCCGCGCGACCATGCTGGTGCGCGACGGACGGGTGGACCACGAGGCGTTGCGGGAGTCGGGCGTGTCCGAGCAGGACCTCGAGCAGGCCATCCGGCTAGAGGTCGGCGAGACGGAGCCGTCGCATGTGCGGCTCGCCTGCCTCGAGCGCAACGGCTCGATCAGTGTGATCCGGGCCGAGCGGGAGCCGGTCGTATTGGAAATTCGGGTGGAGGACGGCATCCAGACGGTTCGGGTCAGACTCGAATGAAGGGTCGCTGGAGGCAGGACGGCATCGCCGGGCTCATCAACGCCGTGGTGAGCGTTCCTGACGGCCTGGCCTCGGCCGCGCTGGCCGGCGTCAACCCGATCTACGGGCTCTACACCAGCATCGCGGCCCCGATCGTCGGCGGCGCGCTGCAGAGCGCGCAACTCATGCAGATCGCCACCACCAGCGCCGCGGCGCTCGCCGCGGGCCAGGCGGTGGCCGCCTACCCGGCGGACCGGCGCGGGCCGGCGATGTTCCTGCTGGCCGCGCTCACCGGCGTGCTGCTGGCACTGTTCGGCCTGCTCCGGCTGGGCCGCCTGGTCCGGTTCGTCTCGCACGCGGTCATGACGGGCTTCCTGATCGGTGTGGCGGTCGTGCTGGTGCTCGATCAGCTCGCGCCGCTCCTTGGCCTCTCCCCCCAGGGGGCGAACGAGGTGGTACAGCTCGCCGATCTCCTCGCCCACCTGGGCCAGGTCAGCGTGCCGACCCTCATTGCAGGCCTGCTCGCCCTCGGCCTGGTTGCCGGCCTGGGGCGCACCCGGTTCGCGGCGGTCTCGTCGCTCGTGGCGCTCGTGGTGCCGTCCGTGCTGGTCGCGGTGCTGGGGTGGAAGGGAGTGACCCGTGTGGACGACGTCAGCCGGATTCCGCGCGGCATGCCGTTCCCCGCGTTGCCCGACTTCTCCCTTGCCACGCCCGGGCTCCTGCTGGGGGCGGCCGCGGTGGCCGTGGTCATCGCGGTTCAGGGCGCGGGTGTGAGCCAGAGCGTGGAGAATCCGGACGACAGCCCGGTGGACACCTCGCGCGACCTGATCGCGCAGGGCGCGGCCAACGTGGCGTGCGGGCTCTGCTCGGGGATCCCCGCGGGCGGCTCGGTCGGTCAGACGGCGCTGAACGTGAGCGTCGGGGCTCGCAGCCGCTGGTCCGCCATCTTCGCCGGCGGCTGGATGCTGGCGCTCGTCCTGCTCGTGCCGGGGCTGGTCGGCCGGGTCCCGATGGCCGTGCTCGCCGCGCTCATGATCATGGCCGGGCTCGGGGCCATCGACGTGCGCGAGGCGCGCTCGATCTGGCGCACCGGTGCCAGCGCCCGGTGGTCCATCGCGGGGACCTTCGTCGCGACCCTGCTGCTCTCGATTCCGCTCGCCGTCGCGGTGGGTGTCGGGCTGAGCCTCGCGCTGTACGTTGGCTCCTCCGCGAGCGACGTCGCCGTGCGGGCGCTGGTTCGCCGGGACGACGGCCGTCTGACCGAGGCCGAGCCACCGGCGCACCTCCCGAGCGACAAGGTGACGGTGCTCGAAGTGTACGGGAGCCTGTTCTTTGCCGGCGCGCAGACGCTCCGCGAGACGCTCCCGAGTCCCGAGGGCGCGTCACGGCCGGTGGTGGTGCTCCGGCTCCGCGGCCGCACCCGTATCGGGTCGACGCTGATCGACGTGCTTGACGACTATGCCGACGAGCTGCGCGAAGCGGGCGGCCGGCTCTATCTCAGCGGCGTGCACCCCGATGTCGCGGCGCAACTTCGGCGTACCGGGAAGCTCGAATTCGAGCGCGAGGTCTGGGTTGCGCCGGCCGAGGAGGCCATCGGGGGCTCGACCGCGGGAGCGATAGCGCAGGCGAACGCCTGGCTGGGCCACACGCGGTCCGACGTCTAGCCGCCTACTCCGATCTGCTTCATGAACGTCACCAGATCGTAGAAGAGGTTTTCCTCCACGATCTGCCCGTCCTCCCGGCGTGCGACCGTGCAGAACTCCACGTCGAACTTCCTGCCGGTTGGCGGGATCTCCTGGCGCCGGCAGGAGACGCATGGGGCTGAGCACGTTAGGTCGATTCGTCCCTCGAGAATAGCCCGGCGTGGCGCGTTCGAGCACGAAGCAAGAGGGCATCGGTGCTTGCCACCCGGGCCAGGCGGTCGATATTGATCGACCGGCACGGGCCGGCACAGACTTCCCAGGAAGGCCAGGCACATCATGGCAACAGCCACAGCGCCGATCGAAACCATCCTCGGCGGACTCGCGACGCTGCTCCCGGATCTCCAGAAGCTCTATACCGATATCCATGCCCACCCCGAGCTCTCGGCGCAGGAGACCCGCACGGCGGGCCTCGCGGCCGAGCGGCTCGGGGCCGCAGGCTTCGACGTGAGCACCGGCGTCGGCAAGACCGGGGTCGTCGGCCTGCTCCGCCGGGGCGCCGGCCCCACCGTCATGCTGCGGGCCGACATGGATGCGCTTCCGGTCGCGGAGGCCACCGGCTTGCCCTACGCCAGCACGGCGACCGGCACCGACCGCGAGGGGAACCCGGTGCCCGTGATGCATGCCTGCGGCCACGACATGCACGTGGCGTGGCTTGTCGGCGCCGCCACGCTCTTCGCGCAGGCGCGCGACGCCTGGCACGGTACGCTCATGGCGGTCTTCCAGCCCGCCGAAGAGACCGGCACGGGCGCCCAGGCCATGGTGGACGACGGGCTCCTCACCCGCTTCCCGAAGCCCGACGTCATCCTGGGCCAGCACGTGATGAAGGGCCCGGCGGGCACCGTGGGCTGGCGTGCCGGCGTCATCACTTCGGCCGGCGACAGTCTCCAGATCCGCCTGTTCGGCCGCGGCGCCCATGGCTCCATGCCCGAGGCCAGCATCGATCCGGTGGTCATGGCCGCCGCCACAGTCATGCGCCTGCAGACGATCGTCTCGCGCGAGGTGGCGGCGAACGACGCCGCGGTCGTCACCATCGGCGCGCTTCAGGCCGGCACCAAGGAGAACGTCATTCCCGACGAGGCGCTCCTCAAGCTCAACGTGCGGACCTACGATGCAGACGTGCGCACCCGGGTGCTCGCCGCCGTCGAGCGGATCGTCAACGCGGAGGCCGCCGCGTCGGGCGCACCGAAGCCGCCGGAGATCACCCCGCTCGACCGCTACGCGCTGGTGACGAACGACGCCGGAGCGACCGCGCAGGTGATCGGCGCCTTCCGCCGCCACTTCCCCGCCGACCGGCTCAGAGAGACCAAGCCGTCGTCGGCGAGCGAGGACTTCGGCACCTTTGGCGCCGCGTGGCAGGTGCCGTCAGTCTTCTGGTTCGTCGGCGGGACCGACCCCGACCAGTACGCCAAGGCCAAGGCGGCGGGCCGGCTGGCCGAGCTGCCGACCAACCACAACCCCCGCTTCGCTCCGGTCCTCCATCCCACCCTGGAGACGGGGGTGGAGACGCTGGTGGCCGCCGCCGGTGCGTGGCTGACCTGAGCCTCCACTTCACGCACCGCGACCGCCATGCAGCTACCCTACGATCCGGCCCTGATCGGCAGCTTCCTCGTCGTGCTCGACCTGGCCGGGACCTTCGTCTTTGCGCTGAGCGGCGCGGCCTCAGGGGTCAAGCACCGGCTCGATCTCTTCGGGGTGCTGGTGCTGTCGTTTGCGGCGGGCAATGCCGGCGGTCTCACCCGCGACGCTCTCCTCGGCGCTACGCCGCCGCCCGCGATCAGCGACTGGCGCTACATCGGCGTCTCGCTCGCGGCCGGGCTCGTCACCTTCCTCTGCTTCCCGGTCATCGACCGGCTGCGCAGCTCGGTGCTGGTGCTCGATGCCGCCGGGCTCGCGCTGTTCGCCGTTTCGGGCGCGCTGAAGGCGCTCGCCGCCGGGCTCAATCCGCTCGGGGCGATGCTGCTCGGCGTCCTGACCGGCGTCGGCGGGGGCATGCTGCGCGACGTGCTCGTGTCGGAGGTGCCCGCGGTCCTGCGCGGCGAGCTGTACGCCTCCGCCGCCCTGGCCGGCGCAGCCGTGGTCGTGATCGGCCGTCTGCTGCACCTCCCCACCGCCACGGGAGCGATTGCCGGCGCGGTCCTCTGCTTCGTCCTCCGCTACCTGGCCATTCGGCGTGGCTGGCGGCTGCCGGTGGCCCATCGTCCCGCGCGGCGGGCGACGGATGAGCGGGCCGGGCGAAGCGCCCCTCGATGATCTACCCGTTCCGGCCGCCCGTCGCCTCCTCCGGCGTGGATGCGCTGCTCGACACGGCGCGTGGTCGAGGCCGTGGCGTGTCAACTTGGTCTCGGCGTTGCGGGACCCAGGCACCCAAGCCGCTCTCATCGCGGTGTTGGCACTCCTGACTATTGCCGCCAGCGCCGTTCGCCGGACGGGCGGTCCTCAGCGGCGTTTCTCAGGGTATCGCGGAAATCCGGCTCCGAAGGCGGACTCCAGGTGAGTGGCTGCTGATCCTGCGGGGGGTCTTGTCGATGGTCCTCGGCCTCATCTTGTCTGGCTTTCCGGGCCTGAGCCTCATGAGTTTCGGTGCAGTCATTCTCCGCTGGGTGCTGACGGGAATCGTCCTCGTTGCCGCCGTCGTTGGAATGCTGTTCATCACCCGCGGAACAGCGGTACATCACGTCCGTGGTGTGGGGGCTGATGCCGCGCCGGTGGCGCCGGCCGAGTCCAGCTTTCCTTTCGCGGTAGCGGTCCTCGCCGGCGCCCCCCTCATGCCGGGCAACCGCGTCGACCTTGCCCTCAACGGGGACGGCACCTTTCCTCGACTCTGGGCCGACCTCCGGGCGGCAACGCGCTCGATCACCATCCAGAACTATTACGCCAATTCGGGGCGCGTCGCCGACACCTTAGCCTCGATTCTCGAGGAGCGGGCTCGCGCCGGCGTGAAGGTATACCTGCTGTACGATGCTTTCGGATCGAGCCTGCCGGATGAGTACTTCGAGCGGCTTCGTTCCGCCGGCGTGCGCGCGGTCGCATTCAGGCCACTCCGGTTCAAGAATCTGTGGGTCATACAAAATCGGTCGCACGTCCGGGGCATCGTGGTGGATGGCCAGCTCGGCTGGACCGGCGGCTTCGGTATCGATGACAAGTGGCTGGGAGACGCCCGGCGACCGGAGGAGTGGCGGGAGACCAACGTACGCTTTCAGGGGCCGGCTGTCCGCCAGCTCGAGGCGGCGTTTGTCGCCGGCTGGACCGAGGCAACCGGCGAACTCCTGACCGGACGGATGACGCTCGACACCCATGGGGACGGGGTAGCATTGGCGGGGCTGCTCTACACCGCACCTACCCTGGGCAGCACATCGGCAGAGCGGTATCTTGCGCTGTCGATTGCCGGAGCGCGGGAGCGGCTCTATATCACCAACGCGTACTTCGCCCCCGACACGAATTTTGTTGCCCTCCTCACCGGAGCCGCGAAGCGCGGCGTGGACGTGCGCGTACTTGTTGGTGGACCCAGAACCGATGTTCGCGCCGCGCGGCTCGCGGCCCATGGGCGGTACGAAGCGTTGCTCGGGGCTGGCGTGCGGGTGTACGAATATCAGCCCACTACCCTTCACGCCAAGTCATTCGTGGTGGATGGCTTGTGGGTTTCGGTCGGGACAATGAACTTCGACAACCGGTCGCTGGCCCTGAACGACGAGTCCACCCTGATGGTCCTGGACTCGGCGGCGGGGCAGCGGATGGAAGCCGTCTTCCGGGATGACCTCAGACATTCGCGGGAAGTCGATCTCGAAGTCTTTCGCCACCGTCCCTGGTTCCGCCGAGTGGCCGAGTGGGCAGCCAACCTGATCACGCCTCTCCTCTGATTCCGGCCGCAACATGACCACGGGTTTCAGCCGGGAGCTGGCAGGAGAAGGAATAGTTCATCCACATCAGCGCCACGCGTGACAGCGCGATGTGCGGAGGTGGATCATGAGGCGTTTGAAGACAACCGCAACTCGGGAGGCTCGTCATGAACGGCTTCGTCACGAACATCGAGCGCGACACACTCGGCAATGAAGATTACCGCCGGGTTCTATTTACCGGCCCGAACACCCAGCTCGTGTTGATGACACTCCAGCCCGGCGAGGAGATCGGCCGCGAGGTCCACGCCGAGCACGACCAGTTCATCCGGATCGAGGCAGGCACCGGCGTGGCATTGCTGAATGGCAAGGAGCACGCTCTGTCCGATGGAAGTGCGGTTGTCATTCCCGCTGGTGTCGAGCACAACATCATCAACCGCTCGGTGGTTACACCCCTCAGGCTGTACACGCTCTACAGTCCGCCCGAGCATCCGGATGGCACCGTCCAGCACACCAAAGCGGAGGAGCCCGCTCACCATTCCTGATCCTGCTGCGGGCGGTGCGTCTCAGCCCGCATTTCGCAGGGGGGTGGTGCAGAGCAACATGTCAGACTCCCGGGTCAGGCATGAAGCGCGGCACCGGCACTGTGAGAATCCCCCGGCGCGGGTGGATGCCCTGCTGAGGGAGTTGGAGGCAGGGGGTTACTTCAGGTTTGCGAGCCGCTATCGCCCGAGTGAACGGGTTTGTGGCCGTTACGTACCCGATGCTCCAACGGTCATTACCACCGTGAAGCTTGGCGATGCGACTAAGCGCATCGAGCATGACCATGGCTGTGGCGGTGCTCCAGTGGCATTACGAGTGTTGGACGGCAGGATCGATGAGGTGTAAGGAACAGGAAGCTGGACCGGGCGGCGTCCCGGACCGTGACGTCGCTTCCGGCTGACCGGCGACCTCACGATCCGCGATGACGCGGGCGGGGTCCACCCTGAGGGTCAGCCCGCCTGCTCGACGAACTGCACCTCGGCCTCGATGCGGACCTTGTTCGCGACGAGCACGCCGCCGGTCTCGATCGCCTGGTTCCATTTGAGGCCCCACTCACGGCGGTCGATGTCGCCGCGCGCCATGAACCCGGCCCGCTGCTTCCCCCACGGATCCTGCCCCCGCCCCGCGAACTCGCAGTCGAGCGTCACCTCCATCGTCGTGTCGCCAATCGTGAGGTCGCCGATCATCCGGAAGCGGTCGCCCGCCTTCGCGAACTTCCCGTCGAGGCGCTTGCTCTTGAAGGTGATCTGCGGATAGCGCTCTGCGTCGAAGAAGTCCGCCGAGCGGAGGTGCGCGTCACGGTCGGCGACGCCGGTGTCGAGACTCGCCACCTCGAGCGTGACCTCGACACAGCAGCCCTCGGGGTGCTCCTCGTCTGCGGTGAGCGTCGCACTGAGCTCCTTAAAGCGGCCGCGCACCGTAGTCATCATCATGTGCTTGACCGAGAACTCGACGCTCGAGTGGGCGGGGTCCAACGTCCAGCTCGCGGTCTGCGTGGCGTGTGAGGTACCCATGACTCCTCCTTCCGATTGCATCTGCCGAGGTCGCGCGGTGCCAGCCGACACCTGCGGCGGCAGTGGCCGTCCGGTATTCCCCTGGCGTGTTCGCACCCGGAGTCCTAGTTAGCTACCGCAGCCGGAAGTCCACCCGCGGTGACGTCGGTCACCTGCTCGCGGAGTCCGAGGCTACACCGGCACCCGCGCCGCAAGCTGCGCCGCGGCGGTGAAGAAGGTCCGGCGGTACCACAGCACCACCATCACAGCCGTCATCGCGGTCGCACCTGCTAGCATGAATGCCACCACCACCTGGTAGCGCACCGCCAGCAGCGGCGACTGGCCCGCCAGGATCTGGCCCGTCATCATGCCCGGGAGCTGCACCAGTCCCACCGTCATGAGCCCGTTCACCGACGGGATCAGCGCCGCCACCAGCGCGCGCCGCACCGGCTCGGCGGCCGCCCGCGCGGGCGTGGCGCCGAGGGCGAGGTAGGCCTCCACCTCGCCGCGGCGGGATTCCATCTCGCTCGCCATCCGCTCCGCGGCCAGCGCGGCGCCGTTCATGGCGTTGCCCACGATCATGCCGAAGAGTGGGATGAGATAGCGCGGGTCGTACCAGGGTCGGACGTGGAGTACCACCTGCGTGACGTACGCCAGCGTCAGTCCGGAGCTCACCAGCATCGCCGTTCCGCCGATTCTCAGAGCGCGCGCCGCTCCCCCGCCCCGGTGGTCTGCCCCCGCCGGCGGCGTGTGGCCGTCGACGTCGCGGCCACGAGCATCACGGCCAGCGCGAGCAGCACCAGCCACCAGCGGGTGGCCTCGAACAAGTACACGAGGACGTAGCCCACGGCGACGAGCTGCACGACCGCCCGCAGCGCACCCACGAAGAAGCCGCGCTCCAGCCCGAGCCGCTGCCAGCGCGACAGGGCGATGGCCACGAGGACCAGCATCGCGACCAGCGCGAGGTCCGGCCAGATCACGTCGAGCGTCGTGGCGGCGGTCGCAGGTATCGGATTCATGGAGGTGCTGTCAGTCGGCGGTGGCGAGATAGGCCCGGGTCCGCCCGCTGGCGGGGGCGGTAAACAGCCGCTCGGTGGGCCCGGCCTCGACCAGGCGGCCGCCCTCGAGCATCGCGATGGTGCCGGGAAACATCGCCGGGGTCTGGAAGACGAAGCCCACACGGCGCCGGAGGGCGCCGACCGGATAGGCCGTGATCGGCTGCCCATCGAACGCGACCTGGCCGGCGGTGGGATCGTCGAGCCGGTCGAGCAGGCGGAGGGCCGACGTCTTACCGGCGTCGGAGGGTCCCACAAGGGCGGTGATGGCCGTGCGCGGCAGGTCCAGCGTCAGGTCGCGCAGAATCACGTGACAGGCGCCGTCGCAGCCGGTCTGTGACTGCCGTCACCACCCCGCGCAGGCCGATCGCGACATTGCCAGCAAGCTCCCTGCTCTCATCCCCCACTGAGGTGACGATACGTGCTCACTCTACTTGCCCGCAGCTGGTGGCTCGTCGCACTCCGCGGCGCGGCCGCGCTCGTCTTCGGACTGCTCACCCTCTTCAATCCGGCCACCACCCTCGCCGTGCTCGTGCTGTTCTTCGGCGCCTATGCGCTCGTCAACGGGGCATTCGCCATCGCCGAAGCGGTGGCGAGCCGCCGGGAGAAGCCGAACTGGACAGCCCATCTCATCAGCGGCGCGCTGAGCGTCATCATCGGACTGCTGACCTTCTTCATGCCGGGCGTGACCGGGCTCGTTCTGCTCTACCTCATCGCGGCCTGGGCGATCGTCACGGGGCTCGCCGAGATCGTCGCCGGCATCCGCCTGCGCCGGGTGATCACCGGCGAGTGGTTTCTCGCGCTGGCCGGCGTGCTGTCGGTGGTGTTCGGGCTGCTGCTGATCGTCTATCCGGGCGCCGGCGCGCTCGCCGTGGCGCTGTGGATCGGCGCGTACGCTACCCTGTTCGGGATCCTGCTGATCGCACTGGGGCTGCGGCTCCGAAGCTGGGGTCGGGCACATCCGCTCCAAGGGACGCTCCGCACGGCCTGAACGAGCGGCCCTGCGCCCGGCTGGCTCCGCCGGGCGCTCAGGCTACTTGAGAGGCGTCGTCGACCCCGGCGCGGGCTGTGCCGTGGTCCAGGGCGCGATCCGTTCGCGGGTGAACTTCCCGAAATAGTTGATGAAGTGGCCGCCACACCCTTTGAGCGCTTCGACCGCCAACTGCTTGCGGTCGTCCGACTGGGCCTCGACCAGCACCACGATGTGGCCGTCGCGCAGCGCCTTCTCATACTGCGCCTTCACTTCGAGCTCGTCATTCCACATGCCAAAGTTCTGGACCACGCGAAGGGCCTTGTCGAGCAGGCCGGTGCGGCCGGTCGTCGTCCGCAGGCGGTCGGCCTGGCCCTCCCCGCAGAGGACCTCGATCTCGGTGTCGAGGAAGGGGCCGGAGAGCGCATCGAGCGCGCATTTCACCTGTTCCGGCGTATCCAGGACGCCGAGGAGAGCATGCTCCGGGTATGTGGACTGGCCGGCGTGCGGCGTGCTCCGGCCCGGCGATTCGTCGTCCGCGTGCGACTTCGGCATAGCGCCTCCAGGAGAGCGTGCAAGGGGCGAGGCGGCAGGACTCGCCCTGGTGTCCGGAAACGTAACCGTCAGGCGGCCCGCTCGCGATACTGCCGGACCGCGGCCCGCACCGCGAGGGTCGGCCTTGTCACTCGCGGCGGCGACGGCCTATCGTAGGGCACTGGCGCGGGCCCGCTGCACGGCAACTCACCGGAGACGAGACGTCCATGGCGAGACAGCAGACTGATCCGAGTCCGAGCGAGGCTCCAGGCATCGAGGACAAGGCCTTCGTCATCCTCCTGGTCGCGGTGTCGCTGGCGTTCGCCTGGATCCTCCGGCCGTTCTTCGGCGCAGTGCTCTGGGCCACCATCATTGCCATCGTGTTCGCACGCCTCTATCGGCGACTGGTCGTGTCGCTGGGGCAGCGGCGCACGCTCGCGGCGCTCGCGACGCTGCTGATCGTGCTCGTGCTCGTCATTCTGCCGCTGGGGGCGCTCACCACGCTGATGGTCCAGGAGGGAGCGGGCGTCTACCAGCGGATCCAGGCCGGCGACCTGGATGTCGGCCGGTATTTTCAGCAGGTCTTCAATGCCCTGCCCGACTGGGTGACCAGCCTGCTGGACCGGTTCGGGCTCACGAACCTCGGCGTGGTGCAGGATCGACTGTCCGCCGCCCTGAGGACGAGCAGCCAGTTCCTGGCGGCCCAGGCGCTGAACCTCGGTCAGAACACGCTGAGCTTCATCGTCAGTCTGTTCATCATGCTGTACTTGGTGTTTTTCCTGCTGCGCGATGGTGACGCCCTCCTCGAACGCATCAAGGCTGCCATTCCGCTGCCGCTGGCGCAACAGCGCACGCTCATCAGCCGGTTCACCCGGGTCATCCGTGCCACGGTGAAGGGCAACCTGGTCGTCGCCGTGGTGCAGGGCGCGCTGGGCGGCCTGATCTTCTGGCTGCTCGGGGTCCACGCGCCGGTGCTGTGGGCGGCGTTGATGGCCGTGCTCTCCCTCCTGCCGGCGGTCGGTACGGCCCTGGTCTGGCTGCCGGTCGCCATCTACTTCGTGGCCACCGGTTCAACCTGGCAGGGACTGCTGCTGATCGCGTACGGGGTGCTCGTCATCGGGCTCGTGGACAACGTGCTCCGCCCGATTCTGGTGGGCAAGGACACCAGGATGCCCGACTACGTGGTGCTGATCTCGACGCTGGGCGGACTCGCGGTATTCGGCATCAACGGCTTCGTCATCGGACCGGTGATCGCGGCGATGTTCATTTCGGTGTGGGGGATGTTCTCGACGGCGCAGTCGGGGCCGCGGATAGAGCCCACCCGCCTCGATCCTCGGGCGGAATAGTCTCGCGGCCACGGTGCGTGGCAGTTTCCCGGTGGTGAGCATGGTCACCGCCACTTCCCGCCTGGCGATCAACATTCCGACTCTGGAATCGAGACGGTGTGCACTTCGGCACACCGCGTGAGAACCGCCATTTCGGAGAGTACCAATGGGCACTCCCCGTCCAGCCTCGTTGTGGATCATCGGCCTCGCAGCGGCGAGCGCGGCCTGCGGCGGACACTCCGACGCAGCGACACAGCGCGCCGGGGCGCCCGGGGAGAGCACCGGCAGCGACTCGGCCGGCTGCACGCCCCTCGAGACTCGCCAGCCCAATGCACCCGACCAGCGCCCGGCGTTTCCCGGCCAGACCCGGGCGTGCGGAGTGAAGTCGGACGCGGCGTTCGATGTAGTCGTGGTCGCGAAGGGGCTCGAGCATCCGTGGGCCGTCGAACCGTTGCCCGGGGGCGACCTGCTGGTCACGGAGCGGCCGGGCCGCATGCGGATCGTCTCGGCCGCGGGCAAGCTGGGCGAGCCGATCGCCGGTGTTCCAGACGTGGCCGCGGCCGGGCAGGGCGGTCTGCTCGACGTCGCGCTGAGTCCGAAGTTTGACTCCGACCAGACGATCTTCTGGAGCTACGCCGAGCCGCGAAAGGGCGGCAACGCGACGAGTGTCGCGCGCGGCGTCCTGTCGGCCGACCGGACACGGCTGGAAGGGGTCCGGGTGATATTCCGCGCGGTGCCGACCTACGATGGCGACAAGCACTTCGGCTCGCGACTCGCCTTCGGCACCGATGGGATGCTGTACGTCACCCTGGGTGAGCGGTCGGACGCGCCGATGCGGCCCCAGGCGCAGCGGCTCGACAGCGACATGGGAAAGATCCTGCGCATCGCGCCCGACGGCTCGGTGCCCAAGGACAACCCGTTCGTGGGGCAGTCCGGCGCCCGGCCCGAAATCTGGACGCTGGGACACCGGAACGTGCAGGCCGCGGCGTTCGACCCCGACGGACGGCTCTGGGAGGTGGAGCATGGCACGAACGGCGGGGACGAGCTGAACCTCATCGAGAAGGGGAAGAACTACGGGTGGCCGCTCCAGGCGTACGGCGAGGAATACTCGGGCGCGCCGATCGCCGGCGCCCGGACCGCGCGCGCGGGGCTCGAGCAGCCGGTGTACTACTGGGACCCGGTGATCGCACCATCCGGCGCGCAGTTCTACACCGGCGATGCGTTTCCGGCATGGCGCGGCAATCTCTTCATCGGCAGCATGAAGGACAAGATGCTGGTCCGCCTCGTTCTCGCAAACGATCGAGTGACCGGCGAGGAGCACCTGCTGAAGGACCGCGGCCAGCGCGTGCGCGACGTGCGACAGGGCCCCGACGGCGCCCTCTACCTCGTCACCGACGAGACCGACGGGGAGCTGTGGAGAGTGGCGCCGCGCCGTTGAAGCCGGTCAGGCCGCCCGTTTGCGGTACTGCCGCACCGCGAGGGTGAGTACCACGCCCCCGATCGCCGCGAGCATGGCGAGCTGGGGCGCCACGTCCGCCGGCCCGGCACCCTTCAGCAGCACCGTGCGGATGAGCCGGATGAAGTGGGTGACCGGGTTGAGCTGCGCCGCCCATTGCGCCCATACCGGCATCCCGCGGACAGGAGTGAAGAGCCCGCTCATCAGCAGGTAGATCATCACGATGGAGAAGGTCACGAACATCGCCTGCTGCTGCGTCTCCGCGATCGTGGAGATCCAGAGGCCGACGCCGAGCGCAGCCAGCAGGTAGATCGCCGCGCCCCCGAAGACGAGCCCCAGACTCCCCCGCACCGGCACGCCGAACGCGAAGTGCGCCAGGATCAGACCGAGGGCCAGGTCGAGCAGGGCCAGGCTCCAGAGGGGGATCAGCTTGGCGGCGATGAACGTGGAGCGCCTGATGGGCGTGACGTTGAGCTGGTCCAGCGTGCCCGCCTCCTTCTCGCGGACGATGTTCATGGCCGTGAGCAGCGTTCCGACCACCGTCACCAGCACGACCAGGATGCCGGGCACCATGAAGTCGAGATACTCGAGCTCGGGGTTGTACCAGCCGCGCCGCCGTATCTCGATGATGGGCCCGCCCCGGCGCGGCGGGAGGTCCGCGCGTGCGCTGATCGAGGCGAGCGTCGGGGTCACCCGGGCGCTCAGCTCCGCGGAGTAGGCCGCGAAAATCCTGCTGGCGTATGACTGGAGAACGCCCGCCGCAGCCCCGTCCTCGGCGTTGAGGATGAATTGCACCTCGGCGCGGCGTTGGCGCACCAGGTCCCGCTCGAACCCGGTGGGAATGACAAGAATGGCGTCGGTCTGGCGGGCAAGCATCGCCTGGTCGGCTCGAGCCGACGAGGGCGAGGCCGCGGTGAGCACGAAGCGGCCGGACGCCGCCAGGCGGTCCGTGAGGCCGCGAGAGGCCGGGGTGTGGTCGTGGTCCACCACGTACAGCCGCGCGCTCCTGACCTCGAAGGTGGCCGCGTTCGCCAGGATCAGCAGCTGCCCCAGCGGCATCACGAACAGCATCCCCAGGATCACGTGGTCGCGGAAGATCTGGAGAAACTCCTTGCGGAGCAGGAAGCGAAGGGCGCGCATCGTCAGGCTAGCCGGGGCCTGAAGCTGCGGATCGCGAGCGCCAGAAAGACCGCCAGCATCAGCAGCAGCACCAGGTGCGCCCGCCACAGGTACTCGAGCCCGACACCCTTCAGCATGATCCCGCGCGCGATAACGATGAACCAGCGCGCCGGGATCACCGCCGTCACCGGGCGCAGCCAGTCCGGCATGCTCGAGATCGGAAAGATCATTCCCGACAGCAGCTCGTTCGGCAGCATCGTTCCCACGAGCGCCCCGATCATCGCCGCCCGCTGGGATGTCGTTACCGCGGCCACCAGCACGCCGAGGGCGAGGCTCACCAGAGAGTAGAGCATGCTCGCGACCAGCAGGAGCGGGAGACTTCCGCGGAAGGGAACCCGGAACACCACCCAGGCCGCCAGCAGGGCGGTGACGACGTTGACGAAGGCCAGCAGGAGATAGGGCAGGACCTTGCCGAGAATGATCTGCCAGGGTCGAAGCGGCGAGACCAGCAGCACCTCGAGCGTCCCGCGCTCCTTCTCCCGGGACAGCGAGATGGCGGTCATCAGCGCGGACACCAGCGTCAGGACCAGGGCGATCAGGCCCGGCACGAACAGGTTCACGCTCTCCAGCGTCGGGTTGTAGCGCATCCGTGTCCGGGAAACGATCTGCACCCCGGCCCCCGCCGACCCGAGCTCGGCCTGGTAGCCCGCGATGACCGCCGTCGCATACGCCTGCATCGTGCTGCCGGTGTTCGGGTCCGAGGCGTCGCCGACGAGCAGCAGCCGCGCCGACGTTCCTTCGGCCAGCCGAGCCGCGAAACCCGGCTCGAACACGATGGCCACGTCCACGTCGCCGCGGCGGAAGAGCGGCTCGAGCTTCGCCGTGGTCGCCGGCGTGGCCACGATCCGGAACCGGTCGTTGCCCGCGAAGCGCCCTCGCAACGCGGCCGTCGCGTAGTCGGGCGCAGGATCGACCAGGGCCAGGCGGACCTCGTTCACGTCGCTGCGCAACGCGTAGCCGAAGAGGACCACCATGGCCAGCGGGAGGAGCAGGAGAATCGTCAGCGTCTGGCGGTCGCGCAGGATGTGCCGCACCTCTTTGGTCATGAACGCGGCGAGCGCCGTGGTGTTCATGCTGCCGGCCGCGCAAGCCGCACGAAGACCTCCTCGAGCGTGGCGTCGCTGTACTCCCGTTTCAGCTCGTCGGGCGTGCCCAGCGCGCCGATGCGGCCGTCCACCATGATCGAGACGCGATCACAGTATTCGGCCTCGTCCAGGTAGTGGGTGGTGACGAAGACCGTCGTCCCGCGGGCCGCCGCGGCGTAGATCATCTCCCAGAACTGCCGCCGCGTGATCGGGTCCACCCCGCTCGTCGGCTCGTCCAGGAACACCACCGCCGGCCGGTGGAGCAGGGCGACGGAAAAGGCGAGCTTCTGCTTCCACCCGAGCGGCAGCGCCGCGACGCGCTCCAGGCTGGCGTGGCCGAGCCCCAGCCCCTCGATCAGCGCGTCGCCGCGACCGCGGATCTCGGCGTCGCTCAGCCCGTAGATGCCGCCGTAAAGGGTGATGTTCTCCCGCACGGTGAGGTCTTCGTACAGCGAGAAGCGCTGGCTCATGTAGCCGATGTGCCGCCGCACGTCCTCGGCCCGGGTGAGGACGTCGAAGCCCGCCACGCTCGCGCGCCCGGAGGTGGGGACCAGCAGCCCGATCAGCATCTTGATGGCCGTGGTCTTCCCCGCCCCGTTGGCGCCGAGGAACCCGAATACCTCCCCCGCCTTGACGTCGAAGCTGATGGCGTCCACGGCCGTGAAGCGGCCGAAGCGGCGCGTCAGCTCGTGCACGTCGATGACGGCGGTCACCCGACCGCCTCCTGGGGGGTGCCCATCAGGGCCATGAAGGCGTCTTCGATCCCCGGCCGCGCAGGCGTCACTTCGGCGTCCGCCAGGCCGTTGGACTGGAGATACGTGCGGAGCTCCCCGGCGATGGCCGCCGGCGCGAGATCCGGGCGGGCGTCGCTGAAGTGCAGCTCGTTCCCGAAGGGGAGTGCCGAGGCCGTGTGTGGATAGGCGTGCAGCGCCTGAATGAGCGCGTAGCGATCGTGCACCCGGACGGCGAACAGCGGGCGCGGGAAGCGCGCGCCGATGGCCGCGGGCGCGTCGATGGCGAGCACGCGCCCGCGCTGCATCAGCGCCACCCGGTCGCACCGGGCCGCCTCGTCCATGTAGGGAGTGGCGACGAGGATCGGCAGGCCGGACGACTTGAGCTCGCCCAGCAGATCCCAGAACTCGCGGCGCGAAACGGCGTCCACCCCGGTGGTCGGCTCGTCCAGGAAGAGGATGTCCGGCCGGTGCACCAGGGCGCACGAGAGCGCGAGCTTCTGCTTCATGCCGCCCGAGAGCGCCCCGGCCCTCCGGTCGCTGAACCGCTCGATCTGCCGGTAGATGGGCGCGATGATCCCGTAGCCTGCCTCGAGCGTCGTGCCGAACACGGACGCGAAGAACCGCAGGTTTTCCTCGACGCTCAGATCGGGATAGAGCGAGAAGCGGCCCGGCATGTATCCGATCCGGGCGCGGATCGCCCACAGGTCGCGAACTACGTCGAGTCCGAGCACCGTGGCCGACCCACGGTCGGGCAGGAGCAGCGTGGCCAGGATGCGGAAGAGCGTCGTCTTGCCGGCTCCGTCGGGACCGACGAGACCGAACAGTTCCGCCGGCCGCAGGTCGAACGTCACCTCGTCGAGGGCGACGGTCGCCTCGAAGCGCTTGCCGAGTCCCTCGACCCTGAGCGGCGGCCCGGCAGCGGTCATGTGCCCGCCGCGGTGGCGCCGAGGGTAATGTCGCCCGGCATCCCGATCTTGAGCACGCCCCCGCGATTCGCGACCCGGATCTTGACCGCGTACACCAGGTCGGCCCGCTCATCGCGGGTCTGGATCGGCGTAGGCGTGAACTCCGCGGTGGACGACACCCAGGTGACCGTCCCCGGCAGCGTCAGGAGGTCGTTCCCGCGGTCCACCCGAACCTGCACCTGTTGTCCCAGGCGCACCGCGGCGAGCTGAGACCCCGTGACGTAGGCGCGGAGGACGAGCGTATCGAGGTCCGCGATCTTGTACAGCGGCTGCCCCGCCTGCACCACCTCGCCGGCCCGCGCGTAGATGGCGAGCACCGTGCCTGCCTCGGGATTGGCGACTCGGCTCTTCACGAGCCGGTCCCGGATCTGCTCGACCCGGGCCTCCGTCGAGGCCGCCTCCAGCTCGACGCTCCGCTGCTGCGCCCGCATCGCATCGATCCGGGCGCCGAGGCCACGATACTCCCGCTCCGCCTGGTCGAGCTGCTGCGCGGTGGCGGCCTGCTGGTCGTGGAGCCGCAGCGTGCGCTCGTAGCCGCGACGCGCGATCTCGTGCTGCACCTCTAGGACCTTGAGCTGCCCGCCGGCCTCGGCGCGGCGGGCGCTGGCGGCCGCGCGCTGCGCAGAGAGCTGCCGCCGCTCGAGCACGAGCTGCGTTGTGTCGATGAGCGCGACGATGGCACCGCGCCCAAGCCGCATGCCCTCCAGCGGGGCGAATTGGTGGATCTGTCCGCTCGTCTGCGCCGAAACGACGACCTCGATCGCCTCGAAGTTGCCGTAGGCGTCGGGCTCGGGGCCGCCGCCGCACGCGGCCAGGAGGACGAGCGGCAGAATGACGCGTCGCATCAGTGCACCTCGACACCGACGAGGGTAAGGAATCGCGCGCGGGCCTGAGCCAGCTCGACACGGTGGGAGGCGCGGGCCAGCCGCGCGGCGAGCGCCTCCGTCTCGCGGTCCACGAACTCGGCCGAGGTCACGACGCCTTCGCCGAACCGGAGGCGCGTCTCGCGCAGCACCCCCTCGCGCAGCGAGACGATGGCGTCGTCGGCCTCCAACGCGCGCGCCAGGCGATCCACGGTAGCCAAGTCGCGCACGGCGCCGCGGCGGATCGCCTGGGTGAACGCGGCTTCCTCCGTGGCGACGATTTCCTGCTGGATCTCGAACGCCTGGCGCTCGCGCCCGGCGCTGCCCCAATCCCAGGGAGACCATTCGAGCTGCAGCCCCGCGAGCCAGTAGCCGCCGAACTCGTCGCCCAGCGGGTTGAGCCCCGGCCGGCCGAGGCCCGCGCGTCCCACAGCGCTGAGCCGCGGCCAGTCGCGGCGGCCGATCTCCGTACGCCGGCGGTCGAGCACGTCCAGGCTGCGGGCGAACTGCTCGTACTCGGGACGCCGGCGCGCCGCCTCGAACCCGGTCCGCGCCTCCGCGACATCCGCCGCCAGGTCTGGAAGGGCGAGCGTGCCGCGCCCGCCCACCGTCCGGCCGGTGAGGTCGCCCAGCACGGCCAACGCCGCGCCCCGATCGGCCGCGAGCTCCGCGAGCGCCTGGCGGCGCCGCAGCAGCTCGGCCCCGAGGACGGCCGTGTCGCTGGGGAGCGCCACGCCCCCGCCGACCCGCTCCCGGGCGACGCGGAGCTGCGCTTCGAGATCGTCCACGCCGGCCCCGAGCTCGGCGCTCCGTGCGTCGAGCAGCAGCGCGGTGAAGTACGCATCAGCCACGCTCTGCCGGAGCAGGTAGAGGCTGGAGCGGACCCCGGCCTGCGACTCGGCGAGCTGGGCGCGCTCGACGTCACGCCGAACCTGGAGACTGGGGTCGAAGATGGGCTGGCGCACGCCGAGGTGCGCGTCGTAACTGTCTTTCGGCAGCGTGAACGGCACGCCGCCCGGGCCTTCGAACGGCAGCGTGGCGACCTCCGACTGGTACTGCGCCAGCGCCGCCACATCGAACCGTGGCAGCCACTCGGTGCCGAGGCTCCGGAGCCGAAGCGCCGACTGGGCGGCGAGGAGGTCGGTCTGGCGGCCGCGCGGGTCGCGGCGGACGGCTTCATCCTGCAGCGCGCCGAGCCGGAGGGTGTCCGGGGCCGATCGCTCCTGGGCGACGGCGCTGCCCGGCCGCGGCCCCAGGACCGCCGCGCCGAGCGCAAGAGCCATGGGCAGGCGACGCATCATGGGCGGAGAGCGTTGAGGATGAAGCCGGGCAACGCCGCCCGGCGCTCGTCCAGGAAGCGCTGGAATGCCCGCTCGTCCATGCCGAACGCGACATTCAGCATCGGCCGGGCGGCGAAGGGAAAGACGCAGAGCGCCAGGACGTTCACCAGGAACTGCTCGGGGCTGATCGGCCGCATCGTGCCCGCGGCCGCTCGTTCCCGGAGCTGGACGTCGAGCCGGTGCCTCAACGCCCTTGTCACAGGCACCGGATCCACGCCCACAAGCCTCGTGACCAGCCCCGGCAGGCGCTCGGGGTGGTGGTGCAGTTCGGCCAGGATGTACCCGGGCAGAAAGGGAGTCTTCCGCACCGTATCGATGTACAGGTGCACGAAGCGCTCGACCTTCTGCTCCAGGCGGCCCTCCGAGCCGAGCACCTGAGCGACGGCGGGTACCAGCCGCCCTGCCGCTTCCCGAAAGACCGCCTCGCTGAGCCCGTCCTTGGTGCGGAAGTAGTAGTGCAGCAGCGCCTGGTTGACCCCGGCCTCCTCCGCGATCTCGTGCATCCGCGCGCCGGCGGTGCCTCGGCGCATGAAGACCTCGCGGGCGGCCTGGAGGATCCGCCGTTCGGTGTCGCCGTCGCGTTCAGCTCTGCGGGCGGTTCTGGTTTTACCAGTCACTTTAATTATCCAGTTAGTTACAGACGCAAGCTACACCGTCGCCATGTTCTGGCAAGAGCCGACGAGCATCTGCCCCGCCCGCCGACGCTCAGCGGATCAGAGCCAGCCGCCCCGGAACCCCGCCTTCCGCAGACCCCGCACGAGATACGGGCAGCCCCGGAGCAGCCGCCACAGCAGACCGCTCCGGTAGTTCTCGACCATCAGCACGATGGGGCCCTGGTTGAGCCCGAAGTGCCAGGGCGAGATCCAGCCATCCGGGCTCTCGTCGCCCCGGAACGTGGGATTGAAGGTGGCCTTGAACCCGTATTCCTCGTGCTGCGGCTTCAGGTGACCAACCATGTAATGGATGGCCGGCATCACGATGTCCGGGGCGAACGGCAGGGAGGCCACCACGCCCCACGGCGCGATGGTGCCATCGTCGGGCCCGAACGGAACCCCCCGGGCGATATAGTCGTAGAACCGTCGCTCCACGCCGTCCAGCTTCCGCACCGACGGTCCCGGCCCGTCGCTCGCGGTGATGCCCCAGCAGGTTCCGTCGTAGGACGCGAAGCCGTTGGGGTTGCGGATGGCGTACTCGCGCTGGACCAGCGTGGCCCGGCGGCTGTTCTCGAAGTAATCGAGGCCGCGCTCGCGCACGTAGCGGTCCTGGATGCCGCGGAAGTCCACCCAGATGTGGGATAGCTGATGGATGAACAGCGGGCCGGCATAGATGAACTCGGTCCCGTAGATCCGCTTCCAGGTGTAGGACGAGAGCCAGGCATCGTAGGACTCGGCCGGCAGCGGGTGCGTGGGTGAGCCAAGAGCGAGCAGGTAGAGAAGGAGCGCTTCGTCGTAGCCCTGCCAGCGGTAGCGCAGGAAACCCCGTTCCGGCCGCCAGCCGTGCGTGACCGCGGCCCCGCCGTTCTGCGCCCACTGCCAGTCGGCCCGGCGGTACAGCTCGTCGGCGAGGGTCCGGAGCTGGATTTCGGCCTCGGCGTCGCCATCGAAGTACCGGGCCGCCGCGAGGCCGCCGGCAAGGAGGAGCACCGTGTCCACCGTGGACAGCTCCGACCGCCACGCGCGGCGGCCGGTCTCCATGTCGAGGAAGTGGTAGTAGAAGCCCTGGTAACCGGTGGCATCGGGCTGGGGACCGTGGGGACTGTCCCGGAAGAAGCGCAGCGTCGTGAGCACGCGCGCGGCCGCCTCTCCACGGGAGACGAATCCCCGCTCCACGCCCACGGGATACGAGGCCAGCGCCAGGCCCGTCGCCGCGATCGAACATGGCCAGCCCGCGCGGGTCTTGTCCGCGACCAGGCCGTTGGCGGGATTGGTCTCGTGCAGGAAGTAGCGGAACGCCTGCTGCTGGAGGCTGTCCAGCATCGCGTCATCGGCGGTTCGATCGTCGGAGCTCATCGCTCCAGGGCGATGGCGGCCACCGCATGCGGCGGGAGCCCCACCTCGAGGCGCAGACTATCGCCTTCGAGAGTGGCTGGAAAAGACCTGCGGGACAGGACCGCGTCCGCCTCGAGCGCACTTACCGCCGCCGCCGACAGATACTCCGGCGAGCCCATCCCGGTCCAGGCGCGGTACGGGTTGGCATGGTCTTCGTCGATCCGGACGATGGTGACCGAGCGCGGCGCGGCCGAGACGCCGGCGAGCGAGATCTGGACGACTTCTCGCGCGATGGGGTGGCGCGGCAATGCGTGGTTGGTCAGGATCACGGTGGTCTCCCCCGCCCCCTTCACGACCCAGCAGTTCACGGTCGCATGGCTGCCCTCGACCGGAAGCAGCTCGGTCCCCAGGCCGTGGAGGATGAGGTAGGCCGAGTACGTCGGCTTCGGAATGCCCTGGAGATTCAGCAGGCCGAAGCCGCCGTGGAAGGGCACGCTCGCGTAGTAGTTCTCGGCGAACACGTCGGTGAACACCCAGAAGCTGTAGCCCTCGACCAAGCCGCTCGCTTCGAGGATGGTGTTTACCACGAAGGCCGCGGCATAGGGCTGGTCGTGCAGCAGGTCGCGGGAGTTGGACGACGTGTTCCATTCCGTGTAATACAGCGGGTGGCCCCGCGCGCGATCCCGGGCTCCCTGCGCCTCCTCCCGCATGGCGCCGCGGTGGCTCTTCGCGAGCTGCGTGATGGTATCGTCACCCGGGGCGCCGAACGCGTCGGTCGGATAGTGATGGGTGCTCACGAAGTCCGCGGCGATGCCGTGACCGTCGCAGAAATCCAGGAACTCGGTGATCCATGCGTTCTTGGCGCTGGCCGGCCCGCCGACGCGGAGCCCCGGGTCGACCCGCTTGATGGCCTCCGCGGTGTGGCGGTAGAGCTCGAAGTAGTCGGCCTGCGTCCCCGTCCAGAACGCGTGCAGGTTCGGCTCGTTCCAGACCTCGAAGTACCATTCGCGCACCTCCGCCACCCCGTACCGGTCCACCCAGTGGTGAACCAGCTTCTGAATGAGCGCGGCCCAGGCCCGGTAGTCGCGTGGGGGCGTGACATTCCCCTGATAGCGGAAGACGGTCTCCGCCCCCGACGCCAGGGTCGTCGGCATGAAGCTGAGCTCGACGAAGGGACGCATGCCGATGGACAGCAGGTAGTCGATGATGCTGTCCGCATTGAAGAACGAGTAGAGCAGCCGTTCCTGCTGGCAGGTGAGCGTGCCCATGGGATCGGACAGGATGCCGTGGAACCGCACGTGGCGGAACCCCAGCTCGCGCCGGCAGCGGGCCAGTTGGCGCTGCCAGTCGGCCCGCAGCGCGAGCGGCGCGTGCCCGCTGCCGACGGTGTGCTCCCAGAAGTGGTCGAGCGCCGTACCCGGCGCCGCAAGATCGGATGTGAACTGGACCACCGCTCCCTCCTGACCCCTGAGGATAGGGACGAAGCGGTGGTCCGCGCTGTGACGGGCGCGACTCGCTACCGGCCGGCCGGAGCCTTCGGCAAGCCGAAGATCAGGATGGCGGAGCCCAGCGGATAGCTGAGCTGGAAGTTGCCTCCGCACGCCATGCCGATGAACTGCTCCCTGTCCAGCTCGAAGCTCATCGGGGTGCCGTTGCACCCGGCCCCGGCGTTGAACTGCCAGAGGAGCTTGCCGGTTCTGGAATCGTAGGCGTTGAAGTTGCCGTTCCCCTCGCCGGTGAAGGTGAGCCCGCCGGCGGTGGAGAGCGATCCGCCCATCATCGGCTGCGGCACCTTGTTCTGCCACGCGATCTTGCCGGTCTTGAGGTCGATGGCGGAGAAGAGGCCGTACTGTTCCTCGCCCGGGATTGCCACGAACGCCGAACCCAGCCAGAGCCGGCCCTTTTCCCAGGGGGCCGTGTGGGTGATGTAGTTCATCGGCTGATGCAGCGCCGCCACGAAGGCGTAGCCCAGCTTGGGATTCACCGAGATCGGCGACCACTCCGAGCCGCCGTTGGCGCCCGGCAGCATCCGGGTCCCTTTGGCGGTGGGGAGCGCGAACATATTCTCGTGGGGAACGAAGTTCTGGCTCTTGCGCACTAGCTTGCCCGTCGCCGCATCGACCACGTAGAGCCAGCCGGTCTTGCCCGCGTGGAGCACGACCTTCTTGCCGCCCAGCTCGGTAATGGCGGACGGCGACGTGGCGTCGAGATCCCAGACGTCGTGCGGCACGGTCTGGTAGTACCATTTGGTCTTCCCCGTGGTCGCGTCGATGGCGACGATGCCGTCGGTGAAGAGGTTGTCACCGGGGCGGACGCTCCCGTCGAGGTCCGGCGACGGGTTGCCCACGGTGGCGTAAATCGTGTTCGACGCCTTGTCGTAGGAGGGAGTCGTCCACACGCCGCCGCCGCCGGTCTTCCAGGCATCGGCGTACTTGGTGCTGTCGGCCTTCTCCCTGGCGATGTCGCGGTGCAGGTCCGCGTCCTCGGCGTGCGTGGCCCAGGTGCCCCACCACCCGTTGGTGGCCACCGGGTCATCGCCCGGCGCCGGGATCGAGTACCAGCGCCACACCTGCTTGCCGGTCGCCATGTCATAGGCGTCCAGGTGACCGCGAATGCCGTACTCGCCCCCGGAGACGCCGACGATCACGTGCTCGCCCACGATCAGCGGCGCCATCGTGATGCTGTAGCCGAACGTGGGGTCCGCGACCTCCACGTCCCACTTCGGTTTGCCGGTGCGGGCGTCGAAGGCCAGCAGCCGGGCATCGAGCGTCCCCACGAACACGCTGCCGCCGCCGACGGCGACGCCGCGGTTGACGGGGCCGCAGCACGTGATGGTGGTGCCGATCTTGGGCTCCTGCCGCCACAGTTGCTTGTTGGTCCGCAGGTCGTAGGCGATAATGGCCTCGCTGTACGGCGTCGTCACGTACATGGTGCCGTCCACCACGAGTGGCGTCGTTTCGAGCGAGCCCAGCTTGCTGGTGCCCGTCTGGAAGAGCATCCTGGGCACCAGCCGGCTCACGTTGGATGTCGTGATCCGCGCCAGCGTGGACCATCGCTGGTTCCAGTCGGTGCCGCCGTAGGTCGTCCAATTGCCCTGCGCCTGCGCCGGCGTCGCGATCGCCGCCGCCGCCAGGAGGCCCAGCCAAAGCTGTTTCATCGCATTGCTCCTCGACAAAGTGTCAACTGCCGCGGACCGTCCGCTCACGGACGATCCGCTCCACCGCGGGAAAGTTCTGCTGTGCGGCCGCGGGCACCGGCAGCCAATCGCCGGTCCCGGCCCTGCCCTTGAAGTAGTCGAACGGGAGCGCCCCCGGGCCGGCGGACTTCCCGACCACGAGACGCCCCACCATCCCCGCTGCCTCATGCGGCATGCAGAAGAAGTCGTACACGCCCGGTACCGTGAGCGTCACGTCGAAGTGATCTCCCGGATTCACCAGGAACCCCGAATCCCAGGGGGCGGCTCCTTCGGGGATGCGGAGCGAGTGGTGGCCGTTCTTCGGGTGGTAGGCGGTTGTAGTATGGACATTCTCCTTCACCCGCCAGCGAATCGTCGTTCCGGGCTCGATCAGCAGGCCAACCGGGTCGAACCAGACCTTGCTGCCCGCCGGGTCGCTCCGCATCGCGATCTCGACCACCGCGCCCGTCGGGGCCGCCGCGCGTCGCCAGGCCGGCAGCGCCAGCCCGGCGATGACCGCCCCACCGGTCCGGATGAACCCGCGTCGCGTGGTCATGGCCGGGCCTACTTGAGCGCTGCCGCCTTCGCGGCCGAGATGTACCACAGGATGATGTGGTAGTGGGGCTCGGCGACGCCGGGGTGCCCGGCGTTGTACACGATGTCCACATGATCCACCTGCTCACCCTTCCCCGACTTGAGGTCGTTGAACGCCTTCTGGTCGTTCATGGCCTTGAGCGGGATCATGTAGATCGAGCTCACCAGGTTGCCTTGTCGGTCGTAGGCCAGGAACGGACCAGCCGGCAGCGTTGCCGGATCCGCGTAGAGCGTCCCCAGCCCCGGCAGAAAATCGGGGAGCTGGACCAGCGTGCTGACCTTCTTGTAGCCGTCGCCCGGGGGAGCCTTGCGCTGGGCCAGGGCGCTCTGGGGCGTGATCAACACAAGGCCGAGGCCGAGGGCGGCACCCAGCGCTGCGAGAACGAGGCGTTTCATGGAATGGCTTCTCCTACGAGTGGGATCGTCCTCCGGGCTTGCCGACTCGCGCGCCAAGCTCGGTCAGTCGCCTGACCGGAATACGGACCGGGCTCCCGGACCGCCGCAAGCCACCAGGCCCGTGGTCGGTTCCGAAGCGATGCCATAGTGGCCTACAACGTGGTTGCGGCCAATAGCGCGTTCGTACCATCGGCGTCAACACACATCACGCGGGCGGCGCTAGTCGATGAGTCCCCTCCGCTGCGCGTGCGTCACGGCTTCCAGACGGTTGTGCGTGCGGAGCTTGCGATTGATGTGGTGGAGGTGGTTGCGGAGGGTCTGCGCGGAGATATCCAGCTTGCGGGCGATGATGGTGGCGTTGCTGCCGTCGGCGAACAGCTTGAGAATGCGGCGCTCCTGGTCCGAGAGCGGGTCGATCGGCGCGTGATGGGAGGCCTCGTTGGCAAGGGCCACGAGCTGCCGCGCCGCATCGAGCATGCGGTGCAGTAGTTCCTCGTTCCGCCGGGCCTGGTCCACGTCGCGCGCCAGCCGGACGAACAGCCGCCGCCCCGAGCGCGGGTTGTCGAACACGATGGTGGAGACGTTCACCCAGATCCGGCTGCCGGACCCGGTGCGTGCTTCGAGGTCGAAGTTCCGAACCCCGCCGGGCAGGCCGTCCGAGCGACGCGCCATCGCCTCCATCCCGCCGGCGAGCGCGCTGGTACCGAGCGCGTCCCGGGCCTCGAGCACGTCGTCGATGTTGCGTCCGAGCACCTCGGCGGCCGGATAGCCGAAGACCTGCACCGCGGCGTCGTTCCAGGAGCAGATCTCGCCCTCCTCGGTGACCGTGTAGGCCGCGTCCGCGGTCCGCTCGAGCAACGCGAACAGCTCCATTTCGAGCATGGCCCACCTCGCGCGCGGGACACGTGCATTCCCACATGGTACGAACGCATCATTGCCGGCCGCTGGATCGCGGCCGCATCATACTCCCCGGCAGACCGGTTCTCGTTCCCCACGATCCGAGATACGTCGTGACTACAATCTACATGATCCCCGGCAGGCGCTGTATCGGCCGGGAACACCAGGGACCATGACGCTCGTCGAGCAGCTCGCCCGGTTCGGTGCGCGCGCTTCCTACGACGACCTGTCGGAGGCCGCGCGCGAGCAGCTCAAGATCCGCGTGCTCGACGCGCTGGCCTGCGCGATGGGTGCGCTCGACGGCGAGCCGGTGCGGCGGATCCGTGAGCAGGTGGCGGAGTTCGACGGCTCGGGCCCCTGCTCGCTGATCGGCGGCGGCTCCGCCGCGCCGGACCGGGCGGCCTTCTACAACTCCGCGCTGGTGCACTACCTCGACTTCAACGACAGCTACCTCGCGCGCGACGAGTCCTGCCACCCGAGCGACAGCCTCGGCGCGGTGCTCGCCGCGGCGGAATACGCCGACGCTTCGGGACGGGATTTCCTGGTCGCGCTCGCCCTGGCCTACCAGGTCCAGTGCCGACTGAGCGATGTCGCCCCCGTGCGCGACGCCGGCTTCGACCATGCGACGCACGCGGCCTATGCGGTCGCCGCGGGCTGCGCCCGGGCCCTCGGCCTCGACGCCGACCGCACCGCCCACGCCATCGCCATCGCGGGGGCCGCCTTCAACGCGCTCCGCGTCACCCGCACCGGCCGCCCGTCGCACTGGACCGGACTGGCGCACGCGAACGTCGCCGGCACCGCCACCCGGACCACGCTGCTCGCGCGACGCGGCATCACCGGCCCGTCCGAGGTGCTCGAGGGGGACAAGGGCTTCATGGACGCGGTGGCGGGCTATTTCACGCTCGACTGGGAGGCCGAGAACCTCGAGCGGGTCACGCTGACGATCCTGAAGAAGTACGCCGCGGCCACCCACGCCCAGAGCGCCATCGACGCGGTGCTCGGCCTGCGCCAGCGTGAGGCCCTTGCCGCCGGCGCGGTCGAGCGGGTGGAGCTCGACATCTTCGACGTCGCCTATCACGAGATCGGCGGCGGCCAGGAGGGCGACCGAACCCTGGTGCACACCCGCGAGGACGCGGATCACAGCCTCCCCTGGCTCGTGGCGGTGGCCCTGCTCGACGGCGAGGTGACGCCGGCGCAGTACCGGCCCGCGCGCATCGAGGCGGCCGACGTCCAGAGGCTCCTGCGCCGGGTGAGGGTCCGCCCCGATGAGGGCTTCTCGCGCCGCTTCCCGGCGGAAATGCCCTGCCGCGTGCGGCTGAGTCTGCGCGACGGCCGCGGCGTGAGCGCCGAGGCCGCAGACTACCCGGGGTTCCGCCCCGAGGGGCGGACCTGGGCGGCGGCGCGCGAAAAGTTCGAGCGCCTGGGCGAGCGGTACATGACACCCGCGCTGCGGGACCGCATCGTCGGCACGGTGGGCGGCCTGGAGCGGTTTCGCGTGGCCGAGCTCACCCGGCTGCTCGCCGCCGTGGGCCGCTCGAGCGCGGCCGCATGATCGCCCTGAAGCGTGCCTACGAGCCGGCCGCGGCGAGCGATGGACGCCGTGTCCTGGTCGAGCGGCTCTGGCCCCGCGGGGTCACCAAGGCCAGGCTCCGCCTCGACGAGTGGAACAAGGACGTGGCGCCGAGCCCCGGGCTGCGGCGCTGGTTCGGCCACGAGCCCGAGAAGTGGCCCGAGTTCCGCCGGCGCTACTTCGCCGAGCTCCGGCCGAACGGGGACGCCTGGCGGCCGCTCCTCGCCGCGGCGCGGCGGGGACGGGTGACCTTCATCTACGCGGCGCGGGACGAAGACCGGAACGGGGCCGTGGCACTCAAGGCATTCCTCGATCGGCGCCTCTGACGCCGTGGCGGTTCACCATCAATCGGGAAGGGCGGACAGCATGGAGCACAGTCGAACCCACATCGCCGGGGCGCTGCTCGCGGCCGCGGCCGTCGCGGGCCTGCCGGCCGTGGCGGGCGCGCAGGCATCGGAGGTGTACGTCGCGAAGCTCGCGCCGATGAACACGACGGTCACGGGGAAGGCGGCCGCGGGCAAGGTCACCTTTACCGTCAAGGGCGACAGCCTCACCATCGCGACCGACGCGACCGGACTGCCGAAGAGCATCACCCACTGGCAGCACTTCCACGGCTTCACCGACGGGAAGGCCGCCGCGTGCCCGGCCCGGTCGGCGGACGCCAACGGCGACGGGATCATCGACCTGATCGAGACCGAGCCGGCGGCGGGCACGACGATGGTGCCGTTGATCGACGATCCGGTCAGCATGGACGTGGCGCACGGCACGTATCCCACCGCCACGGCGGGCGGGGCGCTGCACTATCGCAAGACGGTATCCCTGAGCGCGCTGCAGGAAGCGTTCGGCAAGGCGTTCGACGGCCAGAAGCTGGACCTGGACAAGCGCGTGGTCTTTCTCCACGGCGTACCGTCCGACACCAAGCTCGCGTCGTCGGTCGCCTCGCTCGGGCCCATTCCCGCGCAGGTGACCCTGCCCATCGCCTGCGGCAAGATCACCCGGGTGAAGTAGCCGGCCGCTTCCCGCGCCGGCCTACTCGAGCACGACGCGGGTGTCGTGCTCGACCCGGGCGCTCCGGGGCAGCAGCAGTACCAGCGGGCAGATGAGCAGGAAGATCCCGGCCACGAGCGCGAAGATGTGATTGTAGGCGAGCACCGTCGCCTGCCGCTGCACGAGGTGGTCGAGCAGCTCGAGTGCCCGGCGGTGCGCCGTCAGCACGTCCGCCCCGGCGTGCTCCGCGGCGGCCGCCGCCCCCGCGAGCCAGCGGCGGGCGACGGAGGTCCGCATATCCTCGACGAGCACCGCGTGATACGTCGCTTCGCTGTGCGTGAGGGTAGTGGCCGCGAGCGCGATCCCGATGCTGCCCATCACCTGCCGCACCACGTTGTACAGCCCCGTGGCCGAGGTCATCCGTTCCCTCGCCACGGTGGCGAGGGCGGCGGTGCTGAGCGCGGCGAACAGGAGGCTGAAGCCGATCCCCTGCCAGACCTGCGGCCACACCAGATCCCACACGCCCGTCTGCACCGTCAGCCGCGCCAAATCCCAGTAGCCGAACGCGGTGAGCACGAGCCCCGCGCCAACCATGAGCCGGGGGCCGGTCCAGTTGTAGAGCCGCCCCGCGATCGGCATGGCCACGAGCATCGCCAGGCTCCGTGGCGCGAGCGCCAGGCCGGATTCCATCGCCGTGTAGCCCAGCAGGTTCTGCAGGAAGAGCGGGAGAATGAAGAGCACGCCGCTCAGGCCCGCACCCATCACGCCCCCCATCAGGGTGGCCGCGCTGAAGCGGAGGTTGCGGAGGATCGAGAGGTCCACCGCCGGACGCGGGGTGGTGAGCTCCCGCCAGACGAAGAGCACCATCCCCACGGCCGCGAGCACGGCCAGACGGACGATGAAGCCGGATTCGAACCAGTCGTTTCGCTCGCCCTCCTCCAGCATGAGCTGGAAGGAGCCGAGCCCGGCGATCATCAACCCGAGCCCGGCAAAGTCGATCGGCGCGCGGGTGCGCACGAGATAGGGCGGATCCTGGATCAGGCGCTGGACCATGACGAGGTTGAGCAGTCCGATCGGAACGTTGATGAAGAACACCCAGGGCCACGAGTAGTGGTCGGTGATCCAGCCGCCGAGGGTGGGGCCGATCGCCGGCGCCAGCACGACACCCATGCCGTACACCCCCATGGCGATTCCCTGCTCCTCCGGCGGGAAACTCTCCCGCAGGATGGCCTGCGGCACGGTGATCAGCACCCCGCCCGACAGCCCCTGCAGCATGCGGCAGGCGACCATCGCGGGCAGGCTGCCGGCCAGACCGCAGAGCATCGAGGCGAGGGTGAAGAGGGCGGTCGCGGCGAGGTAGAGGTGTTTCCGTCCGTAGCGCGCGCTCAGCATGCCGACGATGGGCATCACCAGCACGTTCGCCAGGATGTAGCCCGTCACTACCCAGGTGATCTCTTCGATGGTGGCGCCCAGGTTCCCGGCCATGTCGGGGAGCGCGACGTTGACGATGCTGGAATCGAGGACCGCCATGATGTTGCCGATCATCACGGTCCCGGCGATTACCCACTTGTTGGGGCGCAAGGCTGGAGGTCGGGCGGTCAGGCGGTCGGGCGGTCAGGCGGGTGGGCATGATCCCCCCTGCCCGCGCCCGCGGCGGGCGTCGAGTGGCCTAGATTGCGAGATCGGGTCCGAGTGGAGAATCCCACGACACGCAATTGGCGCGGGCCCTTGCCATTGGTCAAGGCCGCGCGTACCGAACGCGGAAGAGAGAGGCAAGCAATGTCGGATGCCAGGCAGGAACGGCCGCCGGAAAGCGGCGGCCGCGAAAGCCCCCGGGAGAAGTCGAGACGCGGGGTCGAGGCGCTGATTGACGAGATTGTCGAAGACTCGTTCCCCGCCAGCGATCCGCCCGCCTGGGGCGTAGCCGCCTCTCGGCTGGAGCGGGCGCGGCGCGTGGACCAGCCGCCCGAGTGATCAGACCGGTTGGGAGGACGACCTGCCGCGGGCCCGGGCGGTGCGCGTCCCGCGCGCGGGCTCGGGGGACGGGAGCTCGAGGCCCTCGAACGCCGACAGGTCGCCATCGTCCGTCCGCGGCACGACCGACCAGGTTCCGTCATTCTCGAGCACGATCGCGAGCAAGCTCGGGAGCGACGCGTACCCGGCCATGCGCGCGGCCGCGCGGACCTCGGCCTCGGTCACCTGCGCCGCCTGCATGTGGCGGTGTACCAGTTGGCCGTCCCACAGCACCACCTGTGGCCGGGTCTTGATCACCCGCTCCGCGCGCGGCCACCGCCGCGTGGCCCAGCGGGTCATTGCCTGCAGGGCGAGATACACGGTCAGCACCGCGGCGCCATCGACGAGCGTCACATCCTTGCTCAGCGGAATGGCGGCGACGATCGAGCCGAGCGCCACGGTGATGATCAGGTCGTACGCCGACATCTTCGCCAGGGCCTGCTCGCCGAGCAGGCGCAGCACGACCACCAGCCCGATGTACGTACACGCCGCCAGGAAGACGATCCGCTCCACCGATTGCCAGCCATCGAACAACATGGTCCCTCCACCCGTCCCACGAGACGTCGTCGGGCAGCCAATGTGAGCCCGCGGACGGGACAAGGTGGTGAGCGGCGTCACCCGGGTGCCGTCGTTAGCTTGGAGCCATGTCCATTGCTCATTCCCGCTGCTTCCTCCTGCTGGTGGACGGCCTCCGTCCCGACGTGGCCGAGGCGCGGCTCGCGGCCGGCGAGCTGCCGCACCTCGAGGCCATGCTCCGGACCGGCGGGCGGACACGGGCGATCACCGGCTTCCCGTCCACCACCAGCGTGGCCTATCTGCCCTTCCTCACCGGCTGCACGCCGGGTCGGTGCAACATTCCCTCGATCCGCTGGCTCGACCGACGCGCGTACACGGGCCGCTGGTGGCGCGACCGCGAGGCCGTGCGGAGCTACTGCGGGTATCAGGCGCCGCGCCTCGACCACGACATCGCGGGGGACGTGCGCACGATCTTCGAGCTGGTGCCCGAGAGCCTCGGCATCTTCACGCCGGTGGCTCGGGGCCTCACGCCGGCGCGCGACCCGTCGCGGCGCGAACGCCAGTTCTGGGGCGGGCTGGCGCACTACGCCCAGTGGCATCAGCCGTCGGACGACGCGGTCGCCCGCCATCTGCGGCGGGCGGTGGACGGGCCGGCCCGCTTCGTCTTCGCCCAGTTCCCCGCGGTGGACGGCTACACCCACCAGACCCACCCGGACGCGGAGCCGGTGCGGCGGGCACTCCGGAGGGTCGACGCGGTCGTCGGGCAGCTTCGGGCACGGCTCGAGGCCCGCGGTGAGCTGGCGCGCGCGCTCATTCTGCTCGTGAGCGACCACGGCGCGGCCGCCGTCCACACGCACCTCGATCTGGCCGACTGGTTCCGGGCGCGCGGCGTGCCGACGCTCTCGCATCCGGTGCTCTGGGAGCGACACCCGCGGGCGGCGGTGATGGTGGCGGGGAACGGCTCCGCGATGGTGTACGCCCGTCCCGGAGAGACCAGGCAGGAGCGCTGGCCGGTCGAGCGACTCCGGCTCCCGGAGACGTTCGGAACGGGCCATGACCTGGTGGCGGCGCTCCTGCGGGAGCCGGCCGTCGGGCTCGTGGCCGGCGAATCGGCCGATGGCGGGCTCTGGGTCGGCAGCAACGGTGCGGGGGCCCGGCTCTGGCGGGCGGGCGCCGAGATCTGCTACGAACCGCTCGCCGGCGACCCCCTTGGTTGCGGCGGCGCCCGGCGCGGCACGTCGCGCGACTGGCTGGAGGCCACCTGGGATGCCGCGTGGCCCGACGCCGCCTATCACCTGCTCGATCAGTTCCGGGCGGCCCGCACGGGTGACCTGCTGATAGTCGCCCGCGAGGGCTACGACTTCCGCCAGCGGTTCGAGGTCCCGGAGCACCGGGCCGGGCACGGGAGCCTGGCGCGCTCGCACATGCAGACGCCGGTCTGGTCGAGTGAGCCGATCCCGGCCGAGCCGCTCAGGACCGCGGACCTGTTCCCGGCGATGCTCAACTGGCTCGGGGAGCCGATACCCTCAGGCCTCGACGGCGACGCGGTCTGGCTCCCGGGCGAGCACCGGCGCGGCCAACCCACGCCCGAGCCGCTGCGGCGGGTGCAAGGCTCGGGGGGTGCCGTCGAGGGGGGAAGGCGTTAGAATTCGCCTGCTTTCGCAGCCGGTCTGTCGGGTCCGTAGCTCAGTTGGATAGAGCGCTTGCCTCCGGAGCAAGAGGTCGCGCGTTCGAGTCGCGCCGGGCCCACTCGGGTAACTGAAACCCCGCCACTACTAAGAATGTGGCGGGGTTCGGTGTTTCGGGGAGGTTATGGAAATGGTGCGGATCTTTGGTGCAAATGTATCTCAGAGCCCGTCGGCCTCCGCGTTCTCCCGTTCCTTGCTGCCTGGCG
>DATAHW010000083.1:0-96139 GCA_036262935.1 Gemmatimonadales bacterium | reverse complement strand
GAAGGCCGCCGAGCTCGGCGCGACGGCCGTGTCGCCGCTCGAGACCGAGCGCACCGGCGGCGTCGCCAATCGGGTGCGCGAGACTCATCTGACCCGCTTGCGCCGCCAGGCGCTCGAGGCCACCAAACAGTGCGGCGCCGTCTGGGCGATCGACGTGGAAGCGCCTGCGAGCCTGGTCCAGTTTGCCACCCGCCCGCATCCGGGGCACATCTGGTTGGCCGATGCCGGCGGCCTGCCGCCGCCGGCCGTGCTGAACGGCGAAGCGGTCACCGTAGTGATCGGCCCCGAAGGCGGCTTGAGCGCCGCCGAACGAGCCACGCTCCTCGCCGCCGGCTACCGGCCCACGGCCCTTGGCCCGCACACGCTCCGCTTCGACACCGCGGCGCTCGCGGCTGCCGCCGCGGTGACCGCCGCGAGACTCCGGGGGACAAATGGCTGACTGCCTATTCTGCAAGGTCGTGGCAGGAGAGATCCCGGCCAGGATCGCCGGGCGCACCGCCGACGCGGTCGCCTTCTACGACATCGACCCGAAGGCGCCGGTCCACCTGCTCGTGATTCCCACCCGGCACGTGCCTGCCGTGCGGAATGCCACCGGCCCCGAAGGCGAGGCGCTGCTGGGGCGGATGCTCGCCTTCTCAGCTGAGGTGGCGACCGAGCTCGGGCTGGATGAGCGTGGCTACCGAATCGTCACCAACACGGGGCCGGACGCGGGCCAGAGCGTGGACCACCTGCACCTGCACGTGCTGGGTGGACGGAGGCTGGGGTGGCCGCCGGGGTGACCGGAGGGACGGAAGGAGGGAAAGATGGAAGGACGGAAGGACGGAATGGGGCGTCAGGGCGGGCTTCCGATTTCAGGGCGCACGCGGCGGTAGAGGCCCCACAACAGTTTGCCGGCCTCGCATCGCAGGGCCTCGATGACCTCTCCATCGCTCTTGCTCATGAGCCCGAGATCGCGACTCAACAGGAGGAGATAGGTGAGCTCGGAAAAGGAGCCGAGGGCCATGTCGAGAAAACGGCCGAACTCCTTCCAGCCCCGCTTGGCGGAGCCCTCGGCGATATTCGACCCGATCGACACGGCCGCACGACCGGCTTGCATTGTGAGCCCGTACAGCTCCCGTTGTGGCCAGCGGCCCGTGAGCCGGTATACCTCCAGCGCGAGCAGGTGCGAAGACCGCCACGCTTCCAATCTTTCGAACGGCATCATTCACCGACTCTAACCAGCACGCTCCGACTGACCCAACCAGCCACCCGCGCCCGGTTCCCTTTTTTCGCAACAACTCTAGCCAACATTCCGTCCTTCCGTCCTTCCGTCCTTCCGTCTAAATTCCCCCAACTTCTTCCGATTCCTGCCCTTACCGGGCTCGAGAGGGGTGAGACAGCGAATGCCAGAAGTCATCATCCACGATGACGAGAGCTTCGAGCGCGCGCTCAAGCGCTTCAAGAAGAAATGCGAGAAGGCCGGTATCCTCTCGGACCTGCGGAAGCACCGCCACTTCGAGAAGCCGAGCGAGAAGCGAAAGCGGAAGACGAACGCCGCCGCCCGCAAGACCCGCCGGGGACCTCGTGTCGCCAGGGTCTAGTGTGAGCGAGGCCCTGCGGGCGGCCATGAATGCCTCCCGCAGGGCTCAGGACAAGGAGCGGACCCTCGTGCTCGGGACCATCCTCGCCAACCTGAAGAACCGTGAGATCGAGCTCCGGCGCCCGGGTACCGACGAGGAGGTGCTCGAGGTCCTGCGGAAGGGCATCAAGACCCGCAGGGAGTCGGCCGAGCAATTCGCGGCGGCCAACCGTCCGGAGCTCGCCGACGTCGAGCGGTCGCAGATCAGGGTGCTGGAAGAGTTCCTGCCGCCGGCCGTGGACCCGGAGGAGATCCGGGGCGCGGTGCGGGCCGCCATCGCCGGCGGCGCCACCGAGATCGGCAAGGTCATGGGTCAGGTCCTGCCGAAGTTCCGGGGACGGGCCGATGGCAAGGTGATCAACCAGATCGTGCGTGAGGAGCTGCAGCGGGGGTGATGGCGCAGTCGCTGTCCGTGTCTGATTCCGGGGTGCCGGCCCATGTGCAGGGCGGCACCCCGTCGCCGTTGCCGGAGGCGCAGAGCGCGGACGCCCTCGAGACCATCGAATTCGCCGAGGTCCTCGAGCTGGTCGCCGGGCACGCGGTCGGGCCTCTCGGCGCCGCACGGGTCCGGGGCCGCCGGCCCGGCGACGACATCGGCTGGATCGCGGGCGAGCTGGCGCGGGTGGGCGAGGTGGCCGCGCTCTTCCGCCGGGGCGACGCGCTGCTGGTCCAGCCCATTCCGGATGTGCATCGCGCGCTCGGCCGGCTCCGCATCGACGGCAGCGTGCTCGAGGGAGCGGAGCTGGCCGCGCTGCAGCGCGTGCTCGTCGCCGCCCGGCTGATCCAGGCCGACCTCCGCCGCGTCGCCGAGAGCGCGCCGCTCGCCAGTGGGCTGGCGCGGCCGCTGCCCGACAAACGCCTGGAGCGCCGGCTCGAGCAATCGCTCGATCCCGAGGGCACCCTGCTCGACACGGCGAGCCCGGCGCTGGCCGCCGCCAGGCGGGAAGTGCACGCCGCGCGGCAGCGGCTGATCCGGAAGCTGGAGTCGCTCCTCCGCGGGCTCGATGCCAACACCGCGCCGGGCGACGCGTCGGTGACCGTGCGCGGCGGCCGCTACGTCATCCCCGTTCGGCGGGATTCGCGCAGCCGGCCGGGCGGGATCGTGCACGACGAAAGCGGCAGCGCGGGAACGCTCTTCATCGAGCCCGCGGAAGCCATCGAGCTCGGCAACGCGCTCCGCGAGGCGGAGGTGGAGGAGGAGCGCGAGGCGCTGCGCGTGCTTCGCGAGCTGACCGACCTGCTCCGTCCCGAGCTGAGCGGCCTCCGGGAGCTGGTCGAGATGTGCGTGGCGGTGGATGATCTCGTGGCGCGCGCGCGCTACGCCATCTCGGTCGAGGGCGAAGTCCCCGAGATGGCACCGGCACCCGCGGACCTCGTCATCGTCAATGGGCGCCACCCGCTCCTGCTCGCCGGGACCGAGCCGGTGGTGCCGTTCGATCTCGAGCTTTCGGCGGCCGAGCGCACGCTGCTCATCAGCGGGCCGAACACCGGCGGGAAGACGGTGCTGCTGAAGGCGGTCGGGCTCGCCGCGGCGCTCTCCCAGTGCGGCATCGTGCCGCCCGTGGGCGCCCGGAGCCGGCTCCCGGTGTTCCGCCGCTTCTATGCCGACATCGGCGATCGCCAGAGCATCGCGGCGAGTCTCTCGACCTTCAGCGCCCACGTGCGCATGCTGCGGCGGATCCTCGACGGAGCCGACGCCGCCACCCTCGTGCTGCTCGACGAAATCGGCAGCGGGACCGATCCGGCGGAGGGCGCGGCGCTCGCCGCGGCCACCCTGGTCTCCCTGACCGAGCGGGGAACGCTCACGCTCGCGACCACGCACCTCGGCTCGCTCAAGGAGGTGGCCAGCCATACGCCCGGCGTGGTAAACGCCTCCCTCCAGTTCGACGCGGCGACGCTCACGCCGAGCTACCGGTTCCTCAAGGGCGTACCCGGCCGCTCCTACGGGCTGGCGATCGCCCGCCGGCTCGGTGTGGCGCCGACGATCCTGGCGGACGCCGAGGCCCGCGTTCCCGATGCCGAGCGGAGCCTGGACGCGCTGCTCGCGGCGGTCGAGGAGCGGCAGCACGAGCTCGCGGCGGCGCAGGCGGAGCTGGCCGAGCGGACGGTCGAGCTCGACGCGCTCCAGGCCCGGCTCGCGGGGCAGCAGGAATCGCAGGCCGCGCGCGAAGCCGAGCTGAGGCGCCGCGAGAAGGAGGCCGAGCGCACCGGGCGGCAGCAGGCGCGGGCCTACCTGCTCGAGGCCCGGCAGCGCGTCGAGCAGGCACTCGGCGCCGCGAAGAGCGCGGTCGACGACGCGGCTGCCCGCGAGGCGCGCCGCCTGGTGGAGGAGGGCATACGGCACCAGGGCGAGGAGCTCGAGCGGGCGGATGGGACGGGAACGGCAGAGCGGGCGGACCCGGGGAGCGGCGTCGCCGTGGGGGACCGGGTGCGTCTGCTCAACGGCGGGGCGGGGCAGGTGCTCGAGATCCGGCCCGACGGGAAGCTCGTGGTCGCACTGGGGGCCATGAAGATCGTGGTGGATGCGGGCCAGGCGACGCGCACGGCGAACCCCAGGCAGCCGACGCCCGCAGCCAGCGCTCCGCCGGCTCCCTCATCACCCTCTGCGCTCGAGATCGACCTCCGCGGTTTCACCGGCGACGAAGCCGAGGCGGCCACCCTCGCCGCCGTGGACGCGGCGGTGCTGGCCGAGCAGCCCTACCTGCGCATCATTCACGGAATGGGAACCGGCGTGGTGCGGGAGCGGGTGCGCCGGGTCGTGGCGGGCGATCGGCGCATCGCGCGGTTCGGGTTCGCGCCGCGGAACCAGGGCGGGACCGGGGTCACGGTCGTGGAGTTCTCGGCGTGAGCATGATCCCCGAAGAGCTCGTCGACCAGGTACGGGACGGCGCGGACCTGGTCGGGATCATCGGGGAGACGGTCGAGCTGAAACGCACCGGGTCGGATTATCGCGGCCCGTGTCCCTTCCACGGCGGCACCCACCGGAACTTCGCCGTCATCCCGAAGAAGGGGCGCTACTACTGCTTCGTCTGCCACGAAAGCGGTGATGTCTTCTCGTGGTTCATGAAGCGCGTGGGGATGGACTACCCGACGGCGGTGCGGGAAGTGGCGCGCCGGGCGGGGATCGTGATCCCCGAGCGCGCCGAGCGCGCGGGTCCGGACCCGCTCGAGCCGCTCTTCGGCGCGGCCGCGGTGGCGCAGGACTGGTTCACGCGGCAGCTCGTCGAATCCGCGGACGCCGCAGGCGCGCGCGAGTACCTTCAGGGCCGGGACATCGCGCTCGACACGGCCGCGCTCCACGGGCTGGGCTACGCGCCCCCCGGCAAGGCGTTTCTCGGTGCCATGGCGCAGCTCGGGCTGGAGCAGCCGGTGCTGGTCGAGGCCGGGCTCGCGGCCGTGCGAGACGACCGGAGTGTCGTACCCCGCTTCCGCAGCCGGCTGCTCTTTCCCATCCACGACCTCCGCGGCCGGGTGGTGGGCTTCGGCGGCCGGCTCCTCGGGCCGGGCGAGCCGAAATATCTCAATTCCCCCGAGAGCCCGATCTTTCACAAGGGCCGCCAGCTGTACAACCTGCACCAGGCCAAGGGACCCATCCGGCGTGAGGAGACGGTGATCCTGGTGGAAGGCTACTTCGACGTGCTCCGGCTGGTGCTGGCCGGTGTCGAGCACGTCGTGGCACCCCTCGGCACCGCGCTCACCTCCGACCAGGCGACACTGCTCCGCCGCTTTGCCCCCACCGCCACGCTGCTCTACGACAGCGACCAGGCCGGCCTGCGCGCCACCTTTCGCGCCGGCGACGAGCTGCTGCGGCACGCCGTCCGTGTCCGCGTGGCCACGATGCCCGCCGGCGAGGATCCCGACACGCTCGTCCGTCGCGGCGGCGGCGCGGCGCTGGAGCCGATCCTTCGTGACGCGATCGACCTGCTCGAGCGGAAGCTTCAACTGCTCGAGCAGAAGGGCTGGTTCGAGGGCGTGGACCACCAGCGCGAGGCGCTCGACCGGCTGCTGCCCACCATCCGGGCCGCCGCCGACCCGCTCACCCGCGACCTCTACCTGAAGGAGGTCGCGCAGCGCAGCGGCGTGAGCCGGGAGACGCTGGTCCATCAGTTGGCCGACCGGCAGGAACTGCCCACCGCCGCTCCCACCCCCGGCGAGGCGCAGCGGCAGCCCGCCAGCGGCGGAGGGCCTCGATCCCGGCCCCGGCCCGCGCGCCGGGTCGACGCCGCGGAGCGCGATCTCCTGCGCGTGCTGATCCGGGAGCGCGGATGGCTGGAGCGGGCGGTGGCGGAAGTGCCGGTGGAATGGTTCGAGACGGCCGAGCTGCGCGAGGTATACGAGGCGCTGCGCCGCAGTCCCGAAAACACCGGATCTACCCTATTCTTGGAACAACTGTCTCCCGGCGCGCGACGGGCGTACGCGTGGCTCGACAGCATCGAGGCGAAATACGGCGCGCCCGACCCCGACCGCACCTACGTGGACGCCTGCCGGACACTCGAGGTCCGCCCGCTGCGCCGCCAGCTCGCGGCGCTCAACCGCCGGATCAAGGAACAGGACCGGGTGATGACGCCGGAGGATTTCGACGCGCTCATGCTGGAGCGCGCGCGGCTCACCCGGGAGATCGCCGCACGGCTGCCGGAGGAACTCCTGAAACGCTCCATTCGAAGAGGCGATGTCGATGCACGCTGATCTGGTCAAGCTCCTCGCGCTGCAATCCAAGGACACGGCGGTCGCTGACGTCGAGCGGCGCCTGAAGGAGCTGGACGCCGAGGTGGGCGTGCTCGATCGCGCCATCCAGCGGGCCCGCGATGCGCTCGACTCCGCGCGCCGGGCCGCGGCCGACGGGGTCCGCCGGCGCGACGAGCTGGAAGCGAAAGTGGAGAGCTATCGCGTCCTGCAGGACCGCCGGGTGCAGCGACTTGAGACGGTGCGCAACCCCAAGGAGGCCTCGACGCTCATGGCCGAGCTCGAGCTGGCCAGATCGGTGATGGCCAAGGAAGAGAACGACTGGGTGCGGAGCGCCGAAGCGGTAACCGGACTCGAGGCCAGGGTCAGCGAGGAGGAGGCACGGGTGGCGGCCGCCGATCTGGAGCAGGCGCCGGAACGGGCCCGGCTGGCGGAGCGCCGCCGGGCGCTCGAGGAGGAACGCGAGGCCGCCGCCCGCGAGCGCGAGGCCAGCGCGGAGCAGATCGACAAGCCGCTCCGCACCCGCTACAACCGGTTGCGGCAATCGCGCGCGCGCGAGGTGGTCGTGCCGCTCGTCGGCGGGCACTGCAGCGCGTGCCATACTTCGGTGCCGCTCAACCGCCGGAGCCAGATCCGGAGCGGGGCCATCGTGGACGGCTGCGAAGGCTGCGGCGCGATCCTGTACCCCGCGGAGACGGCAGGGTCGTCGTGAGCGGCCGCGCCGGCCGTACATTCCCGTGGTGAGCGTCTTCCCAGCCCCGACCCTGCGCTGGGTGGTCTCCCCGCGGCCCGATCCCGCCGTCGTCGGGCTGCTCGCCGCGCAGCTCGGTATCCCGCCCGCGCTCGCGGCCCTGCTGGTCCAGCGCGGGCAGGGCGCCGAAGCGGCTGCCCGGCGGTTTCTCCGGCCCGCCGTCTCCGACCTGTCCGATCCCATGGCCCTGGCGGGCATGTCCGAAGCGGTCGACGTCATCGTGGCCACGGTCCGGGCCGGCGGCACCATCCTGGTACACGGTGATTACGACGTGGACGGCCAGTGCGCCACGGCGCTCCTCACCCGCGCCCTCCGCGCCGCGGGTGCGCACGTCGCCGGGTTCGTGCCCCATCGGCTGCGCGACGGCTACGATTTCGGCCCCGCAGGCCTGGTCGAGGCCCGGCGGCTCGGCGCGTCGCTGGTGGTCACGTGTGATTGCGGCATCACCGCGGTAGACACGGTCCGGGCCGCGCGCGCCGCCGGGCTCGGCGTCGTAATCACCGATCACCATCTGCCCGGTCCGGAGCTCCCGGCCGCCCTCGCCGTCGTGGACCCGCAGCGCGCGGACGATACGTCCGGCGCCCGCGGGCTCTGCGGCACCGGCGTCGCGTTCAAGCTGGTGCAGGCGCTGGTCCCGGCGCTCGGGCTCCCGCCCAACCTGCCGTATCACCTGCTGGATTACGTGGCCCTCGCCACGGTGGCCGATGTCGTGCCGCTCGCGGGCGAGAACAGGATCCTGGTCCGCCACGGGCTTCGCCTGCTCGCCGCCAGCCGCTGGTCCGGGCTCCACGCGCTGGTCCAGGCCAGCGGGCTCGGCGCCCGCGAGCTCCGCGCCGCGCACATGGGGTACATCCTGGGCCCCCGGCTCAATGCGGCCGGACGCGTTGGCGACGCGGCCGATGGGCTCCGTCTCCTGCTCACCGATGATCCCGCGGAAGCCGCAGAGCTGGCCCGCCGGCTCGAGGGGCTCAACGTGGAACGGCAGGCGCTCGACCACCGGATGCTCGAGGAGGCGCTCGCGCAGGTCGAACAGATGGGAAATTCGGAGCGCGACGCGGGGCTGGTGCTCGCCGGGGACGACTGGCATCCGGGCGTCGTCGGTATCGTCGCCTCACGGGTGGTGGAGCGCTATGGCCGGCCGGCGTTCCTCATCGCCTTCGACGGCGATATCGGCAAGGGCTCCGGGCGAAGCATCTCGCGGTTCGACCTGCACGCGGCGCTCCTCGCCTGCGGCGATCTGCTCGAGCGCTACGGCGGGCACCAGATGGCCGCGGGCCTCACCATCCGGCGGGAGCGGCTCGCCGAGTTCCGCGCGCGCTTCGCCGAGATCGCGCGCGAGACGCTCGGCCCCGACGATCTCGGCCCCGAGCAGCGGGTGGATCTGGAGCTTTCGCTGGGCGAGGCCACCCACGAGCTGGAGCGCATGTGCCGCTACCTCGAGCCCTGCGGGTCGGGGAATGCGAGCCCCGTCTTCGGCGTCCGCGGCGTCCGGTTGACCGGCACATCCCGTGTGGGCAACGGGCATCTGAAGGGCACACTCGAGGATGGCACCACCCGGCTCGCCGCCATCGGGTTCCAGTGGGCCGACCGGGTGCCGTGGCTGGGCGAGGCGCTGGTGGACGCGGCATTCCGGCTCGAGCTGAACGAATGGAACGGACATTCCACGCTGCAGGCCCGGCTCTGCGCGGTGTCGCCGCATGGCGGGTCGTGAGTCATGAGTCGTGAGGATCGTCTCCGGTGAATTCCGCGGCCGCCGTCTCGTCGTTCCCAGGGACGCCCGCGTCCGCCCCACCGCCGACCGGGTCCGCGAAGCCTGGATGAGCATCCTGGCCGGCGCCCTGTCCGGGGCGCGCGTGCTCGATCTCTATGCCGGGAGCGGCGCGCTCGGGCTGGAGGCGCTCTCGCGGGGCGCCGACTCGGGGACGTTCGTCGAGCTCAACCCGGCGTCCCTCCGAGCGCTCGAGGCCAATATCGAGGCGCTCGGCGTGGGCGGACGGGCATCGGTCCGGCGGGGCGACGCGTTGCGCTTCGCGGCTCGGCTGCCGGCCGCCGCCTTCGACCTCGTCCTGGCCGATCCCCCCTACGCCCGGGACGACGCCGCCCGGCTGGTGGCGCTCTTCCGCCGGACCCCGTTCGCGCGCATTCTTTCGGTCGAGCATCGCGCCGGCGAGCGGCTGGACGGCGACGACACCCGGATCTACGGCGACACCGCCCTCACCTTCTGCCACGCGCCATGACCCGCATCGCGATCTATCCGGGCTCGTTCGACCCGCCGACCAGGGGTCACGAAGACCTGATCCGCCGGAGCCTGGCGCTCGCCGACCGGGTGATCGTGGCGGTGGCGGTGAACCCGCTCAAGCAGCCGCTCTTCACGGTGGCCGAGCGGCTCGCCATGCTGCAGGCGGCGATCGGCGGCGAGTCCAGGGTGAGCTACCAGTCGTTCGACGGGCTCCTGGTCGAGTTCGCCCGGCGGGTGGGCGCGACCATCGTGGTGCGCGGCCTTCGCGCGGTGAGCGACTTCGAGTACGAGTTCCAGATGGCGCTCATGAACCGCCAGCTCCACCCCTCGCTCGAGACGGTCTTCCTCGTGCCGGCGCTCGAGCTCACCTACCTGAGCTCGAGCCTCGTGCGCGAGGTGGCGCGGTTCGGCGGCGACGTGAGCGCCCTGGTCCAGCCCGGCGTGGCCGAGGCGCTCGCCCGGCGATACGGCCGATGACTTTCCGCCACTCGCTGCTCGAGCGCGCCGCCGCGCACCGCAAACGGATCGTGCTGTGCGAGGGAGAAGACCCGCGCGTTCACGCGGCCGCCGAGCGGCTCCGGGGCGAGCGGATCGCCGAGCCGATCGTGGTGGGCGGAGACGGCATCGATCCGGCCGCCGACCCGCGGCTCCCCGCCATCGCGCGCTACCTGCGCGAGCGGCGCCCCGACCGGGTGGTGGACGGCGTGCATGCGCTCGATCTCGCGGCGGTGCCCGCCAATTTCGGCGCGGCGCTCGTCGCCCTGGGAGAGGCGGACGCCGCGCTGGCCGGCGCCGTGTGCCCGACCCGCGATACGATCCGGGCCGCGCTCTGGGCCATCGGCACCGCGCCCGGCGTGGAGCTGGTGAGCTCCGCCTTCTACATGGTGCTCCCGGACGATACGGTGCTGACCTTCACCGACTGCGCGGTGGTGCCCGAGCCGACGCCGGAGCAACTGGCGCACATCGCCCTGGCCGCCGCGCGCGACCGGCCGCGCCTGGCCGGCGACTCGCCGCGGGTGGCGTTCCTCTCGTACAGCACCAAGGGGAGCGCTGAAGGTCCGCGCGTCGCCCGGGCCCGCGAGGCCGCGGCCCGGTTCCGGACCCTCCTGCCCGACGTCGTCAGCGACGGCGAGCTGCAGGGCGATGCCGCCCTGGTGCCGGAGGTGAGCGAGCGGAAGGCGCCCGGCTCCCCGCTGGGGGGACGGGCCAACGTGCTGGTCTTTCCCGATCTCGACGCCGGCAACATCGGGTACAAGCTGGTGCAGCGGCTCGCGGGCGCGGTCGCCATCGGCCCCATGCTCCAGGGGCTGGCCCGGCCGATGGCCGACCTGTCGCGCGGGGCCACGGCCGATGATATTGTCGAGGTGGCCGCCATGCTGGCGCTGCAGTGCGACTAGATATCCGACGGAGACAAGCCGATGGGCTTCAGCCAGACCAAGGACACGAGCGGCGTGGCGGTGGTGCAGGTGGAGGGACAGTTGATCGTCGGCAACCGCCAGGAGCTCAAGGATCTCGTCCAGGCCGCGGTGGCCGGCGGTGAGCGCCGGATCCTCATCGACTTCTCCCGCACCGGCTACATCGACTCCTCGGGACTCGGCGCGCTGGTCTCCATCTCCAAGCGGATCCGCGAGGCGGGCGGAGAGCTCCGGCTCTCGGGGCTCAACGAGGATCTCCGCTCGCTGTTCGAGCTGACCAAGCTCGATACGCTGTTCGCGATCGCCGGGACGCCCCAGCAGGCCCTCGCGAGCTTCTAGCCCGATCCCCTCGTGCCGTCGCCGCTCCGCCTCTGCGTCCGCCGCTCGCCGGCCCCGGGCGCGGGCGGCGCCGCCACGCTCGTGACCCTCCAGCTCCCGAGCGAGGTGGCGTGCATCGAGGAGGCGGTCGAGCTCGTCACCCGTCACTGCCTCGCGGGCCACGCCAGCTGCCGGCGGACGCGCTTCCGGCTCCAGGTGGTGCTCTCCGAAGCGCTCAGCAACGCCATCGTCCGGGGGAACGGCGAGGACGGCCGCAAGTCGGTCCACGTGCGCGCCGAGCTTCGGGCCGAGGCCATCAGGCTGGTCGTGACCGACGAGGGTCCCGGGTTCGACCCGACGGCCGTGCCCGAGCCGATCCGGCCGGAGCAGCTCGACGAAGCCAATGGCCGGGGACTCTATCTCATCCGCAAGCTGGTGGACGCCGTCCAATTCAATGAGCAGGGAAACTCCATCTGCATGACACTGCGCCGCCCATAGGCCGGCTCGAGCCCGTGCTCGACGGCCTCGGCGCGCTCGTCGGCGGGCGGGTGCGCCTGTGGCGCTTCGACGGGCGCGGGCTCCGTCTGGCCGCGGGACCGGACCCCGGCGAGGTGCCCGCCGTGCCGCGGAGCGTGGGACTCACCCCCATGCCCTGGGGCACCGTCTGGCTCGAGCCGCTGGGCGAGGTTGACGGGTTCTGGCTGGAGGTCGGCGGCCTGGCCGAGACGGCACTCGAGGCCGCGGCGGCGCGCACGCTGCCGCTGGTCGGAGCGCTGCTCGATGCGGAGCGGCAGCGCGCGTTCCTGGCGGACGAGCTCACGAGCCGGTACGAGGAGATCGACCTGCTCTACGCGATCAGCGAGATCCTGGGCCAGACGGTGCAGCTCGAAGAGGCCACCCAGATCATCGCCCGCGAGGTGAGCACCGTGGTCGGCGCCCGGCGCGCGTCCATCATGGTGTTCGACGAACCGGCCGGCGTGCTCCGCACCGTGGCGGCGCGCGGCTTCGGCATGGACGGGCTCACACCCGTGCGGGTGGACGACGAGTGCTCCGTGGCCGCACGAGTGTACCGCGAGCGCCGGGTGGTGGCGAACGATCCGTCGGCGCCCGACGTGGTGGCTACCGACTGCGGCGAGCCCCGCGGCTATCACGGCCAGGCGTTCCTGAGCGTGCCCATCTGCTACGGCGCGGCCGGCTCACCGCTCCGCTGCGTCGGCGTCATCAACCTCACCGACCGGCTCGGGGGTGACCGCTTCACCCCGGGCGACCGGAAGCTGGTGACCGCCGTCGCCAACCAGATCGGCGCCGCGGTGGAGAACGCGCGGCTGGTGGAGCGGGACCGGCGCCAGCAGCGGCTCCGCCACGAGCTCGAGCTGGCGCACGATCTCCAGCTCAAGCTGCTCCCGTCGCCCGGCGTGCTCCAGGGCGACGCCGAGGTGGCGGCGCGCTGCTTCCCCGCCGAATCGGTGGGCGGCGATTTCTACACCTTCAGCCGCCTCGGTCGCGGCCGCGTCGGCGTCATGCTCGGCGACGTGGCCTCGCACGGCTTCTCGGCCGCGCTGGTTATGGCGCTCGTCATGTCGGCCGCCGGCATCCACGCGGCCGCGGCCGTCACCCCTGATGAAACTCTGGGCGCGCTGCTCGACAGCCTGTCGGCCGAACTCGGCACCACCGAGATGTATTTCAGCGTGTTCTATGGGGTGCTCGACCCGCTCGCCGGACGCCTGTCCTATGCCAACGCCGGGCACCCGTACGCGTTTCGCGTGCCCCGCTTCGGCGCACCCGAGCGGCTCGGGGCCACGGCCCCGCCGCTGGGGCTCGCTGCGGCCGGGGAGATCCAGCGGCGGCAGGTGCCGTGGACGGTCCGCCACGATCTGCTGGTGCTCTGGACCGACGGCCTGGTCGATGCGCGGAACCAGGCGGGCGAGCCGTTCGGCGAGCAACGCCTCCTGGACGAGGTCTGCGCGCACCGCACCGAGCCCGCCGATGCGATCGTGCGGGCCGTGCTCGACCAGGCGGCAGCGTTCGGCTCCCAGCCGGTGGACGACCGCACCCTGCTCGTCCTCCGGATCTAGCCGTGGCGCGGGCCAAGCGCCGGCTCGGCCAGCATTTTCTCACCGATCGCCGACTTCTCGGGCGGATCGCCGATGCGCTCGGCGCCGGAGCGGCCGATACCGTGCTCGAGATCGGCCCGGGCCCGGGCGGCCTCACCGCCGCGCTGGCGGAGCGCGCCGGCCGGCTCGTGGCAATCGAGAAGGACCGCGCGCTGGTGCCCGGGCTGCGGGAGCGCTTTCCCGGCGTCGCCATCGTCGAGGCCGACGCGCTCGAGACGGACTGGCACGCCCTCGCCGGCAGCCGCTTCCTGCTCGCCGGCAACATCCCCTACAACATCACCTCGCCGCTCATCGACAAGGCCCTGGAGCCGCCGGTGCCCGCCCGGATCGTATTCCTGGTGCAGAAGGAAGTGGCCGACCGGGTGACGGCGCGCGCCGGCGAACGGGCCTACGGTGCTCTCAGCGCGGGCGTGCAGTCGGTGGTGCGGGCGGAGCGGCTCTTCACGATCCCGGCAGGCGCATTTCACCCGCGGCCCAAAGTGGACTCGGCGGTGCTGCGGTTTACCCCGCTCGAGGCACCCCTGGTGCCGCCCGTGGACCAGCCGCGCTACCGCCGGCTCGTGGTCGGGCTGTTCGGCTTCCGTCGGAAGCAACTCGTGCGCGGACTGCGCGAGCTGACCGGGTGGGACGCGCCGGCCGTGTCGGACGTGCTCGAGCGAGCCGGGATTCCACCGGACGTCCGGCCCGAGGTGCTCGCGCCCGCGGCCTTCGCGGACCTGCTGCGCGTACTCGTTGACGCGGGGTGGCCGGCGCGATAGCTTTGTGAAATGTTTCACAAAAATGGCCGATGATGCGCAAGGTTGCGGACTCCACCGTTCGACGCCTGTCGCTCTATCTGCGCTTTCTCGAGGAGTTCGAGGGGCAGGGGGTGGCCACGGTCAGCTCCGGCGCCCTCGCGTCGCGGGGAAGCACCACCTCGGCGCAGGTGCGGAAGGACCTCTCGTTCTTCGGGTCGTTCGGCAAGCGGGGGCTGGGCTATCCGGTGCTGGAGCTCGCCGACCGGCTGCGCGAGATCCTGGGGCTCCGGCAGCGCTATCGCGTCGGGATGATCGGGGCGGGGAAGATCGGCAGCGCGCTGGTGCAGTACCGCGGGTTCCGGCAGCGCGGCTTCGACATCGTGGCCATCTTCGACAACGATCCCGCCAAGATCGGCCGCCAGTGGAACGGCCTCACCATCCAGGACATCGCGCTGCTCGAGTCCGAGCTCGCCCGGCACCCGCTCGACATGGCGGTGCTGGTGACGCCCGCGGAGCCGGCCCAGGGGGTGACCGACCGGCTGGTGAAGCTGGGCGTCAAGGCGATCCTCAATTTCGCGCCGGTGCAGCTCGTGGTGCCGGATGACGTGGTCGTCAAGACGGTCAATCTGGCCCTCGAGCTCGAGACGCTCAGCTACGCGCTCGCCAATCGCTGATCGCACAGGACGCGTGCGGCAGCATCACGTCGCTACCGTCCTGCCGCAGGCAGATCGCCGTCCCCGCTGGCCGTCCGGAGCCTCCATGCGCCTGCCCCTTCGACTCATTACTCCGCTGCTGCTCGCCTCGATTCCGGTGGCGCTCGCCGCTCAGGAAGAGGTCTACGATGTCCTGATCCGGAACGGGCGGATCATCGACGGGACCGGTTCGCCCTGGTACGCTGGAGACGTGGGCATCCGGGGTGGACGGATCGCGGCGATCGGCACCCTGGGCGGCGCGGCGCGGCGTACGGTGGATGCGGCGGGGATGGTGGTGGCTCCGGGCTTCATCGACATGCTGGGCCAGTCCGAGATGAGCATCCTGGTGGATCCGCGGCTGCCGTCGAAGATCTTTCAGGGGATCACGACCGAGATCACCGGCGAGGGCAGCTCCGCCGGTCCGCTGAACGACTCGATCGTCGCGGCCGACCGCGACGGCTACGCGCACTACGGGATCACGCCCGACTGGCGGACGCTCGGCGGCTACTTCGCTCGGCTGGAAAAGCAGGGGATCGGGATCAACCTCGCCAGCTACGTCGGAGCGACCCAGGTCCGGCGAATGGTGCTGGGCGACGGCGACCGCACGCCGACCGCGGCGGAGCTCGACCGGATGAAGGCGCTGGTGCGGGACGCGATGCGGGAGGGCGCCGTCGGGGTATCGACATCGTTGCAGTATCCGCCGGCGCCCTACGCCGGTACCGACGAGCTGGTGGCGCTCGCCGCCGAAGCCGCCCGGCTCGGCGGTGTCTACGCCACGCACATGCGGTCCGAGGGCGACCGGATCGATGCCGCCCTGGACGAGACCTTCCGCATCGGCCGAGAGGCCGGCATCCCGGTCGAGATCTGGCACCTCAAGGTGGCGGGGAAGCGGAACTGGGGCCGAATGACGAAGGTCGTCGCCCGAATCGACTCGGCCCGGCGAGCCGGGATCGATGTGGCCGCCGACACGTATGCCTATCCCGCATGGTTCAATTCGATGTCGGCCTTCGTGCCGCCCTGGGCCCACGATGGCGGCACCGCGAAGCTGCTCGAGCGCCTCAGGAATCCGGCCATGCGCCGACGGATCCGCCGGGAGATGCTCACGCCTTCCGGGACGTGGGACAACGAGTGGCAGGAGATCCCCGGTCCCTCGGCCGTCATCATCGGGGTGGTCCAGAACCCGGCGCTCGAGCAGTACATGGGGAAGACGCTGGCGCAGGTCGCGGCCCTCCGTCACACGGACGCGATTGAAACCCTGCTGGACCTCCTGGTAGAGGACGAGGGCTACACTTCGGTGGCCGTCTTCGGGATGTCGGAGCCGGACGTGGCTCTCGCGCTCGAGCAGCCCTGGGTCTCGATCGACAACGACTCGCAGGGCACCTCACCCGACGGGCTCCTCGGAAAGGAGCACCCGCACCCGCGGGCGTACGGCACCTTTCCCCGGATCCTCCGGAAATACGTGCGCGAGCAGCCCCGGCTCACCCTGGAGGATGCCATCCGCAAGTTCAGCTCGCTGCCCGCGCAGCGCATGCGCCTGGGCGAGCGGGGCGTGCTCAAGGTCGGCATGTGGGCCGACGTGGTGGTCTTCGACCCCGACAGCGTCCGGGACCGCGCGACATTCGCCAGCCCCAATCAACTGTCCGTGGGCATGCGCTGGGTGCTCGTCAACGGCATCCCGGTCATCGCCGACGGCAAGGCTACGGGAGCGCTGCCGGGGCAGGTGATCCGGGGGCCGGGGTACCAGAGGGAGTGAGGGTGGGCGGGCAGGCGGGCAGGCGGTCAGGCGGTCAGGCGGGCGGGAATGGCGACGGTAGTCGAATGGGGCTCCGGCGTCATCTCGAACGCACCGAAGGAGCTCCTCCGCGGAGCTCGAACTCGGCCCGGCCAGATTCCTCGCTTCGCTCGGAATGACAGTGTTGCGCGCCATCGCCTCCACTCCGCTGCCCGCCTGACCGCCTGACCGCCTGCCCGCCCGTCCGTCCGCCCGGCCCCCTAGCCCCGCGCACGCCGCACCACCTAGTTTCTCCTATGTCCGTCGAAGTCACCTCCGAGATCGGCCAGCTCCAGACGGTGTTGGTGCACACGCCCGGTGCCGAGCTGGGAGCGGTGACGCCCGGAAACCGCGAAGACTACCTCTACGACGACATCATCGATCTCGAGATCGCGCAGCGGGAGCATCGGCAATTCGTCTCGGTGCTGCGGCGCTTTGCGACGGTGTATCAGGTCCGCGAGCTCCTGGCGGAGATCCTGTCGCAGCCGGAGGCGCGGGAGTTCCTGATCACGAAGACGATGGACGTGCTCTCCTCCGATGCGCTGAGCCAGCGGCTTGGCGTGCTGCCACCGGCGCAGATCGTGGACATGCTCATCGAGGGCACCCGCGAGGAGACCGGGCCCATCGCCCGGGCGCTCAACGAGGAGGGGTTCGCCTTTCCGCCGCTCCCGAATCTGTTCTTCCCGCGCGACATCGGCATGGTCATCGGACGGCGGGCGGTCGTGGGCGCCATGCGCTACGATGTCCGCTGGACCGAGGAGCTGCTGATCAAGGCGCTCTTCACGTTCCATCCGGCGCTGGCCAACGAGGGGCTGTTGTACGACGGCTCCGAGGAGCGGCGGAGCAACTATACGCTCGAGGGCGGCGACGTCCACTACCTGCGGCCCGATCTCCTGGTCGTCGGGTTCAGCGAGCGGAGCTCGCCCGCGGCGCTCGACGAGCTGTGCGACACGGTCTTCGCCCACGGCACGGTGACCGACGTGATCGTCGTCGTGATGCCGAAGGCGCCGACGGCCATCCATCTGGACATGATCTTTACCCATGTCGACCGCGAGCTCTGCGTGATCTACCCGCCGTTCTTCGTGGGCCCTGAGCGGCTGGCCGTGCTCCACCGCCGGAAAGGCGATGAGGGCGTACGCGAGATGCCGAATTTCTTCGAGGCGCTCCGGGACGTCGGGCTGCCGCTCGAGCCGGTGTTCGCGGGCGGCCAGCACCGGACGAGCCAGGAGCGGGAGCAGTGGAGCTCGGCCTGCAACTTCCTCGCGACGCGGCCGGGCACCATCATCAGCTACCGCCGGAACGACCAGACGCTTTGCGAGCTCCAGGCGGCCGGATTCCGGGTGGTGCCGGCCGTCAACTTCCTCGCGTTCGACGACTGGACGGACGCCAAGCACCGAACCGTCATCACCATTGATGGGGCCGAGCTCGCACGGGGCGGCGGTGGCCCCCGCTGCATGTCGCTGCCGCTCCGCCGAGCACCGCTGTGATCGGCCTGACGGCCCATCCCGAGAGCACGCTCCTCGATCGCGTGCTGGAGACGCTGCGCGAGGGTCCTCGGCCGGCCGCCACGCTCTGCCACCGGGTCCTCGGACTTCCCGGCGCCCCGGAGGCGGTGTGCGAGCGGATCGCGGTGGCGCTGCTGGGCGCCGATCCCCGGGTCCGGCGGTCGGCCGACGGGAGCTGGGGCCTGGTGCCGGAGGCCCAGGGCTCGCCACTGCTCGAGGAGTGTGCCTTCGCCGTCGTGGACGTCGAGACCACGGGGATGCGCGCGGGGGCCACGGACCGCATCACCGAGATCGCGGTCGTCGTGGTGCACGGCAGCCGGCGGGAGGTGGTGTTCGACTCGCTGATCAATCCGGGCCGGCCGATCCCTCCGGCCATCTGCGCCATCACCCGGATCACCAACGACATGGTCCGCGATGCGCCGGACTTCGCCGACGTGGCCGACCACGTGCTCGCCGCGCTGGCGGGCCGCGTGTTCGTCGCCCATAACGCGCGGTTCGACTGGGGGTTCGTCAGCGCCGAGCTCCGGCGGGCCAGAGATATCGCGCTCGACGGGCCCCAACTCTGCACCGTGCGGCTGGCGCGCCGGCTGGTGAAGGGCGTGCGCTCGTGCGGACTCGACAACCTGACGCAGCACTTCGGCTTCGCCAATCCCGCGCGGCACCGCGCGGCGGGAGACGCGCTGGTGACGGCCGACCTGCTTCAGCACCTGCTCCGGCTGGCCCGCGCCGAAGGGGCGGCGACCCTCCAGGACCTCGCCGCCATCGCCGTCCGGCGCACCGGCGGCGGCCGGCGGAAGCGGCGGGCCGCCCCGACGGAGCCGCGCGCCGACAGCGCCCCGGAGGGGCCGGCGTGACCCTCTCGCGCTCGTTTCAGGTCGGCGGCCTTCGCTGCCACACGCTCGAGGGCGGCCTGCAGCGGCTGGACGGCGGCGCGATGTTCGGCGTCGTGCCGCGGACGATGTGGGCCCGGCGCGTCCCGCCGGACGACCGGAATCGCATCGTGCTCGCCATGCGCTGCCTCCTGGTGGAGCATCCTGATGGCCTGGTGCTGATCGACACCGGGCTCGGCAACAAGGAAGAGCCCAGATTTCTCGACATCTACGGCGTCGAGAACGCCGGGCTCGAGGGCGCCACCCAGCTCGAGGACGCGCTGGCCTCCGCGGGGTTCCTGCCCCGCGACGTGCGCTGGGTCATCAACACCCATCTGCACTTCGATCATGCGGGCGGGAACACCACGCTCGACCCGGAGCTCGAAAACGACCCGCGCCGCCACGTCCGGCCCACGTTTCCCAACGCCACCTACATCGTCCAGCGGGGCGAGCTCGAGTTCGCCCGCCGGGCCAACGAGCGGACCCGCGCGAGCTATCTCCCGCCCAACTTCGAGCCGATCGCCGCGGCCGAGCGCTGGCGGCTGCTCGAGGGCGACGGCGAGGTGCTGCCGGGCATATCCGTCCGGCTGACCCCGGGGCACGTCCCCTTCCATCAGGCGGTGCTGCTGCGGGATCGCGGCGAGACGGCTGCGTTCATCGCAGATCTGATCCCCACGACCGCCCATCTCCCGCTCCCCTGGATCATGGGGTACGACCTGGAGCCGCTCCGCACGCTCGAGAGCAAGCGGGCCCTGCTCCGCGACGCCGTGGGCGGCGGCTGGCGCCTCATCTTCGAGCACGACCCCGCGGTCGCCTCGGGCGTGCCGGTGGCGGAGGGTAAGGGGGTCGCGCTGCGGGACGTGGTGGAGGTGGCAGAAGCGATGACTCACGGCTCACGACTCGGTTGACTCCTCGCCTTCCCCCCACTACCTTCCGCCGTTCCTAGAAGCGGGGAGGAGATCTCCCCCACCCTCCGCCTGCCGGCCCCATGCCGCAGCGCACCCGGGTCCCGGCATCGCCGCCGTTGGCTGGTCGTCTGGCCGGTACGGCATTCGGCATCACGGGCACCCGGAAGTTCGCGAGGGTGCCCGTTTCATCTTGTAGGCATGGAGGCGCGCCCACTGTCCTCGAACGACCGCGAAAAGCGAGTTCGCGTCAATCGCATGATCCGCATCAGTCCGGTGCGGGTGATCACGGATACAGGCGAGCAATTGGGCGTGCTGCCCATCGAAGAGGCGCTCGCGGCGGCGCAGGATCGCGGGCTGGACCTCGTGGAAGTGGCGCCCACCGCGCGCCCGCCCGTCGTCAAGATCATGGACTACGGGAAGTTCAAGTTCGAAGAGGCCAAGGCGGCCCGCGCGGCCAAGAAGAAGCAGCACGTCATCCAGCTCAAGGAAGTGAAGTACCGGCCCGGCATCGACGATCACGATTTCGATTTCAAGACCCGCCATGCCCGGGAGTTCCTCGGCGACGGGAACAAGGTGAAGGTGACGATGATGTTCCGCGGCCGGCAGATCGCCCATCTGGATCTGGGCCGGGCGGTGCTGGACCGCGTGGCCACCAGCCTGGCGGATGTGGGCAAGGTGGAGATGGACGCGAAGCTCGAGGGACGCAACATGACGATGGTCCTCGCGCCCAGGTAGGCACGACCAACGGGAGCACCATGCCTAAGCAGAAGACGAAGCGCGCCGCGATGAAGCGCTTCAAGAAGACGGGGACTGGCAAGCTGAAGCGGTGGCATGCCAACCACAGCCACATCCTGACCAAGAAGACGCGGAAGCGGAAGAACCGGCTCAAGAAGGGCGACCTCGTGAGCTCGGCCGACTTCCCGCGCGTCAGCCGTCTTCTCCAGGCCTAAGGAGCGACCATGCCTCGCGTCAAGAACGGTGTCGCCCACCACGCCCGGAAAAAGAAGGTCATGGAGGCGGCCAAAGGTGCCCGTGGCGGCCGGAGCAAGCTGTACAAGTCGGCCAAGGAAACGGCCGAGCGCGCCATGCGGTACGCCTACCGCGACCGGCGGAAGAAGAAGTCCGAGTTCCGCGCGCTCTGGATCACCCGGATCAACGCGGCCGCCCGGATCCACGGCCTGAGCTACAGCCGGCTGGTGGCGGGGCTCAAGAAGGGCGGCGTCGAGATCAACCGCAAGGTGCTCGCCGACCTCGCCGTGCGGGATGCCGATGCATTCGGCCGCCTGGCCGAGGTGGCCAGGAACAACCAGTAGCGAGAGGGTCGTTCCGGCGCGGCATGCCGCGCGCCCATCGTCGCCCGAACGGGGCCGTTCGCGCTCGGCGGGCGGCCCCGTTCGCGCATCGGCCGCCGGAGCGCTCGAACGACCGGCAGCGCCGGATCTCCAACGACCGCGACCAATGACTCCACCAAACCTGCCGGTTTCGTGACCATGGCAACGACCGGCTTCCCCGACCTCGATGCACTCCTCCCTCGGCTCGCGGCCGTTCCGGCGCTCGAGGCCGCAGCGCTCGAGGCCGAGCAGGTCGCCGTGCTGGGTCGGAAGAGCGGACTGCTGACGGCGGCGCTCAGATCGCTGTCGTCGCTTCCGGTGGACGAGCGCAAGCGCTTCGGCGCCGCGGTGAACCAGCTCAAGGGACAGTTCGAGGCGGCCTTCGCGGCCCGCGCCGAGGCGCTCGAGGCGGAGCGGCGCCGGCGCGAGGCGGCGGGGCTGGACCTCACGATGCCCGGCCGCCGCCGGTGGATGGGCGCGGAGCACCCGGTGACGCGGGTGGTGGACGAAATCGTCGGCATCTTCCGCGAGCTCGGCTTCGCGGTGGCCACCGGGCCCGAGGTGGAGACCGAGTGGTACAACTTCCTCGCGCTCAACTTTCCCGCCGATCACCCGGCGATGGATATGCACGACACGCTCTACCTCGATGCGCCGCCCGCCGAGGGGGAGCCCGGGGGGCGGCTGCTGCTCCGCACCCATACCTCTCCGGTGCAGATCCGCACCCTGCTCGCGGGGCCTCCGCCGGTGCGTGTCGTGATCCCCGGCATGGTCTACCGCAACGACGCCATCGACGCGTCCCACCTTCCCGCATTTTCCCAGATCGAAGGGCTCGCGGTGGACGAGGGGATCTCGTTCGTGGATCTCAAGGCCACGCTCACCCACTTCGCGCGCCGGTTCTTCTCGCCGGTCACGCGGACCCGGTTCCGGCCGTCGTTCTTCCCGTTCACCGAGCCCTCGGCCGAGATGGACGTGGAGTGCCAGCTCTGCCATGGCCGCGGCTGCCCGGCGTGCAAGGGCACCGGCTGGATGGAAATCCTCGGGTGCGGAATGGTGCACCCGGCAGTGCTCGAGAACTGCAGGCTCGACGCGGAGCGGTACACCGGCTGGGCGTTCGGGATGGGGCCGCACCGGATCGCGCTGCTCCGCTATGGCGTGCCGGACATCCGGCTGCTGCTCGGAGGGGATATGCGGTTTCTGGAGCAGGTCGCGCGGCCCGGGGGGACGGACACAGGGGGTGTCGATGCGTGAAGCGCACCCCGGCGGCAGCGTCCGATGAACATCTCCCTCCGCTGGCTCGAGGATTTTCTCCGCCGTGAGCTCGACCCGGCAGACGTGACCGGGCGCCTCGCCATGCTCGGCGCGCCGGTGGATGCCGTCGAGCCGCTGCACCGGGACCTGTCGGAGATCGTCGTCGGCCTGGTGGAGGACGTGCGTCCGCACCCGAATGCCGACCGGCTCCGCGTCACCAGCGTCAACGACGGCACCGAGCGCCGCCTGGCCGTGGTGTGCGGCGCGCCCAACGTGACGGCGGGAAAGAAGTACCCATTCGCCCGCGTGGGCGCGACCGTGCCGCACGGAAAGGGCGGCGTCCCGATGAAGCTCGAGAAGGCCAGGCTCCGGGGCGAGGTGTCCGAGGGCATGTTGTGCTCCGCGCGCGAGCTGGGTCTTGGCCAGGAGCACGACGGGATTCTCGAGCTCGACACGGACGCCGCCCCGGGCACGCCGCTTCCCGCGGCACTCCCGCTGGCCGACTATCGGCTCGTGGTGGATGTCACGCCCAACCGTCCCGACCTCCTCGGCCATAAGGGCATGGCGCGCGAGCTCTCCGCGTCCTACGGCACGCCGTTCCGCCTGCCGCAGATCCCGGGCGCGGCGGGCATCGACGTGCCCCACGCCCGCCGGGAGGGCGCGGAAGGATCCGTGGGGCGCCTCCGCGTCACCATCGAGGACGCGCAGTCCTGTCCCCGGTTCCATGCCGCCGTGATCCGCGGCGCCAGGGTGGGTCCCTCCCCCGATTGGCTCCGGCGGCGGCTCGAGTCGGTGGGCGTGCGCTCGATCAATAACGTGGTGGACGCCACCAACTACGTCATGTTCGAGCTCAACCAGCCGATGCACGCCTACGACCTCGCGCTGCTCCGAGGCGGGAGCCTGGTGGTGCGCCGCGCGCGCGCGGGCGAGCGGCTCATCACCCTGGATGGCGTTGACCGCCCGCTCACGCCCGACATGGTGGCGATCGCCGACGCCGAGGGTGTGATCGGACTCGCGGGCGTGATGGGCGGCGCCGGCACGGAGGTGAGTGACGCGAGCCGGGACATCCTGCTCGAAGCCGCCTGGTGGGATCCCGGCCGCACCCGGCGGGCCCGACGCGCGCTCAACCTGAGCACCGAGGCGAGTCACCGCTTCGAGCGCGGGATCGACCTCTGGGGCGGCGACGCCGCGATGCGCCGCTGCATCGAGCTGGTACTCGCCACCGCGGGCGGCGAGCTGGCCGAGCCGCCGCTGGATCTCTGGCCGGCGCCGACGCACCCGCCGCGCATCTTCCTCCGGCCGGCGCGCGTGGCCCGGCTCCTCGGCGTGGAGCTGCCGTGGCACGAGCTGGAGCGTCACCTCGTGGCCATCGGGGCCACGGTCGTGAGCAAGCCGGAGGACGGGCGCATCGCGGTGGATGTCCCCGGCTGGCGGCCCGACCTGCAACGCGAAATCGATCTCATCGAGGAGGTCGCGCGCCTGCACGGGTACGACAGCTTTCCCGCCGAACTCCGCCCGTTCCGGCTCGGCACCCTGGCCGACGCCCCGGAGGAAGCGATCGCCGCGAGTCTCCGTCGGACGCTGGCGGCCGAGGGCTTCTACGAGGTCGTGAGCCTCCCGCTCGGCGCCGATCACGCCGCCGACAGCGTCCGGCTGCTCAACCCGCTCGCCACCGACGAGGCCTGGCTCCGCCGCCGGCTCATTCCCGGGCTGGTCCGGCTGGTCGAAGCCAACTGGGCCAATCACGTGGCCGACGTGCGGCTGTTCGAGATCGGCACCGTCTTCACCGATGCCGGCCCCGGCCGCCGGCCGGCGGAGGAGATCCGGGTGGCTGCGGTACTCACCGGCCGGCGGGAGCCGGCGCACTGGTCGGGCACCGGCGAGGCGCGATTCGACATCTGGGACCTCAAGGGCCGACTCGAGGCCGCCGTCGCTCTGGCGATTCCCGAGGCCGAAGTGCAGGTTGAAGGGCAGGCGCTGGTCGTCCGGGATGCCGAGGGGCGCGTCGTCGGCCAGGGCGGCCCGCTCTCCGCCGACGCGCCGCCCTGGGCGGCGCCGCTCTTCGGCTTCGAGCTGCTCGTCGAACCGGCGCCCCGCCGCCCCGCTCCCTTCACGCCGCTGCCCACGACACCGTCGTCCGAGCGCGTGCTCGCGCTCCTCCTGCCCGAGGGGGTGCGCGCGCGGCAGGTGGAGACTGTGCTCCGCCGGGCGGCCGGCGCGCTGCTCGAGCGGGTGGACGTGGAAAGCGATTACCGCGGCGCGGAGCTGCCGGCCGGCACGCGGAGCGTGGCCTTCCGGCTCACCTTTCGTGCCCCGGACCGGACACTGCGCGACAGCGAAGTAGACGAGGCGGAGTCGCGGCTCCTGGCCACGGTGGCGGAGGAGCTCGGGATCCAGCGGCGGGACGCGGCGTCCCGCGATGGAGGGTGATCGTGGCACAGACCTACGAGCGTCCCGATCTGGCGGCGCTGGCCGATCTGGAGCGGGTGCTGGAAGGCATGGCGGAGGAGCTGGCGGCCTGGCGGCGCCGGACGCTCAAGGCGGAGGCGGAATTGAAGGAGGCCCAGGCGAGCGGCGGTGTGGTCGCGGGGGCCGAGCTGAAGGAGTCGCGCCAGCGGGTGATCGAGCTGGAAACCGAGAACCAGTCGCTGCGCCAGCGCATCGACGCCGCCAAGGAACGCCTCCGGGTGCTCGCGGCCCGGCTCTCGTTCCTGGAGCAGCACGGGGGAGGCACCGCCGCATGAACCAGTCGAAGAGCGCCGTGAAGGTGACCATCGGCGGCGAGGAGTACACCGTCCGCTCCGAGCTGCCGGCCGAGTACACGCGCGAGGTGGCCGCGTACCTCGACAAGGAGCTGAAGCGGGTGCGTGATTCGCTCCCGATGGTGGAGACCCACAAGGCGGCGATCCTGGCCGCGCTCGCCATCACCGACGAGCTGTTCCAGGCGCGCCGGGGCGATCGCCAGACGGCCATCCGGCTCACCCGGCTGGCCGACGAGCTCGCCCGCATGCTGCCCCCGTCCAAGCGCGGCGGTCGGGCCGCCGCCTCGTAGCGGAGATCGCCGATGTCCCAGTCCCTCCTCCTGCCCGCGCTGGTGGGCGTGGCGGCCGGCCTCGTGGTGGCGCTCGTCACCGTCGCCGTGAGCGCCCGCCGCCAGCGCCAGGCCGCGACGGGAATCCTCGGCGGCGCTCGCGCGGAGGCCCAGCGCCTCCGAGCGGAGGCCGTGCGGGAGGGGGAGGCGGCCCGGGCGGAGGTGCTGGTGGCGGCCCGGATGGAGGCGCTCAAGCAGCGCGAGGATCTCGACCGGGAGGTGCAGCGGCGGCGTGAGGAGTGGGATCGGCTCGAGCGCCGGGCCGACGAGCGGGCCCGGGTGCAGGAGCGGAAGCTCGAGGAGCTCGAGGCGCGCGACCGGGGACTGGCCAAGCGCGAAGAGACCCTCGCCCAGCACGAGCAGGCCCTCCGGGGCCGCGAGGGCGAGGCCGACCGGCTGGCGGAGGCGCAGCGGGTCAAGCTGGAGCGGATCGCGGGCCTGAGCGCGGAGGACGCGCGGCGCGAGATCCTCCAGCGCGTGGAAGACGAAGCGCGCACCCAGGCCCAGGCGCTGGCGCGCGACATCCGGGAGCAGGCCAAGCGGGGCGCGGACCGGGACGCGCGGCGGATCATCTCCATGGCCATTCAGCGGATCGCCGCCGAGCACACGGCGGAGAGCACCGTGGCCGCGGTGGCGCTCCCGAGCGAGGAGATGAAGGGCAGGATCATCGGCCGCGAGGGGCGGAACATCCGGGCGTTCGAGACGGCCACCGGCGTCGACGTGATCATCGACGACACGCCCGACACCGTGAGCGTGAGCTGCTTCGATCCCATTCGCCGCGAGGTGGCGCGGCGCTCGCTCGAGGCGCTGATCCAGGACGGACGGATCCATCCGGGCCGGATCGAGGAGATCGTGCTCAAGGTGCAGAAGGAGCTCGAGACCCAGCTCGTCGAACTGGGCGAGCAGGCGGCCTACGACACCGGCATCCACGGCATCCACCCCGAGCTGGTCAAGCTGATCGGCCGCATGCGCTATCGTACCTCCTACGGCCAGAACATCTACGACCACTCGAAGGAAGTGTCCTGGCTGGCGGGGATGATGGCGGCGGAGCTGCACCTGGACGTGGCGCTCGCCAAGCGGGGCGGACTGCTGCACGATGTCGGCAAGGTCCTGACGCACGACAACGAGGGGACGCACGTGGAACTGGGCGTCGAAGTGGCGCGCCGCTACGGCGAGAGCGGCCCCGTGATCAACTGCATCCAGGCCCATCACGACGACGTGCCCCACGAGAGCGCGGAGTCGGTGCTGGTGCAGGCCGCCGACGCCATCAGCGGCGCCCGGCCGGGTGCCCGGCGCGAGGCGTTCGAGACCTACGTGAAGCGGCTCACCCGCCTCGAGGAGATCGCCAACGCGTTCCCGGGCGTGGAGAAGAGCAACGTGATCCAGGCCGGACGCGAGGTGCGCGTGGTGGTGACGCCCGAGCGGATCGACGATGGCGCGGCCGCGCAGCTCTCGGAAAGCATCGCCCGCAAGATCGAGAACGAGCTGCAGTACCCGGGACAGATCAAGGTGGTCGTCATCCGGGAGACCCGAGCCGTGGATTACGCACGATGAGCGCACGGATTCTCGATGGCGTGCCCCTCGCGGACGCCATCCGCGCGGAAGTGGGGGCGGAGGTGAAGCGGCACCGGGCCGGCGGCCGCGCGCCGGGGCTCGCGGTGGTGATCGTCGGCGAGAACCCCGCCAGCCAAGTGTACGTCCGGGCCAAGGGAAAGGCCTGCGAGGAGGCCGGCATGCACTCGGAGACCGTGCGGCTGCCTGAGGCGGTCACCGAAGCGGAGCTGCTGGCCACGGTCGAACGGCTCAACCGGGATCCGCGCATCGACGGCTTCCTGGTCCAGCTCCCCCTGCCGAAGCACATCAACGGCGAGCGCGTGCTCAATGCCGTCGACCCGGCCAAGGACGTGGACGGGTTCCACCCGGTCAACGTCGGCAAGCTGAGCATCGGCGACCCGACCGCGCTCAAGCCGGCCACGCCGTTCGGCGTGCAGCAGATGCTCATCCGTTCGGGCATCGAGACCCGGGGCGCCAACGCGGTGATCCTGGGCCGCTCGAACATCGTCGGCAAGCCGATGGCGAGCCTGCTCATCCAGCAGGGCCAAGGGGGGGACGCGACCGTGACCATCTGTCACTCCAAGTCGCGCGACCTGCCGGGCATCTGCCGCACGGCCGACATCCTGATCGTGGCGATCGGCCGGCCGGAGTTCGTTACCGCCGACATGGTTCGGGCGGGGGCCACGGTCATCGACGTCGGGATCAATCGAGTGGACGACGCATCCCAGCCCAAGGGCTACCGGATCGTGGGCGACGTGGCGTACGGGCCGGTGTCGGAGGTGGCCGGGGCCATCACGCCGGTGCCGGGCGGCGTCGGCCGGATGACGATCGCGATGCTGCTCCGGAATACGCTCCAGGCATTCGAGCAGGCCGGCGGACGGTGATGCTTCACCACAGAGGCACAGAGGGCACGGAGGGTTGCCAGACCGGGGTGGCTCCTTGGACCCGGACACCACCGACAACTTGGTGGTGGCTCCGCTCCCCGAGGCCCTCCCAGTACGGAGGGCCCTCCGTGTCCTCTGTGTCTCTGTGGTGAATCCAGCCATGACCTCTTCCATCGCACCATGACGCTGTCTCTCGCGAACCCCCTGATCGCCCCGACCGACGACGTATGGTCCGTCAGCCGGCTCACGGCCGCCGCCAAGCGGGTGGTCGAGGGCGAGTTCATGCCGCTCTGGGTGCGCGGCGAGGTCGTAGCCTGCAAGGCATGGCCCAGCGGCCATTGGTACTTCAGCCTCCGCGACGCGGCCAGCCAGGTGCGCTGCTGCATGTGGAAGCGCGACGCCGCGCGCGCCGGTAGGCCGCCCGCCGACGGCACCGAGGTGTTCGTGCTCGGGAAGCCGGCCATCTACGAGGCCAAGGGCGAGTTCCAGCTCAACGTGAGCCGCCTGATCCCGACCGCGGCCATCGGCCAGGCGCAGCAGGAGCTCGAGCGGGTGAAGGCGCTGCTCCACCGCGACGGGCTGTTCGATCTCGACCGCAAGCGCCCGATCCCCGGGTTCGCGGCCACCCTCGCCATCGTCACCAGTACCGCCGGCGCGGCGCTACGCGATATCATCACCGTGGCCCGGCGCCGCTGGCCGTGCGCCCGGCTGCTGGTGATCGACGCCCGGGTCCAGGGCGATGGGGCCGTCGACGCGATCGTCCGGGCGCTGGTGCTGGTCAACCGGCTGCCCGACGTGGATCTCTGCATCATCGGCCGCGGAGGGGGCGGACGCGAGGACCTGGCCGCCTTCAACGCCGAGGCGGTCTGCCGCGCGCTCGCCGCCGTGCGGGTGCCGACCATCTCGGCCGTGGGGCACGAGACCGACATCTCGCTCACCGACCTCGTCGCCGACGTGCGCGCCCCCACGCCGTCCGCCGCGGCCGAGCTCGCGCTGGCCGACCACCGCGAGGTGCGCCGGCAGGTGGATGATCTCGCCGCGCGCCTGGCCAACGCCCTCGGCGCACGGACCAGCCTCGCGACCGAGCGGCTCGAGCGCGCCGGCGACCGGCTGCAGGGCGCCATGGCCGCGCTGCTCGAAGCCCGGCGCCAGCAGCTCGTCCGGCTCGCGGCACAGCTCGACGCCTTGAGCCCGCTCCGGGTGCTCCAGCGCGGGTACGCCGTGCCGATGGGCGCCGACGGCCACGTCCTCAAGCGCCGGGCGGAGTTCGCCTCCGACATGCCCTTCACCCTGCGGGTGGCCGATGGCAGCATCGCCGCGCGCGTGGAGCCCCGATGAGCAGCATCGCCGATGAGCTTGCCCGGCTCGAGGAGATCGTCCGCCGGCTGGAGGCTGACGACGTGGAGCTCGACGCCGCTCTCGCCCTGTTCGAGGAGGGCGTGGCCCGGCTCCGCGCCGCGCGCGAGCGGCTGGCCGCGGCCGACCTGACAGTGCAGACCGTGCTGGCGGAGGCCGACGGGGAACTGCACCTGCAGGATTTGGATGCGTAGGTCGCGCCCGGGCGCCGCCGGGCGCCGCCGACCCGGCGCGTCGCCCGGCTCAGGATGACCCTGCACGTGCCCGCCCTCACCGCCGACGCCCTCCTGGCGGAGGCCCGCAAGTGTGCCGACGGGCTCCTGGCCTCCTGGGCCGACCGTCTCGGTGACGAGATCGGCGGCCGGCAGGGCGAGGCGCTCGCGTACGCGCTCCGAACCCCGGGCAAGCGGGTCCGGGCCGCGCTGGTGCTGGCCGCCTACCGCGCCGTCGGGGGATCGTCGCCCGCCATCGCCGGCGTGGCGGCGGCGGTCGAAACGGTGCACGCCTATTCCCTCGTGCACGACGACCTGCCCTGCATGGACGACGACGACCTCCGCCGGGGCCGCCCCACGACGCACCGGCAGTTCGGCATCCCGACGGCCACCACGGTCGGCTTCCTGATGGTCCCGATCGCGGCCCGCGTGCTGGCGTCGGCCGCCGGGGCACTGGGGCTGCCGCCAGCGATGCTCGGCCGGATGGCGGCCGGGCTGTTCCAGGCCGGCGGGATCGAAGGCATGGTGGGGGGCCAGTGGCTCGATCTCGAGGCCGAGGGCCGCACCCTGACCCTGCCACAGCTCATCGAGGTCCACCGCGGCAAGACGGGAGCGCTGATCCGCGCCTCGTGCACCCTCGGCGCCGTGGCGGGCGAGGCCGACCCCGCCGGGGTGGAGGCGCTGACCGCGTTCGGCGAGGAGGTCGGCCTCGCGTTCCAGATCGCCGACGACGTGCTCGACTGCACCGCCACCAGCGAGGAGCTCGGCAAGACGGCCGGTCGCGACGCCCAGCTCGCCAAGTCCACCTACGTGGGCCTGCTGGGCGTCGCGGGCGCGCGCCGCGAGGCGAGGCGGCTGGCCGCGCGCGCGGTGGAACACCTCGGCCGGGCGGGGCTCCCCTCCACCGCGCTGGGGGCACTGGCGGGATATATTGCGGACAGACAGTCGTGAGTCGGACCGAACGACTCACGATCCACGACTCACGACTCACGCCCCTCTCGCCAATGACCCTCCTCCCCACCATCCATGGCCCCGCCGACCTCAAGCGCCTGCGCCGGGATCAACTGCCCCAGCTCGCGCAGGAAATCCGCGACCGGCTGATCGAGTGCGTCTCGCTGACGGGCGGGCATATCGGTGCGAGCCTCGGCGTGGTCGAGCTTGGCATCGCCCTGCTGTACGAGTTCGACTCGCCGGCGGACAAGGTGGTCTGGGACGTGGGGCATCAGGCGTATGCCTGGAAGCTGCTCACCGGGCGGAACGGCCCGTTTCCCACGCTCCGGCAGCGGGACGGGATCTCCGGCTTCCTCAAGCGGGCCGAGAGCGAGCACGACCAGTTCGGCGCCGGCCACGCCGGCACGGCGGTGTCGGCCGCGCTCGGCCTGGCCACCGCGCGCGATCTCCGGGGTGAACGCCACAAGGTGGTCGCCGTCGTGGGCGACGGCGCGCTCACCTGCGGGCTGTCGTACGAGGGGATGAACAACGCCGGTCACTCCGATCGCGACATCATTCTCATCGTGAACGACAACGGGATGTCCATCTCGCCCAACGTCGGCGCGATCAGCACCACGCTCGGCCGCATCGTGGCCGACCCGCGGACCAACCGGCTGCGGGAGAAGATCAAGGGGATGACCCTGGCCCTCGGCGGCGTCTTCGGCGACCGGGTGGTGGAGTTCGCCAAGAATCTCGAAGAGAGCGCCAAGAACATGTTCTCGCCGGGGATGTTCTTCGAGGAGCTCGGCTTCCGGTATTTCGGGCCGATCGACGGCCACGACCTGCCCACGCTCTGCGACACCCTGCGGTTCGTGCGCGGGATGAGCGGCCCCCGGGTGATCCACGTGATGACGCAGAAGGGGAAGGGGTTCGCTTTCGCCGAGGACAATCAGGAGAAGTGGCACGGCCTCGCGGCCTACGATCCGATCACCGGCGAGGCCCGGAAGAAGGCGAGCGGCCCGCCCACCTGGACCCAGGTCTTCGGCGACGGGCTCACGGCGCTGGCGGGCGAGCACCCCGAACTGGTGGCGATCACGGCGGCCATGCCGAGCGGTACCGGCACGAACATCTTCCAGAAGCAGTATCCGACCCGGTTCTTCGACGTCGGGATTGCGGAAGGGCATGCCGTCACCTTCGCCGGCGGGCTCGCCACTCAGGGCATCCGCCCCGTGGTGGCGATCTACAGCACCTTCCTCCAGCGTGCCTACGACAACGTCATCCACGACGTCGCCGTGCAGCATCTGCCGGTGACATTTTGCATGGACCGCGCGGGGCTCGTCGGCGAGGACGGCCAGACCCATATGGGCCTCTACGACATCGCGTACATGCTGGCCGTCCCGGGCATGACCGTGACCGCGCCGAAAGACGGCGACGAGCTGATCGGGCTGCTGCGGACGGCCCTGGCACACACCGCCGGGCCGTTCTGCACCCGCTACCCGCGCGACAAGGCGCCGGCCGAACCACGTCCCGCCTCGGAGATCCCGGCCGTGCCCTACGGGACCTGGGAGCCGCTCCGCGCCGGGAAGGACGTCGCGATTCTCGCCGTCGGCACCATGGTACCGCCCGCCGTGCAGGCGGCCGAGCTGCTCGCGGCGGACGGTATCGACTGCGCCGTGATCAATGCCCGGTTCCTCAAGCCGCTCGATCTCTCCCTGCTCGAGCTGCTGGTCCAGGAACATCGGATCCTGGTCACCGTCGAGGAAGGGACCATCGTGAACGGCTTCGGCGCCTATCTCGCCGAGACGCTGCAGACCACGCATCCCGAGGTCCGGGTCGTGGCCCTCGGGCTACCGGACAAGCTGATCGAGCAGGCGCCCCGCGCCGAGCAGCTCGAGGTGTTCGGCCTCACCGGTGCGGGCATCGCCCGCCGAATCACCGCGCTGCAGCACGAGGAGAGCCTCGAGGCGCGATGAAGGTCGGCGTTGTCGGGAATCCGCGCTACCCCGGCCTCAAGTCGGTGCTGCACCACGTGGCCGCCCAGGCGCCCGCCCGCGGCATCGATCTCTACAGCGAGGAGCGGCTCGGCGAGTTCTGGAACCGTGACATCCCGTCGTTCGAGGGCATCGAGCTCGACGCGCTGCTCACCTTCGGGGGGGACGGCACGCTGCTCCGCGGCGCCCGGCTGTGCGGCGCACGGGAGGTCCCGATTCTGGGCGTCAACCTCGGCCGGGTCGGCTTCCTGACCACCGCCACGCGCGAAACGCTCGATGCCGCGCTCGACGCGCTGGTGGCCGGCCGCTATGTCATCGAGCGGCGGCAGGCGCTGCAGGCCGTGATCAAGTGCGACGACGGAACCCACCGCGTCGGGCAGGTCGCGGTCAACGACGTGGCCGTGCACAAGGGCGGCGTGGCCCGCGTGGTGCGGGTCAACGTTTTCATTCAGGGCGACAACGTGGGGCCCTACAGCGCCGACGGCATCATCGTGGCGACGCCCACCGGCTCGACCGCGTACAGCCTGAGTGCCGGCGGTCCCATCGTGGTCCCCGGCGTCGAGGCGATCATCGTCACCCCGATCGCGGCCCACACCCTCGCGGTCCGGCCGCTGGTGGTGCCCGCCAGCTTCCGCATCGTGATCGAGCCGATGGAGGGGTGGGCCGACGACCTGCTCGTCTCCTTCGACGGCCAGACGGGCACCACGCTCGCGCCCGGCGAGAGCGTGGATGTCCGCCGCGCCGACCACCGCGTGTGCCTCATCCGCCTCGGCGGCGACGGCTTCTTCACCCGCATGCGCCAGAAGCTCCACTGGGGGGACCTGTCGGAGCGGGAGGCGGTGCGGTGAGCGGTCAGGCGGTCAGACGGTCACGCGGTCACGCGATCGGGGCGGCAGCCGAACGCTCCGACCGCCCGACCGCCTGACCGAGCGACCGCCCGTGCTCTCCGAGCTCCGCGTCCGCGACCTCGCCACGATCGCCGATGTGACCCTTCATCTGGGCCCCGGCCTCAACGTGCTCACGGGTGAGACCGGGGCGGGGAAATCGATGGTGGTGGACGCCCTGGCGCTGCTCCTCGGCGAGCGCGCCGCCAGTGGGAACGTCCGGCCCGGCGCGTCGAAGGCCATCGTCGAAGGGGCGTTCGAGGGTATCGCTGCGACCGCGCGGCGCGAGATCGACGCCCTCGGTCTGGACGTGGAGGACGGGCGGATCGTCGTGCGGCGCGAGGTGTCGGCCGAGGGGCGGTCCCGCGCGTGGGTGAACGGCAGTCCCACCACGGCCGCCGTCCTCGCGCAGCTCGGCGCCCTGCTGGTGGACCTTCACGGGCAGCATGAGACGCAGTCGCTGCTGCACGCCGGCGCGCAGCGCGACATTCTCGATGCGTTCGCCCACGCGGAGGCGGAGCGGGACGCGGTCGACGGGGCATTCGCGGCCCTCGCGGCGCTCCGGGCGGAGGAGGCGTCGCTCGCGGCCCGGCGGGACGAGGTGCGTCGCCGGGCGGATTATCTCCGGCACGTCGTCGCCGAGATCGAGCGGGCCCGCCTCCGGCCGGGCGAGGACGAGGCGCTGCAGGCGGAGGCGAGACGTCTGAGCCAGGCGGGGGCGCTGGGCGAGCTGGCGCAGCGGATCGCCGATGCCCTCGAGGGCGATCAGGCAAACGCCCTCGGCGCCCTCGGCGTGGCCGACCGGGCACTGGCTGCGCTCGAGAAGATCGACCCGGGGGTGGGCACCTGGCGCGAGATGCTGGACGCCGCCTACACCAATCTCTCGGAGCTCGCCCGGCTCGCCGCTGCCTATGCCGACGAGATCGAGGAAGACCCCGAGCGGCTGGCCGAAGTCGAACGCCGCCGCGACCTGCTGTTCACGCTTGCCGGCAAGTACGGGCCGACGATCGAGGCGGTGCTCGCGACCCAGGCGGAGAGCGCGGCCGAGCTGGACCTGCTCGACACCGCCGATGTGGATCTCCGCGCCCTCGCCGCGCGGCGGAGCGCGGCCGAGAGTGCGCTCCGGGCCGCGGCAGCCACCCTGAGCGCTCGGCGCGCGGAAGGCGCCGACCGGCTCGCGCGCGGCGTGAACCGGCTGCTTCCCCGGCTCGGCCTTCCCGGCGGGAAGCTGCTCGTGACGCTCACGTCCCTGGCCGAGCCAGCGGCGGACGGTCAGGAGAGCGTCCAGTTCGACGTGCAGCTCAACGTCGGGCTCGAGGCCAAGCCCCTCGCGCGGGTGGCCTCGGGTGGCGAGCTCTCCCGGCTCATGCTCGCGCTCAAGGTCGTGCTCGTGCGCCAGGACGCGATCGCGACGCTGGTATTCGACGAGGTGGATCAGGGCATCGGGGGGGAGGTCGGCGCGCAGGTGGGCGCCGCGCTCGCCGACGTGGCGGAGCGTCACCAGGTGCTGGTGATCACCCATCTGCCGCAGATCGCGGCCCGGGCCGACCGGCATCTCTTCGTCAGCAAGCAGGCGCGAGGCGGGATCGCGACCAGCGATGTGCAGCCGATCCATGGCGAGGACCGGGTCGGCGAGATCGCCCGGATGCTCGGTGACAGCGAGGGAGACGCGGCGCGGCGCCACGCGCAGGCGCTGCTGCGCCGGGAAGGCGCGCGGCGGGAGCGTTAGGGCCGGGTGTCGCCGGTGAGGACCTGCCGCAGGGCGCGCCGGGAATTCACCCGCACTTTCATCAGCACGCTTTCCGTGTGATGCCTGGCGGTATGCGAGCTGATCTCCAGGGTGTTCGCGATCTCGTCGTTGGTGAGCCGCTGCACCAGCAGGCATGCCACCTGGGCTTCGCGCGCCGTGAGCCCGAACCGCTCGCGTAGCTCGTTCGGCGACGGCGGCTCCGGGTCGAGCCGCTCCAGCGACACCAGCACCGCCGATTCCACGTCCACCGTGTCGGGTCCCAGCAAGCAGCCGCGCAGCCGGTAGCGCCCCATCGACGTCTGGATCACCTGGCGCGAGGCCGATGGCGTTGTCAGCGGGGTGATCGACACCCGCCCATCCGAGCGCGCATGGGCGGTGACCGCGCGGGCCACCGCCTCCGTCCCTTCCAGGATGCGCTCGCGCTCGGGGTCCTGCTCCAGAGTCCGCTGCATCGTGAGATTGCGGTGAAGCTCGCGCCCCGCGAGGCTGTAGAGGATGAGGCGGGTGCCGACCCGGTCGAGCATCGACGGGATCGCGCCGAGCCACCGCTCGTACCGGAGGTGGATCCCGAGGCCGGTTCGGAGCACCGGGAGGATCAGGTTCAGCCGCCGGAGCATGGCCCGAACTTCATCCTCCGGCAGAGGTGCTTTGCCGTAGAGCAGCGCCAGCCGGACGTGGGTCGGCGTTCCCTCGATGTCGAGCGACAATCCGACGGAATCCTGCAGGTCGTGGCGCAGTGCGAACTCGTGGAAGTACGCGCTCCGAAGCAGTGTGCTCCGGTCCCAGAGCATGCTCCGGCTCCACACCGAGAGCCTCAGCGCGTCCCGGCGCGCCATGCCGAGGTCGAGCGGCGCGAAGTATTCGAGATATTCCTGGATCACCTCCGGGGGGAAGGCGTCGGCGTAGTAGGCCGGCGTGCCTCCCTGCCAGAGCATCAGAACCGCCCGGTCAGCGTCCATGAAGGTCCGGAGCGCGCGCGTGACCTCCTGCCGCCAGACGCTCCGCTCGCTGTCCAGCGGCGAGAGGAGGAGGTTGACGGTTCGCTCGAACCGCTCCATGGGCGGCGGCGGGGCGATGTGGACGTCCGTCCGTGCGGTCACCGGGGATGTACCCACCACGTCTCCTGCTACGTCGGCCGAGGCGCTCGCCTGGGGCCGCTGGTTGAAGCGCGCCAGGCCAGTGCGTGGCTATGGATGCTGGTATCCGGAACAACATGGGCAGGATGCGCCCACTTGCCTATAGGCATTTTCAGCCCAAACCATGGCCCGGATGCCATTCCGGTTGACTCTGGCCGTTTGAGCCACCGGGCGCGAGAGTCGCGGCCAGCACCAGGCCCAAATGGTTAAACGGCCCGCATGGTGGTCAATTGCGGGGGCCGCTGGCGGTGCCGGGCTGGAAGATGCCGAAGTACAACCGGAGCTGCGCGCGCACCGCTTGCCGATCAGGCACGATCCCGCCCGAGGCCCCGACTACCCGCTCGTATGTCCAGCTCGCGTCCACGGGCAACCCCGTTCCGCCCGGCCGCAGCCGTCCCGGGCTGCTGTAGGTAAGGCCGATGCCGAGCACGGTCGCGCTTGCCTTGGTATCCTCCGCCGCTACCGACGCAGGGACGCCCGGGACCGAGTCCAGGGCCGTGGCATAGGCCACCTCGTCGGCGCCCCGGGACCAGTGTCGCGCCGAGCCCTGAATGGCCAGGGTCGGCGCGAGGCGGAAGAACGGTCGCACCGCGAGGCTCACGATGTCCCCGGGGTCCCGGTGCACCACGGTCAGCAGATCGATCCCCGCGAGCGGCTGCGTCGGCGGCGCCATCCGCACGAGGAAATCCCCCGCGAGCTGGCGGCTGTAGAGCGCTTCGGCGCGCGCGCCCCATGAGCCGCTGCCCAGATCGGTCGTGAGACGGAGTTCGATGTCCGTCTGCCCCTCGCCGGTGCCGAGCGCGAGGAGTCGGTCGGACCGGGCCACCTGGCCGGTGGGGAAGCGGACCAGGCCCTCGAGGGCCGCGCGGAAGCCGCCCCGGTGTGTGCCGCGGTCCCAGTGGTCGGCCAGCGTGAGGGCCAGCCCGGTCTCCGCATCGCCGCGGAACGTCACCTTCGACTCGCCGGTTCGTTCCGCGATCGGCCCCGAGGGATCGCTGATGAACCCGACGAGCTCGTCGCGCGAGAGCGGGCTGTCGGCGAGTGCCACGCCGCTGGTGAAGCCGGCGACGCCGAAGTCGTTCGCGAGCGTCGCCTGCAGGCCGCTCACCCGGGCGGCGATCGCCGCGCCCGCCGGACTCGTGGCGGTGGGAACGAACGGCGATGCGGTCGCCGGGTCGGCGAGCAGCCCGAAGAGGTCCGCGCGAAGGCTTGTCCCCGCGTCGAGGGTGGCCTGGGCCTGCGCCTTGAGCGCCGGATTGGCGTCGAACTCGCCGGCGGCAATGCGGCCGCCCAGCGAAGCGAGCGAGGCGTCGAGCTCCTGGAAAAAGCCTGCCTCCTGTTCGGCGCCGGGATTCGCGCCCGCATTGGCGGCGGCGGGGTCGAGCTGGATGGCGCTCTGGACCCGCGCCCGGACGAGCGGGATCCGGCCGAACACCGTGAGCGACCGGGTGAGCCCCAGCGCCAGCCCCAGGGTGCCGCGGCCGACGTCGGCCTCCGCGTCGGTGGTGAGTGCGCCTAGATTGAGCCGGAGGTCCGGCAGGCCGGTGATCCGGCCGATCCGCGCGTCCGCATCGGCCAGCGACGGGAAGAGGTCGCTGCCGGCGGCGGGGCTGGAGAGGTCGGCTCCGAGCGGCTCGCGCGAGCCATCGAGCCAGCGGTGGTCCCAGGTCTCCAGCGCGCCGTCGAGATCCACGCGCAGCACCCCGGCCGGCACGCCGACCGGCGCGAGTTGCGCGTGGAGTCCCGCCGGTGCGAGCAGGCAGGCGAGGACCGCCAGTCGGCGCACGCAAAGCCCCACAGTCCCTCCCGAAAGAAGTCGTCGGCCGTGCCCATGATGTCGTCCGCGAGACTCGCAACTTCGCAGTTTGCTTCGAGCTTTGCCACCCGGCCGACGGTCGTTGCCTCCGCGCCGGGGCGCGTGAATCTCATCGGGGAACACACCGATTACAACGGCGGCCCCGTGCTTCCTGTCGCTCTCGAGCGCCGGACCGCGGTGGCCGCGTCGCCGGCCGCCGAGTGGCGGGTCGTGACCTCGCTCGACGGCGCGGTCCACCAGCTCGATGTGGCGGGGCCGCTCCGGCGCGATTGGACCGACTACCTCGTCGGCGTCGTGCGGGAGCTCGGGAGCCGCGGAGTGGCGCTCGCCGGCGCGCACGTGGCCGTGGCCGGCACGGTGCCGGCGGGCGCGGGGCTCTCGTCGTCCGCCGCGCTCACTGTCGCCGCCGCTCGTGCGCTGAGCCTGCTCGCCGGCCGCTCACTGAGCGCGGCCGATCTGGTCGAGGTCGCCTTTCACGCGGAGTACGATCGGGTGGGCGTGCGCTGCGGCCGCATGGACCAGACGATCGCCGCCCATGCCGAGCGGGGGACGGCGCTCCTGTTCGAGACCGGCATCGGGAGCCTCGAGCGGGTCCCGCTCGAGCACCGGCTCTGGATCGTGGAGACCGGGATCTCTCACCGGCTCACCGGCGGCGCGCTCAACGAGCGCCGCCGAGAGTGCGAGGAGGCCCTGGCGCTCTGCCGCGCGTGGCGCCCCGGCCTCCGCTTCCTGGCGCAGCTCGCGCCGGCCGACCTCCCCGAGGTCGCGCGGCGGCTGCCGCCGCCGCTGGTGCCGCGCGTGCGGCACGTGGTGACGGAGACGGCACGTACCCGGGCCGCCGCGCTGGCGCTCGCCGCGGGCGACCTGGCGACGGTCGGCCGGCTGCTGGTCGAAGGGCACGCGTCGCTTCGGGAGGATTACCGCTCGACGGTGCCCGAGGCGGACTTCCTGGTCGAGCGGGCGACGGCGCACGGCGCCTACGGCGCGCGGCTCACGGGTGCCGGTTGGGGCGGGGCGGTCGTCGTCCTCGCGCCCGCGGACCGCGAGACGCGCATCCTGGCCGAACTGAGCCGGGACTTCGGCGATCGCTTCGGCCGGTCGCCCGAGGCGTGGAGCACGCGTGCCGCGGGCGGCGTGCGGCGGGAGGCGATCCCGGCGCCCACGAGCTAGATTCCGGGAGCCGTCCCGCCCGGGTGGCGAAACTGGTAGACGCTGAAGACTTAAAATCTCCAGGGACCTCGTCCCGTGTGGGTTCGAATCCCACCCCGGGTATTGTGACCCGCCTCACCCATCGTGAGTCCTCGCCGGCCTAACTTTTCACTCAGACCCCCTGCTTCCCCGCACGATCACCCGCGAGGCATCGGACGTGGCTATCCCGTTTCCCGGCCCCGGTACCACCATTCTCGTCGTGGACGACGAGCGCGTCACGCGGCGCATCGCCTACCGCATTCTCAGCGGCGAGGGCTATCGCGTCTTCGAGGCGGCGAGCGCCGAGGAGGCGATGTCGGTGCTCGACATGGCGTATCGCTACGTGAATCTGGTGATCCTCGACGTGGTGATGCCCGTGGTGGACGGTGTCGAGCTCGGCCAGGAGATCATCGCGCACTGGCCTTCGCTCCGCCTGCTCTACATGTCCGCCCACCCCGCGGAGGTCCTCATCCAGCACGGGCTTCGGAATCCCGACGTGCGGTTTCTCGCCAAGCCGTTCACCCACGACGAGCTGCTCGCCAAGGTGCAGCAGGCGCTCGACCGGCGGCGCTCCTCCCGTGACGTTGTCGAGATACCCGAAGAGTTCGAGCGACCGCCGTCCTAGCGCGCGGAGTCGGGCGCGGCCGATCCGCCGGGCGCGGCTGTGTCACGGCCGGCGGGAGCCACCGTGGGTGCCGGAGTGGCCCCGGGAGCAGGTCCCGGCGGCTCCGCGGCCGGGGCCGCGGGTGGCGGGCAAGGAGCCGGCGAGACCCGCGTCACCGCGTCCTGGAGGATCAGTCGGTCCGCCGCGACCGTCGCGGGAGGAGCATCGGCGGTCAGCCTCACGTACTCCTCGCCGGTTCCGGGGGCCGGGCCGGCCAGCACGCCACCGACCAGCTTCGCCGCCGCGGCTTTTTCGCGGTCCGTGCTCCCGTTCCGGAACACGACGGCGAGGATGCCCTCGGCCATGGAGCCCGGCGGCGCGCCGGCACACGCGGCGATAAGGATCGTGTCGGGCGGCGCGACGTTCACGACGAGCGGACCGCTCGGGGCCGGTGATTGGGCGCGCGCGGTATCGCCGGCAGACCGGCCGGTGTCCGGAGCGACAGGCGGGGCGGGGTAGACGCCGGTGGCCGCGCTCGCCGCCGAGTCGGCGGCGGTCTGCGCGCCGGCGGTGGCCGGCAGACTCAGCAGTCCGGCCAGCACCGCCGTGGTGAGCCGACCGCGAATCGAAGCAGCGGTCACCCTGGAAACGCCTCGCCCGGCCCGCTCCGCTGCACCAGCGCCTCGCGCGCCGCCGCGATGCGCTCGCGCTCCACGATGGCGTGCTGCGCCACCGCGCGGATCTCGAGCGTGCCGAACTGGTGTCCGCCGAGCCGCGCATCGTGCGTGGCCACCTCCGCCAGCGCGCGCCAGAGCCCGGCCTTCCCCTGGATGCCCAGCGCGAGCGACTCCAGCCCTTCGAGTCGCGCCAGCGCCGGGTGTTCTCTGGCGGCGAGGGACAGTTTCGCCCGGCCCGCCTTCTCGGCAAGCCATGCCGCCGCGCGCTTGAGCGCGCTTTCGTCCGCGTCGAGCTGGCTCAGGATCCCGCTGAGGGTCTCCTGGTCCTGCGTGATTTCCTGCCGGAGCCCGATGAGGGTCCGCTCGAGTGGCCGGCCTTCCTCGTGGGCCAGCAGACCATCGATCAGCTCGAGCGCAGCAACCGAGCCGGCGAGGTGGTCGTTCAGGTAGATGGCAAGAGCTTCGCCGGGCATCGTGCGTCCGCGCTCAGGGTGACGGAATAGCGCGGAGACCACGGACTACTTTCAGCGTGGTGATGAGCTGTCCCGTGTGCCGCGACGTGTGCTCGGCGGCGTGCGCCAGGAGGCCGATGACGGTGGCCGGCAGCGCTGCCCGGCCGACGGGGCGGCTCTCACCGAGCGCCGTGGCCGGGGTCCGGCGGAGCTGGTCGAGCGCGCGACCGATCGCAGCCGTTGCCTCGGCGGTGAGCTCGCCGATCGTCTCCTCTCCCGCCTCACCCTCTCGGCGGAGCGCGGCGAGCTGATCCGGGGTGAGCCGCTCGCCGCGCGCGTACGCGAGCAGCCGGTCGAGGCTCCCGGCCAGGTGCCGAAGGTGGAATCCCGCCGACGCGGCGCCGCCGGGGCGGACCCAGAGGTCGGACTCGTCCGCGCCCGCGGTAGCGTCGGTGATGTCCTCGCGGGCCTGGACCAGCGCGTGCGCGGCCGGCATGAGCGCGAGCGGGATGTCGGGCAGCGGACCGCGAAGCCACGCCTCGGGTGGGGAACTCATGGGTGCAATCTAATGGCGGAGAAATGGCGGAGAACCAGGGCACGGCCAGGCTGGTGCTTTCGCCTGAGGTTCATTTCGTTTACGGAAAGCCGGGCCCGCGGAGCCATGCCGTGAGGCCAGCCTCGCGGCATGCCTTCAGGACGCGTGGATCACCCGCCGTGAAGCTGCCGTCGCGCTCGAGCGCCGCCTTGAACGCCGCTCGGGTTCTGATCTCGCCGAGGTCGATCGCGAGGCGCAACTCCGTGAGCCGGTTGGCGAGCCGGATGCGGAAGGTACGGTCGGCCGGCGCATCGCCGTCGGGCACGTGGGCGTCCGTGCGAAGGAGAGGAGCTGGGCTGGAGGTGGGACGGATTGCGTTGCGTGTGTCGGGCAACGGTGCGGCCGACCGTGACCGATCACGCTGGCACTTGAACCTGGAGATGGACCGTCAACCGAGCATCAAATCGCACCCGCGGCAACGTGGCCGCCACCCCCGGGTGCCGCGACGGTGGCGGGTGACGACCTGCCCCGACCCGAAAGCTCAGGGAATGCACCTCGATCTGCCCCACCTGCTGTACAGTGGACCGGCACTCGATGACCCGGAAGTCCTGGCGCAGCTCCCCGCCGGACTCGCGGACGCGCTCCGTGGCCGGAACGGCTGTGTCGCCTACCTGGGTGGTCTCCACGTGCGCGGCGCCTGTCGTGGCCCGGCCTGGCACTCCCTTCGTCACGCGTGGCACGGGGCCGATGCGCTGCACCACCTCTTCGCGGAGGTGCAGCCCTCGGATGTGCCGTTCGCGGAGGATGCGTTCGGCGACCAGTTTCTCGTGCGCGAACGCGCCGTCGTTCGCCTGCATGGCGAGCTGGGCGAGATCAGCGACGCCGCCGAGTCACTCGATGGGTTCTTCACGGCCCTTGCGGCCGACCCCGAGCGGGTGCTCGACTATCAGCCTCTGTTGACTTTTCGCCAGGCTGGGGGCGAGCTCCGGCCCGGGCAGTTGCTGGCGGCGTTCCCGCCATTCGTGCTCCAGGCGGAGGGCTCGACTCGCGAGCTCCGGGCGGTCGACGCGCTCGAGCAGCGCCGATTGCTCGCCCAACTGGCGCGCCGGCTCCACGGCCTCCCTGATGGGGCCGAGGTGAAACTGGGGGAGGGCGCCACCTGATGCCCCGGGCCGGAATTCCCTCGGAGACTTGTGAAGCCGATACGGCTTGCGGCGTCCCTGGGGAGGTCCACGGCCGGCCCGCATGCGCCGGCGCCAGGCACGAATCGCCCCGTCCGGGCCATCCAGCGAGGGCCGAACGATGAATCTCATGTACCGAACGCTCCTGCTGCTCCTCGCGTGCGCTCCCCCTCTGGCCGGGCAGACGGCTCCGCCCGCCGAGCTCGCCGCCGCCCGGAAGGCCATCGAAGCCGGCAACGTCGCGTACAAGGCTGCGTTTCTGGCATCCGACGCCGAGGCGCTGGCCAGAGTCTACGATGCGGGCGGCGCGCGGCTGAACGAGGGCGGCAAGGTGATCCGGGGCCGCGAGGCGATCGCGAGCGATGTCGCACGCTTTCTCGCCGAGGTCGGTGCGGTGCGGGTGGGCATCGAGACCGCCGAAGTCTGGCTGGTGGACGACGTCGCCTACGAGACCGGAGCGTGGTCGTACGCCTTCCACCCGAAGGGCAAGGCCGAACAGCGCATCGGCGGCCGGTACGTGACGCTCTGGAAGCGGCAGGCGGACGGCGGCTGGAGGATCTGGGCCGACATGGGGGTGCCGGGCACATGACCATGGCCGGCTCGAGCGTCCGCTACATCGTGGACGACGTGGACTCCGCGATCGAGTTCTACACTCGCCACCTCGGCTTCCATCTCGACATGCATCCGGCGCCGCCGTTCGCGATGCTCTCGCGCGGAGCGTTGCGGCTTCTCCTCAGCGCGCCGGTCGGGCAGGGCGGCGGTGCCCAGCCGATGCCCGATGGCCGGAGACCCGAGCCCGGTGGATGGAATCGCATTCAGCTCGAGGTGGGCGATCTCGCCGGTGAGGTGGAGACCCTGCGGAAGGCAGGCGCCCACTTCCGCAACGACATCGTGACCGGCGTCGGCGGGAGCCAGATCCTGCTGGAGGATCCCGCCGGCAATCCGATCGAGCTGTTCCAGCCCGTGAGTCGTCCCGGCCACGGGGCACCGGAGCAAACGGACACCGGCGGCGCGATCGCGGCGCTCTTCGGCCGCTTGACCGTCGGCGTGCACGTCGTCGGCGTCGCCCACGGCGGACAGCGCGACGGCTTTACCGCCGCGTGGCTCATGCAGGTATCGTTCGATCCCCTGCTGGTGGCACTGAGCGTCAACCCGCAGAATGCGTCCTATCGACTCCTGTCCGAGGGCGAGGGCTTCGCCGTCAGCGTGCTGAAGCAGGGTCAGCTCGACCTGGCTCGGCGGTTCGGCACCCACTCCGGCCGGGAGCAGGACAAGCTCGCAGGGGTCCGCTGGCGCCCGGGCCGCACCGGCGCGCCGATGCTGGAGGATGCGCTCGCCTGGCTCGAGTGCGCACCCGCCGGCCGCATGCAGAGCGGAGATCATGAGCTGGTGCTGGGCCGCGTGCTCGGCGGGCAGATCCTCGATCCGGACGCGAGGCCGCTGTGCTACGCCGATACCGGTGACATGGACGGGAGCAGCGCGCTGTTTCCCGCGCGGTTCTAGTGCGGTCCGGCATCGGTCAGGGCAGGCGGCCGAGCCGGGCGGAGGTCGCGGCCGCCGCCAATCGAACGGTGCCGGATCTCATTGCCCCGGGACTCGCCGTGCTCTTCTGCGGAATCAACCCGGGGCTTTACTCCGGCGCGACGGGTCACCACTTCGCCCGGCCGGGGAACCGGTTCTGGCCGGCGCTGCATGCGAGCGGCTTCACCGATCGCGTGCTCCAGCCGTGGGAGGAGCGCCGCCTGCTCGAGCGCGCCCTCGGCATCACCAATCTCGTCGCCCGCGCCACGGCTACTGCCGCCGAGCTGAGTCCGCACGAGCTGCGCGCCGGCCGCGCGCGGCTGGCGCGCAAGGTGCGCCGCTATCGGCCGGCGTGCGTGTCCGTCCTGGGCATCGGCGCCTATCGCTCCGCGTTCGGCCGGGCCGGCGCGGTGGTGGGCCGGCAGCCCGAGTCGCTGGGCCCGGCGGCTCTCTGGGTGCTGCCCAATCCCAGCGGACTGAATGCGAACCACCAGCTCGCCGATCTGGCGGAGGCGTTCGGAGCGCTGCGACGCTTCGTGACGCGGCGCCGCTGATCGGCGAGATCGTCCTCATCCCCACGACGGAGGTGTTATGCCAGGAGCGAAGCTGGTCGTCCTCTACCCGACGCCGCGCGACCCGGCGACGTTCGAACGCTTGTATCGCGAAGAGCACTCTCCCATGGTGACGCCGGCGAACTTCAAGGGCATGACCAAGTTCGTCGCGTCGAGAATCACGGGCACGGCCGACGGCGGTCCGGCGCCGTACTCCCGGATTGCCGAGCTGCACTTCCCCTCATTGCAGGCGCTGCAGGCGGCGGCTTCGGGCGAGCCGGCGGGACGCGCGGTGGCTCACGCCATCTCGATCTCCAGCGGGGGACCGCCCGTCTTCCTGATCGCGGACGAGGAGACGACGACCTTCTGAGCGGGAGCGTCCGGGGGCCCGTCGAGCCGCTGGCAGGGCTTCGCGTGTGGACCATCGGGCATTCGACCCGTACCGAGGCCGAGTTTCTCGCGCTGCTGGCCGAGCACGAGATCGAGGCGGTGGCCGATGTGCGGCGCTACCCCGGGTCGCGCCGGCTGCCGCAATTCGGGCGCGACCGGCTCGCCGCGGCCCTCGACGTGCACGGGCTGGCGTACCGGTGGCTCCCGGAGCTCGGCGGGCGCCGCCGCCCCGCGCCCGATTCCGCCAGCACCGCCTGGCGCAACGCCGGCTTTCGCGGCTACGCTGACTACCTGCTGACGGAGCCCTTTGCCGACGGCCTCACCGAACTGGTAAGCATGGCCTTCGGGCTCCGGACCGCGATCATGTGCGCGGAGGCGCTCTGGTGGCGTTGCCACCGCGGCCTCATCGCCGATGTCCTCCGGTGGAGTGGGGGCGACGTCTGGCATATCCTGGGACCGGGGACTACCGCGCTGCACCCCTACACTTCGGCAGCCTCGATCCGCCGGGGCCGCCTGAGCTATGCCTCGGCGACGCCCGAGCCGGACAGGAATCCATGACCAAGCCCCCGTGGGACGAGCACGAGCGTGGCCGCGTGGCCGAGCGGGTGCGGACCACGCTTCTCCAAGCCGCGCTCGAAGCCTACGAGGACGCCGCGCTCCGGGGGCTCTGCTGCGAGGGCGCCTGGGAAGTTGCCGTGGGGGCCATGCGGGATCTCGATCTCCGCCAGGTGCCCGGAGTGGTTCGCGAGCCGGACGCATAGGCCGATGGCTGGCGCGCGCGCTTCGGCTGGTTCACTCTTCCAGGAGGGGCGGCGCGGGGCTGCCCGGCACCGAGGAGGGTCTCATGGCTCAGTGTGAAGTCTGCGGCAACGACTACTATCTGTCTTTTCAGGTCGTCGCGGCGGGCCAGACGCATACGTTCGACAGCTTCGAGTGCGCCATCCACCGGCTCGCGCCCATTTGCGCCCATTGCGGCTGCAGGATCCTGGGGCACGGGATCGAGGCCAACAATACCTTCTACTGTTGCGCGCACTGCGCGCGGCACGAGGGTGTCACCGCCGTCGCGGACCACGCCTGACCCGTGGCCGACCTGCGGATCGTCTCCCTGCGGGTCGGCCGGCCGAAGACCTACGTGATTCCCGGCGCCGAGGATCCCGCGCACGAGGTCTTCACGAGCGCCATCGGGAAGGAGCCGGTGGCCGGACCGGTCTGGCTCGACAGACACGGACTGGCGGGTGACGAGGTCGCCGACCATCGAGCCCACGGCGGACCGGAACAGGCGGTGCTGGCCTATGCGGCGAGCCACTACCCCCGCTGGTGCGCGGAGTGGGGCCGGGCCGAGGTGCCGATCGGCAGCTTCGGCGAGAACCTGACCGTCGCGGGTGCGGATGAGGAGAGCGTGTGCCTCGGAGACCAGTGGGCGATCGGCGACGCGCTCCTCGAGGTCAGCAAGCCCCGGAGCCCCTGCAACCGCGTGGCGTGGCACAACCGGCGAGACGACCTGATGCGGCGCATCCGCGCCACCGGCCGGTCCGGCTGGTACCTGCGGGTGCTGACGCCGGGGGCGCTCGAGGTGGGCGCGCCGGTCGTGCTCGCGGCTCGCAGCCATCCCGAGCTGACGGTGCGCCGGGCCGCGGCGGCCATGGCCAACCGCGAGCGCGAGCCGCGCGAGGCGATCGTCCTGCTCAACTGTCCCGCGCTCGCCGCCGACTGGCGGTACCGCCTCGCGAAGGAGGGGTTTCGCCGGGACCGGCTCGCTGAGCATCCATCACCCAGCACCCCCAGAACAGGAGATCGATCCATGCAGCTCGTACTCGACGACCGGGAGACCGTCACGCTCCGCGAGCTCCTCGAGGCCTATCTGCCCGAGCTCCAGCGCGAGATCGCACGGACCGAGCAGCACGATCTGCGACACGTCCTCGTGCGCCGGCAGGAGCTCGGAGAGCGTCTCCTGGACCAGCTCCAGCGTGGCCCGGCCTAGGCCGGCCAAAATGAACTGGGAGAGCGCATGGGCCGAGGCCGCGGCGGCCCGCCAGTTCGTCGAGCGCCTCTCGCGGCGCTCGAGCGGCGAGCTGCGGCCCGCCGTTCCGCCGACGCCCGGGCGTGATCCGTACCTGAGTGCCTGGAACAACGTCGCGGCGGCGCTCGGCAACGCTCCCGAGCCCGACCGGGAGCGGCTCGGTGGGCTGCTCGAGGAGCTCGATGCCCAACTCGCATCACTCCGCCTGCCGCCGACCATGCTGGAGGCGGCACAGCGCGCCGTCCGGGCGCTCCTCGCGCGCCGCTGGCTGCTGACGGATGAGAGCCTCACGTTCGTCTACGAGCCGTTCGAGAGCCTGGTGCCGCTCAGCTCGCTCGGCGACTGAGGGGCACGCCCCATCCGGCAGGCCGGCCCCTTTCCGCCCGCCGCTGGCGCCGCTAGGCTGAAGGGCGCTCCCGATCGCGTTATCGCAAGCCTCACAATACTCCGAGGAGGTCATGGCGTGTCGCACAGCGTGCAGGACGAGCTCTCCAGCATGCGCAACATTCTGCATGGGCTGGAGGCCCGCCTGGAGCGAGGAGAGGTGGCCCCGGAAGGTCTGCCGGAGTTCAAGAGCGTCGTGGACGATATCAGGCTTCGGGTCTGGAGTCTGCTCAGCGCTGCCGGCACCGAGGAGCCGCGCGCCGTGGCCGAGCGCTTCCGGCTTCGTCGCGCCGCCGAAATGTGTCGGGCGCTCACGACCGAGCTGAGCACGGGTGCCGTGGGGGCAGGGTACCCGGAGTGGCCCGAGGTCCAGCAGGCCGCCGCGCGGCTCCAGGCCACCATCGCCGTGCATACGGGGCAGGCGGCCTGAGCCCACCGGTCATCCGGCGCGCGGTTTCGCGGGATGGCGCTCGGCTCGCGGAGCTCAGCGGAGTCCTGGGTTATCCGGTCGCCCCGGAGATGATGGGCGCTCGACTCGAGCGGCTGCTGGGGCGCGCGGACGACCTCCTCCTCGTAGCCGAGCTGCCGCCGCGCGGGATCGTTGGTTGGCTGCACGCTGCCGAGCAGGAGCTGCTGGAGTCCGGCCGGCGCTGTGAGATCCTCGGGCTGGTCGTGGATGCGGAGTACCGAGGCCAGGGGCTGGGACGCCGGCTCGTGGACGCGGCCGAAAGCTGGGCGAAGGCACGCGGCCTGGGGCTGATGGCCGTCCGCAGCAATGTGGCACGGTCCGAGTCCCACCCCTTCTATGAACGCCTGGGCTACGCGAGGATCAAGACGCAGCACGCCTACCGAAAGCACCTGCCGGGGCCGGCTGCGTGACGGGCGACCGGCCCCGCGAGCCGGGCTGGCTCACCAGCGTGGAGATGCTCGGGACGACGGTGGTGGTACTGCTGATCGGAGGCATGGTGCTCTGGTACAGCGCTGCCGCGCACGAGTCGCGGCTGGTGTTCACCATCGGCAGCGGGCTGCTGGCGTACACGTGCGGCGTGGTGGCCTTCGGCCGCCGCGCGGCGCATGTCGCGCTGTGGCCGTTCGCGCTGGCGGGACTGGGCGCCGGCGTCGTCATGGAGCTCGTCGCCGCCGAATGGCTGCTGACCCGCGAGACGGGCGCGGCGGCGTTGACCGGGATCACGATCGGAGCGGCACATTGGTCGGCGCTGCGGGTATGGCTGCGGCTTGGCCGGAGTGGTGCCGTCTGAGTGAGGCGCAGGATCGTGGGCTTTCATCAGGACGACGAGCGAGATTGGGTCGCCGAGCTGGAGTGCGGCCACACCCAGCATGTGCGACACGACCCGCCGTGGCAGGTCCGTCCCTGGGTCGTGTCCCCCGAGGGCCGGGCCGGCCGGCTCGGCACGACGCTCGAGTGCCGGCGGTGCGAGGAGGGCAGGTGATGCGTCTGTTCGCGGCGGCCGTGCTGTTCGGAGTCGTGTCGTGCCGGCCCGCCGGCGACCAGGCCGCGGCGCGCCGAGCGGCGGCGCATGACGACCCGGCCTACGCCGGCGTTCAGGCCCGTGGCGAAGTCGCGATGGGTGTGGACCAGTACACCTCCAGCCACGTGTTCGAGCCACTGCCCGACGGCGGCCGGATCGCGCTGGAGCGGGACACCGACGATACCGCAGGGATTACACGCATCCGCGGGCACATGGAGCAGATTGCACGGCAGTTCGCCGGCGGCGACTTCCAACTGCCCGGCCTCGTGCACGCCCGCGCCGTGCCGGGCACGGACGCCATGAGCGCCCGGCGCGATCTCATCACCTACACCGTCGAGTCGCTTCCGCGCGGCGCCGCCGTTCGAGTCCGCAGCGGCGACCCTGAGGCGGTGCGCGCCATCCACGCGTTCCTGGCCTTTCAGCGTGAGGATCACCATGCCGCGGCCCATCACGGCCAGTGACCGGCGCGCTCCGGGCGGGGTGAAGCTCGCGGCCGCGCTCTTCGCACTGTACGGCGTGAGCGCCTTTGTCAACGCGGCCGTGGTGCTCCGGGGCGGGGGATGGGGTTCGCCCCGGGGATGGGTGCCGGTGCTGATCCAGGTGATCGGCGCCGGCATCGTCGCGTGGGGGCTGCTCCGCGGGCGTCGCTGGGCCTGGTGGCTCGGGTTGGTGATGGGAGTGTTCTGGCTCGCGGCCGGCGCCCTCACGACGCTCGTGGTGCAGCGGGACGATCTCTACTGGCTCCCGCCCAGCGGCTTCCAGCTCGTGCTCGCGGGCTCGCTCGTGTGTCTGGGGGCGGCCGTGGCCATGCTGCTCACGCCGGGAGTGCGGGCCGTGTTCCGTCGGCCCGCGGTCTGAGCGGCGCTTGCCCGACTTCCGGGCCTGGTGGATGTTGTTCGTCTTCTTCGCGGTCCTGTGCGTGCTGGTGCTTCAGCATGGGTACCGCCGGTGGCGGCGCCTTCGCGAGCTGCTGCCGCCCGGCGGTTCGTCGGGGTCGGATCGGCTGGCCAGCCGCTGGCGGCTCGAAGGCTGGCGCCTCGCGTGCATGGCCGCCAGCCTGGTGGTGATGACCGCGCTGGTGTTCGCCGGTGTCATGGGCGCGCCGCGCGGGCTCCTGCTCGCGCTTCGCTTCCTCGCCGTCGCCGGCGTGCTCGCGGTGGTCGTGCTGAGCCTGCGGCGTTGACCGGTCGGAGCGACGCGCCGCCCTCCCCGGAGTCACCGATGCTGCTTTGGGTCTTCGGTTTCAGTGCCGTGAGCCTCGCCTTTCTGCTGCTCGCGCTCCGCGCCTGGCGAGGGGAGACGGTGACGGTTGCCGCGCCGGCGGAGCGCCGTCCGTGGCGGGGCAGGCTCATCCTGACCGGAATCTCCCTGCTCTCGCTCGCCGCTGTGTGGCTCGCGGCCGACTCGCTCGGCTGGCAGCGGGATCGGGCGCTGTGGGCAGGTCTGGGAGTACTCCTCGGGCTCTCGACCGTGATCCGCCCATGGTGGTTCTGGGAGGACTACAAGGCGCGCTGGCTTCGCGGGCTGATCGGCGACGAGGCCACCGCGTTTCTGTATCTGCTCCTGTCGGCCGTGATGGTTTGGATCGGACTGTTCACCGACTGGCACTTCGGTCGCCAATAGGAATTTCGGCGTGATGCACTACCTGCTCTTCTACGACCTGGTGGACGACTACGTGACACTCCGCCAGCCCCACCGCGCGGCCCACCTGGCACACGCGCGGTCCTTCGCCGAGCGCGGGGAGCTCGTCCTGGGCGGCGCGCTCCAGGAACCGGTCGACGCGGCGGTGCTGCTCTTCCAGGGAGAGAGTCCCGCCGCCGCCGAGCTGTTCGCGGCCGGGGACCCGTACGTCCGGCATGGTCTGGTGCGGAGCTGGCGGGTGCGACCCTGGGTGACGGTGGCCGGCCCTCTCGCAGCGGTGCCGCTCCCACCCGGGGATCCAGGCGCGTGACGACGGACACGCTCCGCCTGACCTACATCGGCGGGCCGACGGCGCTGCTGGCCCTTGGCGGGCTCCGCCTCCTCACGGACCCGACCTTCGACGCCGCCGGCAGCGAATATCCCACGCCAACCTACGTGCTCCGGAAGACGCGGGGGCCCGCGCTCCCGGCCGAATCGCTCGGACCGGTGGACGCGGTGCTCCTGAGCCACGACCACCACGCGGACAACCTCGACGTCGCCGGCCGCCGCGTGGTCAACGGCGCGCCCGTGGTGCTCACCACGACGGAGGGCGCCCGGCGCCTCGGAGGGCATGCGATCGGCCTCGCCGCCTGGGAGACGCGGGAGCTGCCCGCCGGCGGCGGCCGCCGGCTCCTGGTGACCGCGACGCCGGCACGGCACGGGCCGGCCGGCGGCGATCGTGGGCCCGTGATCGGCTTCGCGCTGGCCTTCATTGACCGGCCGGACCACGCGATCTATGTCTCGGGCGATACCGTGTGGTACGAGGACGTCGCCGAAGTTGGACAACGGTTCACCGTCGACGTGGCAGTGCTCTTCACCGGCGCGGCCCGCGTCAGGGAGGTGGGTCCCGCGACGCTCACCCTGAGCGCGGCGGAGGCGGTCGCCGCGGCTCGGGCGTTCAGTGACGCGATCGTGGTACCCCTGCATTTCGAAGGCTGGGCACACTACTCCGAGTCCGGCGTGGAGCTCGAGCGGGCGTTTGCGGAGGCTGGCATGTCGGATCGGCTGCGCCTCCCCGTGCCGGGCGCGCCGCTCGCACTGCCGCTCGGCTGACCGGTTCGCGCATGTCCATCCGGGTCGAGCTGCGGCCACCGCGACCGGCGGACGAGGATGCGTGGTGCGCACTCGTCGGGGTCAGCCGGACGGCCTTCACCGGCTGGGTCGGAACCGAGGGCACGCCCGTGGCCTTCGCGAAGTACCTGGAACGGAGCCGCTCGCCGGCGGCGGCCTGCCGGCTCATCTGGCGCCGCGAGGACGACGCGCTCCTCGGCGCCATCAATCTCACCGAGATCGTGCGCGGCGTGTTCCAGAGCGGCTATCTGGGCTACTACATCGGCGCCCCGTTCCAGGGCCAGGGCTACATGACGGAGGCATTGCGGCTGATGCTCCGGCTCGCCTTCGGCGGCCTGCGGCTGCATCGCGTCGAGGCCAACGTGCAGCCCGGCAACGCGGCATCGCTCGCGCTCGTTCGGCGGGCCGGCTTCCGCCGCGAGGGAAGTTCGCCCCGGTATCTGAAGGTGGCGGGCCGTTGGCGGGACCACGAGCACTGGGCCCTCCTGTCCGAGGACTGGCGCGTCCAGGGGCGGCATCACCGCCCATGATCGCATGCGACGCTCAACTCGGGCGGTGTGCGCAGGGTCTGCAGTACGACGCAGTACCGTTCCGTCAGCTTGAGCAGGCTGGCGAGCTGCTCCGCGCCGGCCTCGGTGTCGAGCGTGAACTCGAGCCGGATCGCGCGGAAACCGACGGGCACTTCCTTGCTCACGCCGAGCGTCCCGCGAAAGTCGAGCTCACCCTCCGCCCGCACCTCCCCGCCGCGGATCGGGATCCCGAGCGCGGTCGCCACCGCCCGCAACGTCACGCCGGCACACGCGACGAGCGCCTGCAGCAGCAGGTCGCCCGAGCAGGCGAGCTGTCCGGTGCCGCCCGTGGCGGGATGCAGGCCCGCCTCCACCATCGCCCGGCCGGTGTCGACGTGGCAGCTCACGGCCGTTTCATCAAGTCGCGCGGCGGCGCGGAGCGTCACCACCGCTGTCTCCGGCTCACGTCGGTACTGTTCCTTGAGGGGACTCTGCAGGGCACGCAACTCGTCGGCACGCATGTCCAGGGCTCCGGTTCGGGGATGCCGAACGCTAGGCCGGTCCCGCGCGCCGGCCAAGGCCGCGGGATCGCGGGGCGGGGGACCGGGCCCGAGCTACGGCCGTACCTTCGGGACGACGGTCGAGTCTACGACCGCCCGGGGTCCGGGCGTCACGGCGCCCCGCGTCACCGCGTATATGATCAGGGCGATCACGATCAGGATCAGGACGCCGACACCATAGCGGAACAGGCCACGCGGAGCATCGCGGTTCGCCATATTCACCCCCAGGAAAGTTGTCTGCGCCCACCAGGGGCGGCTGCGCCCAGGATACGTCATCCGCCGTGGTCTACCGTAACGACCGTCACCTTCCGGGAGAAGCCGATGTGCCGGGCCTCCTCACGCCCGGTGAGCGCCGGGTGAACGACATCGAGCCCACGCCGCTCGACGCGCGCGACGCCACCGAGGTACACGCCCTCGTCGCGGCGAACCGGGCACATCTCGACCGCTGGCTCCGCTGGTCGGCTTCCATCCGGACGCTGGCCGATGTCGAGGCGCTGATCGCGCGGTTCCAGCGCAAGCTCGCCGCCGGAGACGGCTTCCACTGCGGCATCCGGGTCGGGGGCGCACTGGCGGGCGGGGTGGTCTGCTGGTACATCGACCGGGACAACCGGAACGCCGAGGTAGGCTACTGGCTGGGCGCAAACTTCACCGGCCGCGGTCTCGCCACCGGGGCCGCGCGCTGGGCGGTGGCGCGCCTCTTTACCGCGGAGCGGGTGCATCGCATCGAGCTCCAGTGCGCCGTGCGGAACACCGCCAGCCGGGCCGTGGCCCGGCGGCTCGGTTTTCAGGAGGAAGGCATCCGCCGGGAGTCGCACTGGATCACCGACCGCTTCGTGGATCACGTCATCTATGGAATCCTGGACCGGGAGTGGACCGCATGAACGAAGAAATGACCTCCACGGCGTTTACCCTCGACGGCTATCACGTCGTGCGGTCGCTTGGGGTGGTGCGCGGCGTCACTGTGCGTTCCCGCTCCTTGCTCGGCACCATCGGCGCCAAGGTCGAAACGCTCATCGGCGGCCATATCTCCATTCTCACGACCCTGTGCGAGCGGGCGCGAGCCGATGCCTTCGACATTCTCCTCGCCCAGGCGCAGCGGCGCGGGGCGAACGCCGTCGTGGGCGTGCGCTACGACGCGACCGAGATCATGTCGGGCGTGACCGAAGTCCTCTGCTATGGCACCGCCGTCGTGGTCGAACCGATCGACACGGCATCCTGAAGGTCTCCCCTCATCGGAGCGCGGCATCCATGGATAGTCTGGTCGGCATGCACATTCTCCGCATCGCGCACATCGTCTCCGGCGCATTCTGGGTGGGCACGGTGGTCTTTCTCGCCGCCTTCCTCCTCCCGAGTCTCCGCGCGGCCGGTCCGGCTGCCGGGCCTGTCATGTACCAGGTCGGCGAAGTGCGGCGGATGCCGCTCTGGTTGTTGGGCGCTGGCGCCCTCACGGTGCTCTCCGGGCTCGCGCTCTACTGGCGCGACTCGGCGGGGTTCACCTCGGCGGCGTGGCTGGCATCGGGTGAGGGTCGGGTGTTCGGCCTGGGCGGCGCACTGGCGCTGGTCGCGCTCCTCCTCGGGATCGGCATCATCAGCCCCGCGGCGAAACAGCTCGGCATGCTAACGGCTCGGCTGCAGTCGGCCGGGCGCCCGCCCACACCGGAGGAGATCGCCACCATCGAACGCACCCAGCGGAAGGTCGCGCGCGCCAGCGGGCTCGGGGCGGGGCTGCTCCTGCTCGCCACCGTTGCGATGGCTGTCGCGCGTTACGTGGCGTGAGCGCCGGGCACTCGCCACACCAGGGAAAGGATTGTCAGGGATGACTCACCTGCGCACGGTTCGCGCGCTCACCCTCGACGCTGCCAAGGCGATGGCCGCTGCCGCCGAGCGCTTTGCGATCGAGCGAGACTGGACGGTCGCCATTGCGGTGGTGGACGCCGGCGGCGGGCTGATCCTTCTCCACTGTCTGGACGACACCCAGCCGGCGAGCCGGGAAATCGCCGTCCGCAAGGCGCGCACGGCCGCGCTCCTGCACCGTCCCACGAAAGCGCTCGAGGACGGAATTGCCGGCGGGCGCACAGCCCTGCTCACGCTTCCCGGTATCGTCGCGCTCGAAGGCGGCGTGCCGATCCGAGTCGACGGGGCCGTGATCGGCGCCATCGGCGTCAGCGGCATGGCCTCGGCTCAGGATGGCGAGGTCGCGGCTGCCGGGCACGCGGCCCTCGGCAATTGACCGGCCGCTGACGCCGCCGCAACGCGCCCCAGACTGGTGTATCGTTGGAAGAATACCTTGGGGAGGCTCGATGGATCTCAGTCCGCTGCACGTGCATCTGATGCTGAATCATATGCCGCTGCTCGGTACCAGCGCGGCGGCACTGCTGCTCGGCTGGGGTCTCGTTCGCCGGTCGGCGGAGGTGGCTCGCCTGGGTCTCGTGGCCGCCGTGCTCGTGGCGCTCCTGACGATTCCGGTCTACCTGACCGGAGAGCCCGCGGAGCACCGCCTGCGCGAGCTCGTCCCCGACATGGACCGTGATCTCGCGCACGAGCACGAAGAGCGGGCGGAAGTCGGCTTCATTGCCGTGCTCGTGACCGGAGCGCTGGCCGTGCTCACACTCTGGCTGGGACGACGGGCGCCGGCGCCGAGCCCCATCCTGTCGGGTGTGGTGTGCGCCGCGCTGGTGGTGTCCTTCGGTCTCTTCGCGTGGGCCGCGCTTGTGGGTGGGCAGATTCGGCATACCGAGCTTCGGTCCGCCAGCGCCCCGATCTCCCGGAACACTACGCCCTAGCGCTGGCCTCGCCGGCGCTCGGGGCCCTGGTAGGATGCGTCATGATGGCGCCGGCGCTCGATGGCCGCGTCGCCGATGGTGTCGTCGGCGCGTGGCGGTGCGTCGGGGTGAGATGCCGGATGGCGGCCGTGCGCGCCGGCATCGGAGGCGCCCCCCATGCCTGATTCCGGCAGCGGTTCGGAAGGGGTGCTGGGGCCCGGGTCCCGCATGGCAGACCTCGCTCGAAGGGGCCGGGGTGCTTTCCCCGACGAGCCGCAACATGGGCCGGGAAGCCTGGAGCGCGCGTAGGACGCGCATCACATCCGAGCGCTAGAATGCGGGACTGGACGTGGTGGCGACGAGGTCGCCCTGCCAGGTAGCCCAGGTGAGCGGGCAAGGGTTGCCGAACGGCGGATCGGGGTGGCCGGCGCGGTCCAGCAGGTCGTGCAGCATCTCGTGCCGCACTACCATCTCGTTCATCAGCCACTGCTCGGCGATGAACACCTCATGCCGCGGCTCCCAGTGACCCGCGCACCGACCGCTCGCACAGGGGAAGCTGTGTCCCGGGACGACGCTCCACTTGACGCGATCGAAGTCGCCGCGAAGCCCGGAGCACGCCTCCGTTTTCGCCCACCACTCACGGTAGACGGACGGCGGCGTCATGGGCGAGTCATCGCCGGGATCGAATCCGCAGGCGGCGAGGACAACGAGGGCGGCGGTGGACAGCAGGATCCGGAGAGACACGCGCGCCCGAGGGGCAACGGGCATGCCGCGCGTGGGTCAGGGGCTAAGCCGTTGCCCTCCAACACCTCCGCCGCCGGGAATGTCCGCGGGTTCGCACTCGCTCTCTCATCTTGCGAGGCGCCTGCCCGGGCCTGCGAGCCTGCGGACGCGGCACCGCGCCGATGGTGAAGGTGTCGCGAGCGGTGCCCCTGCTGGCCCTCATGGCCGGTGCATGCGCGCACGGGGCGTCGCCGATGCCTGTGCCCGAGGCGCGGGTCCGCGTGCTTGGTGAGCCGGGCCCGGATCACGCCGGATCGCCGGTCGCGAGTGTGGAGGGCGCGCTGGTCATGGTCCGCGGGACCACGCGCCAGGTGGAAGGGGGCGGTATCTACGGCGATGTGGACGTGAGCGATCCCGGCACGATCCGGCTCACGCTATATGATTCGCTGCCCGGGTGGCCGCTGGACGCTCCGCTGCCCCGCGACATACGATACCGGACGATCGTGTACCAGGCCACGGTCGGGCCGCTGGCGCCAGGTGGGTACGACGTCGTGGTGGGCCGATACGACCCGCGTTCGCGGTTGATCGAGGTCCGGAATGAGCCATTGCACGTGAAAGTCCCGTTCGTGCGGTCCAGAAGCCAGCCGCCAGGAGAGACCTGATTTAGGACTCGAGCTGCTCCGGGCAAACTTATATCGGGTACATATTTACGGAGTTAGTCTGAGCTATCTTGTGAATCCAACTCGGCCAGTGCTGTGCGGAGGCCATCATGCCATTGACCAGAGAAGACGTCCGGGCCGCCGTCGAGCGAGCCGGTGATGACGATTGGCGCGCACTCGTCGCGCACCACGAGGATGCGTACCCCGCTAGCCGTCCCACCCCGGGCGATGTCTGCCGTCGAGAGGCTGAGCGGCTGAATGACGACGGTTACGGCGATGCGGCCCGGTACGAGCTGCTCGAGTCCCGAGTCCGCCGCGAGGGCGAGGACCAGGTCACCCTGGTGCATCGAATTCGCGATCAGCGGTCCGGGGAGGTGCTGGAGACCCCGCCGTTCACCAACTACGAGTAGGCGGCGTCCATGACTTCTCGCGTGAGGAAGGGCGGCTGATGGGCACGCAGGTGCCGCCCACCGCCGAGGAAGCGACGCCGGGCGAGCTCCGCCGGGCGTCGCTTCGCCTGCTGCTCATGCTCCTGGTCCTCGGCCTCCTCGTGGTACCGCTGATTCACGAGCTGCCCCTGGGCCGGAGCACACGCATCGGGCTGCTCGCGTGGCTCCTGGTCGCGCTCGCGCTCTACTGGCTGTACAAGGGCATGGGTTACCGGCCCCTGCTGCTGGTCCAGCTCCTTCTCTTCTCGATGGCGGCCACGCTCCTCAGCGCCAAGGTGCTCCTCGTCATCGTGGACGTGCGCGAGGTGAACATCCTGAGGGCCGCGGCCCGGTGGTTCGTGCTGCTCGGCACCGCGTTCGCCGGCGCCAACCTCGGTGGGATGCTGGTCAGGCTGCTCCAGCAGCAGCGCCGCCCATGAACGGAGGCTAGCGCTGCTCGCCCTTCCCGCGCCCCGTCTTCTCCTGCAGCTCGTCGATCTTTTCGGAAGCCTCCGCCTTCGTCAGCTCGCCGTCCACCGCCTCCCCCGCCTCGGTTGCCAGCGTGTGGAGGTAGGAGGCCTGCGCTGCCGTCATCGGCTCGTCGCCTGTGCTCCATTCGCTGGGATCCTTGACGGCATTCGAGCGCTGATCGGTTGTCCTGGGTGGCTTGCCCGCGTGGCTCATATGCTCCTCCCGTTGCCTGTCGTACCTGGTCCAAAGAAAAGCCGAACATGGTCGAAACGAGTAGAGATAGTAGAGAGCAATCACAGCCACTGAAGTGACTTGCGTCACAGTTGGACATGCTGGCCAGCGCGGCGTATGATCCCGTCACTCAGAGGCGCCGGTCGAGTCCCACAGGCGCAGTAACCGTCGGCTCAGATGTGAGCGTCCACTGTGACGGTTCCTTGCGCGCCTCCGACAGCCTAATTTGTGGCGGAGGGCGCCCGCGGCGTCCCTCCCCTCGTCGCAGCGGCGGCGGAATCCCCTGGTCTCCGAGGAGCGAATGGCTACCAAACTGGACAAAACCATCAAGCGCGAGCTGGACCTGGACGGGAAGCTCTACACGGTCACCATGTCCCCCGAGGGCGTGAAGATCACGCCGAAGGGCGCCCGCAAGGGACAGGAGATCACGTGGGCGACGCTGCTGAGCGGCGACGCGGAGCTGCGCCAGGATCTGAACGTGTCGGTGGACGCCTACCGGGCGTAGGCCGTTCCCCTGCGCGCGGGCATCGCGCTGCTCATCCTCGCGCCGCTGGCCACCGGTTCCGGGACAGCGCAGGCGAGCCGGGGGGCGCCGCCCGTGCCGGCTCGCTGGCCCGCGTTCACCGCCGCGCTCGATGCCTATGCCCGCGCCGATGCTGTCGTCGGCGCGAGCGCCGTAATGGTGGGGCACGGCCGCATCCTCGCTCGCCATCACTACGGGTTCGGCGACCGCGAGCAGCACCGCCCGCCGGACGAGCGCGCGGTCTATCACTGGGCCTCGATCACCAAGACGCTCACGGCCGTCGCCATCATGCAGCTCCGGGATCGGGGGCGCCTCACGCTCGACGATCCCATCACCCGGTATGTGCCCGAGCTCCGGCAGGTGCACGACGCGTACGGCTCGATGGACGAGGTGACGCTGCGCATGCTCCTGTCACACTCGGCCGGCTTCCAGAACCCGACCTGGCCGTACGGCCAGGGCCGGCCATGGGAGCCCTTCGAGCCCAAGCGATGGGAACAGCTCGTCGCCATGATGCCCTACCAGGAGCTTGAGTTCGCCCCGGGCACGCGCTTCGGCTACAGCAATCCGGCCTTCATCTATCTCGCCCAGGTAGTCGAGCGGGTAACTGGTGACCTCTGGGCGGTCTACATCCAGAAGAACATCTGGACGCCTCTCGGCATGACGCGCAGCTTCGTCGGCGTGTCGCCCTATGAGCTCGCCGAGGTTCGCGCGCCCAGCTACACCGTACATTCCGACAGCGCCGGCCATGACCGGGTGGACGCAAATCCGCGGGAGTTCGATCCGGGGGTCACGATTCCCAACAGCGGATGGAACGCCCCCATCGCCGATCTGGTCGCCTGGGTCGCCTTTCTCACCCATGCCGACGGCGGCGACACTGCCGTGGCGCGCCGCTACGATGGCGTCCTGGCCCACGCGACCCTCGAGGAGATGTGGCGCCCCGTCGTGCCGCTCGCGGCAGGCGGCACCGGGGGCGATGCCTTCGGGCTGTCGTTCTACCTGTACCCCCGTGGCGGCACGACCATCGTCGGGCATACGGGTGAGCAATCGGGGTTCCGCTCGTTTGTGTACCTGGATCCCCGCTCCACGACCGCGGTCATCGGAGTGCTGAATACCACCGACGAGGCCCATCCGGAGCGCTCGGCAGCAGGCTGGGATGCGCTCACCGGGCGTGCGGTGGAGCTCGTCGCACCGTGAGTGGGCCGGGAGGACGCGCTTCTCGCGATGACCGGGATCTACCCCGTCCGGGTGAGCGCCTGCCGTTCGAGACGCAGGAGGCGGTGCTCGAGCCGCAGCCGGCCACCGATCCGTCGGCCCGTTCCGCCGGGCGACCGGGTCGGCCGCATCTCGTCGTGGTCACCACCCGCGCCGCCACGGCCGCCGACCAGGTGCCGCAGGGCACGGTGCTGCTCTCGCGCTTCTGGCATCCGGCCCTGCACCGGTGGAGCGAGAACTCCTTCGAGTCGCTCGGGCACGCCATGCACCTGTTCCTGGACGAGAGCGGCTGGGCACTTCGCCAGCAGCAGCCCCTCGACGGACCCCACGCCTACGAGCTCATCTTCGAGGCGCGGCGCGAGGACTTCAGCCGGCCCAGCACGGAAGAGATGCTGCAGGACGTTGGGCTCACGGCCCAGGACGTCGCTGACATGATGGATCGCGTGGACCGGGAAAGCGACCCGGCGGGGTAGGACTTGGAGCTTCGGAAGGAGCCGGCGCTGCCGCAGCCCTTTGCCGATCATTTTTCGACCCTCGCGCCGGCGTACGCGGCGGCCCGCCCCTCGTACCCGCGGGCGCTGTTCGCGTACCTGGCGAGCGTCGCGCCCGCGCGCCGTCGTGCCTGGGACTCGGGGACGGGGAGCGGGCAGGCGGCGCTGGGGCTGGCGGAGTTCTTCAACGACGTGACGGCGACCGACGCGAGCGCCGAACAGTTGGCGGAGGCGAGCGCACATCGGCACGTGACCTATCGTGTGGCCGCGGCCGAGGCGAGCGGGATCCTGTCAGGCTCGATGGACCTGGTGACCGCCGCGCAGGCGCTCCACTGGTTCGACGTCGCGGCCTTCTATGAGGAAGCCACGCGCACTCTCGTGCCCGGCGGTGTTCTCGCCGTCTGGTGCTACGGGCTGCAGCGCGTGGGGGAGGAGCGCATGGACCGCCTGCTGGCGAGCTTCTACCATGAGCGCGTAGGGCCGTACTGGTCTCCCGAGCGGCGGCTGGTCGAGACCGGGTACCGCACGCTTCCGTTCCCGTTCGACGAGCTCGTCGCTCCTGAATTCGAGATGGTGCACGAGTGGACCCTGGGGGAGTTGCTGGCGTACATCCGCACCTGGTCGGCCACCGCGGGGTTCGTGCTGTCGGAGGGCTACGATCCGGTCGAGCCGTTGGGCGCCGAGCTCGCCCCGCTCTGGGGGCAGGCCCTGGACGTGCGTCGCCAGGTGCGGTGGCCGCTGACACTTCGTCTGGGCAGGTCCGCCCGACCGCTCAGTCCCGCGGGCGCGCCATGACCGCGAATCCGCCGCCTGGCCGGAGCGGCCCCGGCTCGCGCGCGCTGATCGTCATGCTGCTGGTTGGCGCCGTCATCGTGGCGCTGCTGCCGGTGATCATCGCGCGCACCCGCCGGGTGCACACGATGCGAGACGACCTCGCGGAAGTGGTTGGCGAGTGCCGGGAGCGCTACGCCTCCGCCAGGACGGCGGCCGATACCGCGGTGGTGGACTCCATCCGACCCACGTTGCACGGCGTCCAGCGACCCGGCGACCCGCCCTGTGGTCCGTACCGCCGCCGGAACATGACGAAGCCCCGGTCCCCCTGAGGGGGCCGGGGCCGTGATGTCCGCGGCGGGGCCGCGAGTGCGCGGTCTTAGCGCCCGAGCTTGACGACGTTCTCCGCCGCCGGGCCCTTCTGGCCCTGAACGACATCGAACTCGACCCGCTCACCCTCGGCGAGGCTCTTGAAGCCCTGACCCTGAATCGCCGAGTGATGGACGAAGCAGTCCTTCTGGCCGCCTTCGGGCGTGATGAAGCCGAAGCCCTTGGCGTCGTTGAACCACTTGACCGTGCCGGTGGTGCGCATTGTTCCTACTCCTTGGTGTGTTGTAATCGGAGTCCGGCCATGCCGCACCAACCCGACTACGCGATGTGCGTGAACCAAGCCCTCACGCGAGGCAGCTGCCGAGGTGCATCCCACGGGATGCGATCCCTTCGAGCAGCCCATACAAAAGGGGCCGGCGCGAGTTTCCGCCGGCCCCCTGTAACGTCCCTGGCCTAGGCTACTGCACTCCCCTTAAGCGTGCAAAATAGTAACCGCCCCATGTACGCGCAACCCTGTCTCCCGGTGCGTCCGGAGAAAGCCCGCCCCATGACACGTCCAGATCCACCCGGTCCCGGCGAGTACTCGGCCGCCTATGCCGACTACGTCGCGCGCGTGCCGCTCGGCGCGGATCTGCATCAGCTCCTGGCCGAACAGCTCGATACCACCTCAGCGCGGCTCCGCGCGGTGCCAGAGGCCCGTGGCGGGTTTCGCTACGCGCCGGAGAAATGGAGCGTGAAGGATGTAGTGCTCCATCTGGCCGACACCGAGCGCATCATGGCCTACCGCGCTCTCAGGATCGCGCGCGGCGATGCGACGCCGCTTCCGGGCTTCGACGAGAACGCCTACGTACCGCAGTCGGGGGCGGACGCGCAGCCGCTCGCGGACCTGGTGGAGGGGTGGGCCGTCGTGCGGCGGGCCTCCATCTCGCTGTTCCGCCTGCTTCCCGCCGAGGCCTGGCTCCGGCGCGGCATCGCCAGCGGCAAGCCCGTGAGCGTACGCGCGCTCGGCTGGATCATCGCGGGCCACGAGCGGCACCATCTCGACGTGCTGGGGGCGCGCTATGGCCTCTGGCCGGTGTCCGGGTGAGCGTTCCGCGTTCGCTGGCGGTCCCGGGGCTCGCCGCCGTAGTATTGACGCATCCGGAGACAATCCGATGATCGTCTGCCAGTGGCATCTCGACGTGCAATACGGCCGGCAAGGCGACGCGCTGGCCGTGATGCGCGCCTGGGGGACTGAAAAGTTCGCCAGCTCGGAGTTCCGCCGGGCGCGCGGCGCGCGCCTCCTCTGCGGCCTGCTCGGGCCCTCGGCGTCGCACATCGTGGACGAGTACGAGTTCGATTCGCTCGCGGATTTCGAGGCGGCGCTGGCGGGAATGTCGGGCCTGCAGTTCCGCCGCCATTCGGATGCGCTCGCGCCGCTGATCGTGCCCGGATCGCAGCACTGGGTGGTCTATCGAGTGCTCGAGGAGCCGCAGGGTTGAGCCTGACCATCCACCGGGCGGTGCCCTCCGATGCCGCATGGCTGGCCGAGCTCGCCGAGCGCACTTTTCGTGAGACCTACGCCGCGCACAACACCGCGGAAGACATGGAGAGCTACGTGGCGGCCCACTTCGGCGTGGATCGGCAGGCGGCGGAGTTGCGTGACGCCCGAAAGCTGACGCTGGTGGCCGAGGAGGACGGCCGGGCGGCCGGCTATGTGCAGCTCGCGAGCGGCGAAGCGCCGGCGAGCGTCGCGGGCGCGGCGCCGATGGAGGTCACTCGCTTCTACGTGGAGCGCCCGTGGCACGGACGAGGCGTGGCGCAGCACCTGATGGCCGCCGCCCGGGCGGCAGCGGCGGCGGAAGGTGCGCGCACGCTCTGGCTCGGTGTCTGGGAGCGGAACGAGCGCGCCATCGCGTTCTATCGGAAGTGCGGCTTTCGTGACGCGGGAACCCAGATCTTCACGCTCGGCCGGGATCGTCAGCGGGATCTCGTGCTCGAGCGGCCGCTCCCCTGAACCCGCTCTCGTGGAGCAGATATGGCGACGGTCGGCATGGAGCTGCTGCTCTGGAACCTGCAGCCGCGGGGCGAGCGGCGGCACTGGCACGGCGGTCCCACTCCGCTGGGCGCGCTACGCGGTGTCTCCGCGGACGAGGCCGCCTGGCGTCCGACACCGCGTCGGAAATCCATCTGGGAGCTCACGCTGCACATCGCGTACTGGAACTATCGGGTGCGCCGCCGTCTCGAGGGTGGTGCGGGGCCGCGCTTTCCCCGGACTCCCGCCAACTTCCCGGCGCTGCCCGAGCCGGTGGACGACCGCGCCTGGAGCCGCGACGTGGCGCTGCTCAAGGCCGAGCACGAGCAGTTGGTCGAGGTGGTGCGCGCGCTGCCCGAGCGGCGACTTTCCGAGCGGCCGGCCGGGGGGCGGCGGTGGACTTATGGAGAGCTGGTGCTCGGGGTCGCGGCGCATGACATCTACCACACGGGCCAGATTCAGTCGCTCAAGCGCCTCTGGCAGGAGCGCGCGCTGCTCGGCCGCTCCTAGGACGCGATCATGAGGGTGGAGCTGGTGGGCACGGCCGTCGAGCGTACCACGGCCGCCACGGATGCGCTCCTCGCGCTGGCGGCGGCGGCCGCAATTCTGCTGATCAGGCAGCAGACGCCACCCTCGTTCGCCCGTTGGGTGTGGCAGGGTGCCCTCGCATCCCTGGCCGCGGCGTCGGTGCTCGGTGCCATTACCCACGGGCTCGCCGTGTCCGGCGGTCTCCGCGAGCTCCTGTGGCAGCCGCTCTATCTCCTGCTCGGAGTCACGATGTCGCTCTTCGTGGTCGGCGCGGTGGCTGAACGGTGGGGCGCCTGGATCGCGCGGCGCGCGCTCGGGCCGATGCTCGCCCTCGCGCTCGTCTTCTGGGGGGCCACCCGTGTCGCGGGGGGTGATTTTCTCGTGTTCGTCGGGTACGAGGCGGCGGCGCTGCTGTTCTCGCTGGTCATCTATCTGGGCCTCGCCGCGACAGGCCGCCGGCCCGGTGCCGGCACAGTGGGCGCCGCGCTCGCGTTGAGCCTCATCGCGGGCGCGGTCCAGGCCGCGCCGATCGACCCGGTGCGGCTGGTGTGGCAGTTCGATCACAACGGTCTGTTTCACCTGATCCAGTTGCTCGGGCTGGCCCTGCTGGCCGCGGGCCTCCGGCGCCGGCTCCGCGCCCGGCCGGCGGAGCTCGGGAATGCGCAGCCCCCCACCTGACAGGAGGCACGATGCCGGACGAGCTGAGGGCACCGGAGAACACCCGCGAGTTCATGGCGATGTGGAACAGCGTCACCGCCGAGCACCTCGCGTACAAGCTGGCGGAGATCCTCCAGCAGCTCGCCCGGCGCACGCCGGGCGTGGGGGCCATCGACGAGGCGCAGGCCGCAGCGCTGTCGCCGCTCCTGATCCGCGCGCTCCAGGTCGCCGCCACGTCGGACAGCGGACCTCACGCCGCCGTGCAGTTTCTCGGCGAGTACGCCGCCGGGCCCGGCGATTGACCCGCCGCCCCGACCGCGGTTTCATCCATGGCGTGATGCGCCTTTCTCCCTCTCGCTGAGGAATCCGATGCGGAACCTGTTCGCACTGCTGGCCCTGATCGGTGTCGCCGGGATCGTGCTGGGGGTGCTGACCCTGCTGCATCCGCCGCACGGCCAGGCCGGCCCGCTGCCGTTCACCTTCGAGTACACCGGTGGGCCGGGGTCGATCATCGCCGGCTTCATGCTCCTGGCTGCGGGGCTCTACCTGCGGGCGGCCTGGCGGGGTAGGAACTGACCGGCGCGCCGGTCGTGAGTCTCCTCCGCCACCTTGCGGAGGCGCTCGACAGACTCGGGAGGCAGCACCGCCGAGGGCTGCCGTTCCTCACACCGGCAGTGGAGCGCCGTCGCCCCCGGATTGCCGCGGAGGACTACGCCGCCCGCCATTCGATCGAGCACACGCTCGACCGGAAGGCGGATCTCCGCCGCCTCGCGCCGCACCGGCGCGACGCCGCCGAGCGGTACCGACAGTTGCTGAGCTACGAGCTGGCCGGGCTGCGCGAGGTGGTGGCGGCGCTGGACTCGAGCGCGGGCGGGCGGGACCTGCAGGAATGCCTGGCCGAGGCGCGCGAGGAAATCGCTCGGCTGGAGGTCGAGGTGGCCTGGTGTGCCGCGCTCCCGCCGCCGTGGCCCAGCGCCGGCGCGTTCTGAGCCCGTGCCACGCCTCGGGCCCGGCCGGCCGTCCCCGCTCGGCGCAAGCCGGACCGGCGACGGGACCAACTTCGCGCTCTTCTCCGCGCACGCCACCGCCGTCGATCTGTGTCTCTTCCACCAGCCATCCGACGCCCTCGAGGCCGAGCGGATTCCGCTCACCCGCGGCCCGGAGGGCGTCTGGCACATTGCCGTCGCGGGTATCGGTCATGGCCAGCTCTACGGGTACCGCGTGCACGGTCCTTACGCCCCTGAGCGGGGACATCGCTTCAATCCGGCCAAGCTGCTGCTCGATCCGTACGCCCGTGCGCTGAGCGGGTCGGTCGGGTGGAATCCCTCGCTGGCGAGCCATCCCGATGGTCCGCCCGGCGCCATCCCGGACCGCTCGGCCGATCGGCGGGACAGTGCCGGCGCCATGCCCAAGTGCGTGGTCATCGCCGCCGCGTTCAATTGGGGTGACGATCGGCCGCCGGCCACCCCGTGGGATCGGACGCTGATCTACGAATGCCACGTCAAGGGCATGACGATGCTCCACCCCGAGGTGCCGAAGGAGCTCCGCGGCACTTACCTCGGCCTCTCGAGCGAGCCCGTGATCCGGCACCTGCGCTCGCTCGGCGTCACCGCGGTGGAGCTGCTTCCCGTCCATCAGGAGGCGAGCGAGGCCCGGCTGGCCGCACTCGGCCTGGTGAATTACTGGGGGTACAGCCCGATCGCCTATTTTGCCCCGGACGTGCGCTTCGCGCGCGGCGGGCTCGGGCAGCAGGTCGCGGAGTTCAAGACCATGGTCCGCCGGCTGCATGCGGCGGGTCTCGAGGTCCTGCTCGACGTGGTGTACAACCACACGGCGGAAGGAGGGTGTCTCGGTCCGACGCTCAGTTTCCGCGGCATCGACAACGCCACGTATTACCGGCTCGACCCGGCCGATCCGGCGCGCTACGAGGACTTCACCGGCTGCGGCAATACGCTCGACACGCGGCAGGGGCCGGTCCTCGATCTCGTGCTCGACAGCCTTCGCTACTGGGCCGAGGAGATGCGGGTCGATGGCTTCCGGTTCGACCTCGCGCCGGTCCTGGGAAGAGGCGATCCGGAGTTCGATCCGGCCGCGCCCTTTTTCGCCCGTATACGCGCCGATCCGGTGCTCTCCCGACTGAAGCTGATCGCGGAACCCTGGGACCTGGGGCCGGATGGCTATCAGGCGGGGAGGTTCCCCGCGGGCTGGGCCGAGTGGAACGGGCAGTTTCGGGACAGTGTGCGCCGTTTCTGGCGCGGCGATCCCGGCGTCGCCGGCGAGCTCGCCTCCCGTCTGACCGGCAGCAGCGATCTGTTCGCCGGACCGGGGCGGGGGCCGCTCGCGAGCGTCAACTTCGTGACCTGCCACGACGGCTTCACCCTCCACGATCTCGTGAGCTACGAGCAGAAGCACAACGAGGCCAACGGGGAAGGGAATCGGGACGGGAGCGATCACAACCTGAGCCGGAACTGGGGGGTGGAGGGTCCCGCGACCACGACCCAGGTCGCACGGGTCCGGGAACGCGTCACCCGCAGCATGCTGGCGACCCTGGCCTTGTCCCGGGGTGTGCCGATGCTCTCGCATGGCGACGAGCTGGGCCGGACGCAGCGGGGCAACAACAACGCCTACTGTCAGGATGGGCCGCTCACCTGGGTGGACTGGAGCCCGACTCCCGACGGGCAGTCACTCCTCGGCTTCGTGCGCGCCGTGTTTGCCCTTCGACGCGAGCTCCCGCCGCTCGGGCCCGGCGTGCTCTGGCTCGGCCCCGACGGCGGGCCGCTGACGTCCGATGCACCGGACTCTTCCGGCGGCCATTTCCTGGGTCTGCTGCTCGACGGCGAGCGGCCGGCGCTGCTGCTGCTGAACGGCGGCGGCCGCTCCCGCCCGGTCGTGCTGCCGGCGGAGCCGGCCGGGCCGTGGACCGTCGTGCTGGATACGGCCCACGACGGATCGCGGCCCGCCAGCGCCGGGCTGACGCTCGCCCCCCACTCGTTGGTGCTCCTCCAGCTTCGGTAGGCGCCCATGGATCTCCAGCCCGTCGCTCCCGGCACCACGGTCACTCTCACCGACGCCGCCGCCGCTCCGCCCCCCGGCGCTCCCGCCAAGGATGAGGCGCGGATCCAGCTCCAGCGCCTGGGGCGCCGCATGGAGGAGCTGCAGGACGCGCTCTACGCCGAGCGGACGCGTGCGCTTCTCGTCGTCCTCCAGGGGAGGGATACGAGCGGGAAGGATGGCGCCATTCGCAAGGTGTTCGGCCGGATCAATCCGCAGGGGCTCGAGCTCGCCTCGTTCAAGGCGCCGACCGCGATCGAGCTGGCGCACGACTTCCTCTGGCGGGTGCACGGGGCGGTCCCCACCAAGGGCGTCGTGGGTGTCTTCAACCGCTCGCATTACGAGGACGTGCTCGTGGTGCGGGTACATCGGCTCGTGCCCGAAGCGGTCTGGCGTCCGCGCTACGAGCTGATCAACCAATTCGAGCACCTGCTGACGCAGACCGGCACGACGGTGCTCAAGTTCTTCCTGCACATCTCCCGCGACGAGCAGCGCGAGCGGCTGCTGGCCCGCCTCGAGCAGCCGGACAAATTCTGGAAATTTTCGGCGGGCGATCTGGGCGAGCGGAAGCTGTGGGACGACTACACCGAGGCGTATGAAGAGGCGCTGGCCCGGACGAGCACCCGGGCTGCGCCGTGGTACGTCGTGCCGGCGGACAAGAAATACCTCCGCGACCTGTTGATCGCGGAGGTGGTGACGCAGACGCTGGAGCGGATGGATCCCAGATATCCGGCGGCGCCGGAGGGGCTCGAGGCATTCCGCCGGGAGCTGGGCTGAGGTCAGCTCCTGCCGGTCGCGTCCACGATGAAGAAGACCAGGGTGCCGTTCACGTCGACGTACGGTCCCTTGTTGCCCAGCATCCGCGCCAGGGCGCTCTGCAACCGCGGATCCGAGGCGGTCACGACGACGCTCAGTGTCCCGCCGTTCGGCGGCGCCCCGGCGGGCGGGAGCAGGTTCTCCCAGTCGAGCGTGTATTCGGGCTTGGCGAAGCTGAAGTTCCCCGGCAGGTATTCCACCAGGGCGGGCGGCACGATGCCCGGCCCGACTTCCCCCGGCCATGTCCCGTGTTCGTACCAGGCGCCGTAGGCGGCGAGGCGGATCGCCTCGAGGTCCGCGATGGCTTCCGCCGTGCGTGCACGATGCCGGAGGTCGATGTACTTGAGCAGCGCCATCCCGGCGAGGATGCCGATCACGATCATTACCGTCAGGAGCTCGACGATGGTGAAGCCGGCTCGGCGGCGCCTCATCGTGATCTCCGGGCGATGACTTCGAAGCTGTTGCCGATGAACCGCGGGAGCGGCTCGGTGGAATCGAACCGGAGCCGCACCTCGCCGCTCTCGCCGTGCAGGCGGTATCCGGTGCCGACGCGCTCGTAGCGCACGCCCGCGCCGCGAGCGCCGGCCTGCTCCAGCGTCTGGGGCCACTGGCCGGTCCGCTGGTGATACTGCTCGACGTGCTGGGCCGCGTTGGCTACCATGATCCGGAGACTCGCCTCGCGCACCGCGAGCGATTCCGGGGGCGCGGGCGCCGGGAACACCCAGTCCGGCCGCTCCACGTACAGGTAGACCGACGTGAAGACCACGATGGTGGTGCAGAGGACCATGATCAGCCGCGAGGCGCCGCGTCCCCGGCGACGCGCTTCCGCGGCCGCGCGCTCCGCGTCCCGCTGATCAGCCTGCGCCTTGAGAACGGTGTCGAATGCCTCCAGCAGCGCCTGCTTCTGGGCGGCGGGGGCGGGGGGCGCGGCGGGCACCGGTTTGGTCTCTGGACTCATCGGCTCGTGGGCGCTCCGGCGGTGGACCGCGGCATGGGGCACGGATCGCCCGCGTGGGGGCAAGAAGCACGCCAGTGAAGGGGCTCGGGCGCGCGGGCCGCGCGCCGGCCCCCGCGACAAGTAGTTGCCGGTCCGGCCGTTGAAACGCGCGCCGCCGGTGCGGGACAGCATGGCCGGGCCGCCGGCGAGGCGCGGGCGGATGCGCTCGGGCTCTCGCAAATTCGGCGACTTTTGCGGGCACGGTCGTGCAGTGCAGCGGCGTTGAGAATCGGACCCGGGCACGGTACAATGCGGGCCGTCCTCATCGCGGTGGCCGCATGACCTGTCTCACTCGCGCGAACGGCACCTGAATCCGTGCGGCCGTCCTCGCTCGCGGTAATCGGCCTGGGGGCCATCGGCGGCTCGCTGGCCTGGCAGGCGCGCCTCGCGGGCGTCCCGCGCGTGGTGGGCTTCTCGCCCTCCCGCGCGGACGGGGTGCAGGCGCTGCGCGCGTCCGCGATCACGGAGCTCGCCGACAGCGCTCCGCGCGCCATGCAGGGCGCCGAGCTGGTGGTGCTGGCGGTGCCCGCGCGCGCCACGCTCGATCTCATCGAGCGCCTGCCGTCCTCGCTCGAGGGCGGGGCGGTGCTCACCGACGTCTGCAGTATCAAGGGCCCGGTGCTGGCCAGCGCCACCGCGGCCGGTCTGGGCGACCGCTTCGCGGGTGCGCACCCCCTCGCCGGCACCCACGCGAGCGGTTTCGCGGCGGCTCGCCCGGATCGCCTCCGGGGCTGCGTGGTCTACGTATGCGAGACCGGCGCGCCGGGAGGCGACCGGGCGGCACGCGGGATCATGCGATTCTGGGAACAGGTGCTCGAGGCGCAGCCGGTCCTGATCGACGCCGCGGCACACGACCGCCAGCTCGCCTGGACCAGCCACCTGCCGCAGGCCGTGGCGTCGGCGCTCGCCAGGGCGCTCGCCGATCGCGGGCTGGCCGGCCTGTCGTTCGGCACCGGCGCGCGGGACACCACTCGGCTGGCCGCCAGCAGTCCGGATATGTGGATCGACATCCTGCTCTACAATCGCGCGGCCGTGACGGAGGCGCTGGACGCTACCGAGGCGAGCCTGGCCGAGCTCCGGCGGCTCGTGACCGCGGGCGATGCCGACGGGCTCCGCCGCTACCTCGCGGTCGCGCAGCGCTTCCGGGAAGGAATGGACCGATGATCGTGGGCGGGATCACGCGGGTGCCTGGCGACAAGAGCATCACGCACCGCACGCTCCTCCTGGCCGCCATGGCGAAAGGCACGAGCCGCATCGGCGGTGCCCTTACCTCGCTCGACGCACGCAGCACGGCCCGGGTGCTCCGGCAACTGGGCGCCGGCCTCTCGCCCCTGCGGCCGGAGAGCGTCGTCACGATCGAGGGACGCGGGCGCCTGCGGCGGCCGGAGGCGGTACTCGACTGCGGCAACTCGGGGACGACGGCACGCCTCCTCCTCGGCCTGCTCGCCGGGCACCGCTTCGGGGCGACGCTCACGGGCGACGGCTCGCTTCGCCGCCGGCCGATGCGCCGGGTCACCGTGCCGCTGGCGCAGATGGGCGCGCGTTTCAGCGAGACCTCCGGCGACGGGCTGCCGCTCACGATCCGTGGCGGACCGCTCGTCCCGCTCCGCTACGAACTGCCGGTCTCGAGCGCCCAGCTCAAGAGCGCGCTCCTGCTCGCCGGTCTCGCGGGCGGGGTCGAGGTCGAGCTGCGGGAGCCGCACGGCCGCTCGCGCGACCATACCGAGCGGCTCCTCCGGGCCTTCGGCTATCGGGTAGACGAGGACGACGGCTGGATCCGATTCGGCCCCACCGGCCGGGTCGGGACCTTCGAGGTCCAGGTGCCGGGCGACCCTTCGTCCGCGGCGTTCCTGGTCGGCGCGGCCGTCCTCGCGGAAGCCGGCGAGCTCCGGATCGCCCAGGTGGGGGTGAACCCGACGCGGACCGGCTTCCTCGGCGTGCTCGAACGAATGGGCGCGCGGATTTCCCTGGAGGACGTCTCCGAGCATTTCGGCGAGCCCGTGGGCGACCTGGTGGCCCGGCCCGCCGCGCTCCGCGCCACCGAGGTCCTGGCGGGCGAGATTCCCGGCCTGATCGACGAGATCCCGATGCTGGCCGTGCTGGCATCGCGCGCCGAAGGGACGACGATCTTCCGCCAGGTGGGCGAGCTTCGCGTCAAGGAGAGCGACCGCCTCGGGCTGATCGCCGAGAATCTCAGATCGGTCGGTGCCCAGGCCGAGGTGGCAGGCGAGGACCTGTACGTTGAGGGCGGGTCGGAGCCGCCGCGCGGCCCGGTCCGGAGCGCGGGTGACCATCGCCTCGCCATGGCGTTCGCCGTACTCGGGACCGTCGCCGGCGCACGCATCCGGGTGGACGACATGGGGTGCGCTGCGGTCAGCTTTCCCCGCTTTCCGGAAGTGTTGCGCGGACTCGCCCGGCGGGCGCGTCCGTGAAGGGAGCGGTTATCGCGATCGACGGGCCCGCGGCCTCCGGCAAATCGAGCACGGCGCGGGCCGTTGCCGAGGCGCTCGGTTTCGCTCACCTGGATTCCGGGGCGCTGTATCGCGGGGTGACGCTGGTGGCCTTGCGGGAGGTTGCCCGGCGCGGCCGCCGGCGCGAGGATCCGCTCCAGGTGCTGGATCCCGAGACCATTCTCCGGACTGCGGAGGACCGGGGACTCATGCTCCAGCCCGATGGTGCGGGGTTCGCCGCCTACCTGGAGGGCGAGCCGGTGGACGCCGAGATTCGCGCCGGACCGGTCACCGCGGCCGTCTCCGCGGTGTCGGCCGTGCCGGTCGTCCGGGAGTGGGTGAACAGCCGGCTCCGCGCCATGGTACGGACCGGCCGTGACGTGGTGGTGGACGGGCGGGACATCGGGACAGTGGTGTTTCCCGATGCCGACCTCAAGGTGTTTCTGACGGCCGCGCCCGAGGCGCGGGCGCGGCGGCGGCTCAGCCAGCGTGGCGCCGCGCACGATCCGGCCCTCCTCGGTGCGGAGACGGAGGCGCTCGCCGCCCGGGACCACGCCGATTCCACGCGCGCCGTGGCGCCGCTCAGGGTCGCGGACGACGCGGTGCGCCTCGATACCACCTCGCTGAGCTTCGAAGACCAGGTCACGCGCATCGTCGCGCTTGCCCGGCCCCGCTTTTCCCCCGGCTAGGTGCTCGGGGCCAACCGCTTGTCCAGCCTTGCGTTGACCTCGACCGCCCATTATCCTACGTGGCTTCCTCCCCCCGGCACTTCCGCCCCGGGGAGATCACTTTCTCCCGCGGCCCCGACGGCGCGGTAGCACAAAAGGATGGCCGGCACCGCATGCTCGATCAACTCCAACCCTCGACTCAGCAGTTCGCCTCCCCCACGGGCCTCCGCGTCCGCCAGGACCTCTACGACGAAGACTACTCCGACGAAGACTACGAGCAGATGCTCTCGATGTACGAGGGCACCATGGCGCAGATTGTCGAGGGCGAGATCGTCAAATCCAAGGTCCTGCGCGTCACCGAGAACGCCGTCATTCTCGACGTCGGATTCAAGTCCGAGGGCTCGGTCCCGCTTGACGAGTTCAAGGACCCGCAGTCCCTGAAGGAAGGCGATGAGGTCGAGGTTTTCCTGGAGCATCTGGAAGACCAGGAGGGCGCGGTCGTCCTGTCGAAGAAGAAGGCCGACTTCATGCGGGTCTGGGAGAAGATCCGCGTGGCGCACGAGAGCGATGAGCCGGTGGAGGGCACCCTGGTCAAGAAGATCAAGGGCGGCGTGGTGGTGAACCTGATGGGCGTCGACGCGTTCCTCCCGGGCAGCCAGATCGCGCTCCGCCGGGTGCCGAACATCGACGAGCTGCTGGGCTCCACCTACGAGTTCAAGATCATCAAGCTCAACAAGCGCCGGCGGAACATCGTCGTGAGCCGCCGCGTCATCCTCGAGAACGAGCGCGCCCACAAGCGCGAGCACCTGATGAAGGAGCTCGCCGTCGGCCAGGTGCGGAAGGGCGTGGTCAAGAACATCACCGACTTCGGCGCCTTCATCGACCTGGGCGGCGTGGACGGGCTGCTGCACATTACCGACATGTCCTATGGGCGGGTCTCCCACCCCACCGAGATGGTCCAGATCGGCAAGGAAGTCGAGGTCAAGATCCTCGACATCGACTGGCAGCGCGAGCGCATCAGCCTCGGCATGAAGCAGCTCCAGTCGTACCCCTGGCAGAACGTGGCGGCCAAATACCCGGTCGGCACCCGGGTGCAGGGCAAGGTGGTCTCGATCACCAACTACGGCGCGTTCGTGGAAATCGAGCCGGGAATCGAAGGCCTGGTCCATATCTCCGAGATGAGCTGGACCCGGAACGTCCGCCACCCGTCCAAGATCGTGAGCATCGGGGAGACCATCGAGGCCGTGGTGCTCAAGGTGGACGAGGCGGAGGAGAAGATCTCGCTCGGCATGAAGCAGACCGAGCAGGACCCGTGGATGGTGCTGCCGCTCAAGTATCCGGTCGGCACCCGGATCCAGGGCAAGGTCCGGAACCTCACCAGCTTCGGCGCCTTCGTGGAAATCGAGCCGGGGATCGACGGCCTGATCCACATCTCCGACATGTCCTGGACCAAGCGGGTCCAGCATCCGTCCGAGGTGGTCAAGAAGGGCGACGCGGTGGACGTCGTGATCCTCAACATCGACGCCGAGAACAAGCGCATCTCCCTCGGCCTGAAGCAGGCGGAGGAAGATCCCTGGCTCCGCATCGGGGAGACCTATCCGATCGGAATGGAGCTGCGGGGCCGTGCGGTGCGCCTGATGGACAAGGGCGTCGTCGTGGACCTCGGGAACGACATCGAGGGCTTCGTCCCGATCTCGCAGCTCGGGGTGGCCAACCTCGAGAACCCGGGCGATGCCGTGCAGGAAGGCCAGCCGCTCGACCTCAAGGTGCTCGAGGTCGACCCGATCCATCACCGCATCGTGCTCGCCGTGGTCGGGTATCCCGACGAGCCGATCATCCCGCCGGTGAAGCCGGTGTACGAGGAGAGCCGCGCCGAGTAGCCGGGGCGGCTTCCGCGGTGAACGAGCGGGCCCTCGGCGGGGCCCGTTCGCGTATCGTACCGATCCCGGCCGCTTTTCTCCCTTCGCGGCTCCCGGTATCTTCTCCCCCGATGCCTGACGCCCGACAACTCCTCGAGCAACTCCACCAGCGGCAGGCACTCGCCGACGCCGGCGGCGGCGCCGCCCGCGTGGCGAAGCAGCACAAGAAGGGCAAGCTCACCGCTCGCGAGCGGCTCGACCTGCTCCTCGACCGGGACAGCTTCGTCGAGCTCGACCGGTTCGTGACCCACCGGTCCACCGACTTCGGCCTCGACCAGCAACGCGTCCCGGGAGACGGCGTGGTCACCGGCTCCGGCCGCATCGACGGCCGGTTGGTCTACGTGTTCTCGCAGGACTTCACCGTCTTCGGCGGGTCACTCTCGGAGACCCACGCGGAGAAGATCTGCAAGGTGATGGACCTCGCGCTCCGGAACGGGGCGCCCGTGATCGGACTCAACGACTCGGGCGGCGCCCGGATCCAGGAAGGCGTGGCCTCGCTCGGCGGTTACGCCGACATCTTCCTGCGCAACACGCTCGCCTCCGGTGTGGTGCCGCAGATCTCGGCCATCCTGGGTCCCTGCGCCGGGGGCGCCGTGTACAGTCCGGCCATCACCGATTTCATCTTCATGGTGCGGAACGTGAGCTACATGTTCGTCACCGGCCCCAACGTCGTGAAGACAGTGACGCACGAGGAGGTGAGCTTCGACGAGCTCGGCGGCGCGGACACCCACCTCGGCACGTCCGGGGTGTCCCACTTCGTGCACGACTCCGAGCCGGAGTGCCTCCAGGCGATCCGCGCGCTCGTGGCCTTCCTGCCGCTCAACAACCTCGACGATCCGCCGCTCCGCCCGACGGAGGATCCCGCCGACCGGCGCGATGAAGCGCTGCTCGATCTCATCCCCGACAGCCCGGCCAAGCCGTACGACATGCACGGGGTCATCGGCCGGGTGGTCGACGACGGCGCGTTTCTCGAGGTGCAGCGCGGCTACGCGGACAACGTCGTCGTGGGGCTGGCGCGGCTCGGTGGGCGGCCCGTGGGGATCGTCGCCAACCAGCCGGCGGTGCTCGCGGGCGTGCTCGACATCAACGCCTCCGTCAAGGCCGCGCGATTCATCCGCTTCTGTGACTGCTTCAATCTGCCGGTCGTCACCTTCGTGGACGTGCCCGGGTTTCTGCCGGGCGTGGCGCAGGAGCATGGGGGGATCATCCGGCAGGGCGCCAAACTGCTTTTCGCCTACTGCGAGGCGACCGTGCCCAAGCTGACCGTCATCACCCGCAAGGCGTACGGCGGCGCGTACGATGTCATGAGCTCGAAGCACATCCGCGGCGACGTGAACCTGGCCTGGCCCACGGCCGAGATCGCGGTGATGGGGCCCAAGGGCGCCGTGGAGATCCTCTTCCGGGACGAGATCGCCACGGCGGACGATCCGGCGGCCGCCACCGCGCGCCTGATTGAGGAGTACACGCTGAAGTTCGCCCATCCGTACGCAGCGGCGGCGCGCGGATACATTGACGACGTGATCGACCCGCGCGACACGCGCCCGCGACTGATCGACGCGCTCCGGACCCTCCGCACGAAGCGCGACCGGAACCCGCCGAAGAAGCACGGGAACATCCCGCTGTGAGTGGGCCGCCCGCCGGCGCGGGACGCCCCCGGCGACCACTGGCCAGATTCGAAGCCCACCCGCATTATTCATCGCCATGCGTCCGGCCGCCTTCCCCCTGAAGATTTCGTCACCATGCCGCGCCACGGTTCTCCTCCGACGGGGGACTGCCGTGCTGGCGCTTGCCGCCGTCCTGCCGGCCGGGCTCCGCGCGCAGGGCGCCATCGATCCGAACGTCGCCCCGCGCGCGGCGGCCCTCGAGCGCGAGGGCGAGCGGCCGATGGCGATCGACCTGCTGGGGCGCTACCTCGCCACCGCGCCGGATGACGGGCGCGCCTGGCTCCAGCTCGGCCGCTTCTATCTCTTCGACGCGCGCGACTGGCACCTGCACGGCCACCGGGGCGACCCCGACGGACCGCTCTACCTCGACTTCGCCGCGACGGCGCTGGATCAGGCGGTCCGGCTCTCGGTGGATTCGGGGGTCGTCTTCCGCGGCGTCACCGAGGTGGACCGGGCCCTCGTGAGCCTCGAAGATTCCGGGTGGGATGCCGCGCGCTACGCGGGCGCCCGGCCGGATCTGCCGGCGATGCCGGCGTTCATCGTCGAGCTTGGCACCAACCTCCTGGCCTCCTGTCCGTCCGGCGGCGTGCTGCTCACCGGCAGCGAGCTCGAGGCGGTGTCGGTATGGTACGGCAGTCTGGCCCGTGCGCCGCTCGATATCCTCCCGGTCCGTCCCGACCTCTACGCCACCGACTCGCTCTACCGGCAACGCATCGCCGCCCTGATGGGCGTCGATCCCTCGTTGCCGGTGCAGCGCGCGCTCGCCGCGGTCGCGGTCAACCGCGCGGTCTGCCTGAGCCCCACCACCGATGTCGCGGCCGCCCCCGCGCTCGCGTGGGTGCCGTTCCGGATGGTGCGGGTGAGCCGGCCCGCGCCCGCCTCCTCCGACGCGCTGAGCGTGGCCGAGTTGCTCAAGGCCAGCCGCCAGGACGGCTCGCCGTGGGTGCGGGACGTCCGCGGCGTGTACGACAGCGCCGCACGCTACAACGCCCTCCTCTGCAGCAGCCTCCTGCCGTTCTTCGGAGACACGCCGCCGCCGGCATGCAGGCCGTAGCGGCCCCCAGCTCCGCGCGCCCGTGAATCGCGTTCTCATCGCCAACCGCGGCGAGATCGCGCTCCGCATCGTCCGCGCCTGCCACGAGGAGGGGCTCGAGGCTGTCGCGGTCTACTCGGCGGCCGATCGGTCGAGCCCCCACGTGCGCGCGGCCGACCGGGCCGTGGCGATCGGCCCCGCGCCGCCCTCGGATAGCTACCTCGACATCGAGCGGCTGATCGCCGCCGCGACCGAAGCCGGCGCCGATGCGGTGCACCCCGGCTACGGCTTTCTGGCGGAGCGGGCCGCGTTCGCCAAGGCGGTCGAGCGGGCAGGACTGGTGTGGATCGGGCCGCCCTCGGACGCCATCCGTGCCATGGGCGACAAGACCGAGGCGCGGCGCCGGATGCGACAGGCCGAGGTGCCGGTCGTGCCGGGTGCCGACGCCGCGGTGGACGATGTCGGTCCCGCGCTCGGCCTGGCCCGGGAGCTCGGCTATCCGGTGATGGTGAAGGCGGCGGCCGGCGGGGGAGGCCGGGGAATGCGGGTGGTGCGCACGCCCGAGGAGCTGCCGGCGGCGCTCGCCTCGGCGGCCAACGAGGCGCTCAAGGCGTTCGGCGACCCACGCGTGTACCTCGAGAAGCTCATCCTGCAGCCACGCCACGTCGAGATCCAGGTCCTCGCCGATCGAACCCGCACCATCCACCTCGGCGAGCGCGAGTGCTCAATTCAGCGGCGCCATCAGAAGCTGGTCGAGGAGGCGCCCTCGCTCGCCGTGGACGCCGACCTGCGCGAGTGGATGGGTGCCGCGGCCGTGGCGGCGGCCGAGGCCGTGGGATACCTCGGTGCCGGCACCTGCGAGTTCCTGCTCGCGCCCGACCGCGCGTTCTACTTCCTGGAGATGAACACCCGCATCCAGGTCGAGCATCCCGTCACGGAGCTCGTCTACGGGGTGGACCTGGTGCGCGAGCAGCTCCGTATCGCCGCGGGTGAGCCGATGCGAGTGCACGGCGGCTGGATGCATCCGCGCGGCTGGGCCATCGAGTGCCGCATCACCAGCGAGAACCCGGCCGACGGCTTCCTGCCGAGCACGGGACGGATCGAGTATCTCCGCGTTCCCGGCGGCCCCGGGGTGCGATGGGACGGCGCGATCGACGCCGGCGACGAAGTCACGCTGTACTACGACTCGCTCCTGGGCAAGCTGATCGTGTGGGCGCCCGACCGCCCACAGGCGATCACCCGCATGCGGCGCGCGCTCGACGAGCTCGCCATTCTCGGTGTGGCCACCAACCAGGGGTTTCATCGTCGGCTGCTCGCGGATCCCGCATTCCAGGAGGGTGACATCGACATCCAGTTCCTCGACCGCCGGCCGGATCTGATCCAGCCGACGCTCTCGCCCGACGACCTCACCCGGCTTGCCGCGGCCGCCGCGCTCGCGGAGGACGCGTCGCGCCGGAGCCGGCTCCCCGTCGCGACCGGCGACGGCGCGGGGAGCGACGCATGGGCCCGGGAGGCCCGGCTCGAGGGCCTGCGGTGAGCGCGGTGCGGGTACTCCGGCTGGCCACCGGCGGCGACGGCGTCGGCCGGCTGGCGGACGGCCGCACCGTCTTCGTGCCGCGCACTGCGCCCGGCGATCTGGTCGAGCTCACGGACGTCCGTGCCCACAAGCGCTTCGCGCGCGCCCGCCCGGCTCGGGTGCTCGAGCCCGGGCCCGCCCGGGTGGCGCCGCGCTGTCCGCACTACGTGCACGACGAGTGCGGGGGCTGCCAGCTCCAGCACCTCGACGCGTCGGCCCAGCGGGAGGCGCGCCGGGGCTTCGTGGGGGACGCCCTCCGCCGGATCGGCGGCCGCGACGTGCCGGACCCGGAGCTGGTACCCGCGTCGCGCGAGTTCGACTACCGCACGAAGATCACCTTGGCGGTGAGCGGCGATGGCCGGCGGATCGGGTTGCACCGCTACGACCGCGCCGATCAGGTGTTCGAGCTCGAGTGGTGTCACATTACGGTTCCCGAGCTGATGTCGCTGTGGCAGGCGCTGCGACGGCTCCGGCCGCTGTTCCCCGGCGGGCTCGATGCGGTCGTGCTGCGCGGGGACCGCGACGGCGGCCGGCACGTCCTTTTCCGGACAAGCGGCGGGGAGGTCTGGGGCGGGGGACGCCGGCTCCTCGCCGAGCTCCGGGCGCAGGGAGCGCCGGCGACCCTCTGGTGGCAGCCCGCCGGCGGCGCACCCCGTGCGATCGGGGGCGGCAGCTCAGCCTACCCGGCCACGGTCTTCGAGCAGGTCCATCCGGAGATGGGCGACCGCGTACGGGCCCACGCCATCGCCGCGCTCGGCGCCGTGAGCGGCCGGCGGGTGTGGGACCTGTACGCCGGCATGGGGCAGACATCGGCCGCGCTGGCGGCGGCCGGCGCCCGCGTTCAGAGCGTCGAAGTGGACCGGCGCGCGGTCGAGGCGGCCGAGCGCGCGGGGCCGCCGGCCCGCCGGCTCGTGGGACGGGTGGAGCACATGCTGGACGAGTTGACCGCGCCGGAACTGGTCATCACCAACCCCCCGCGGACCGGCATGGACGCGCGGGTGCCGCAGGCGCTGGAGCGACTCCGCCCCGAGCGCCTGGTGTACATCTCCTGCGACCCCGCGACGCTGGCGCGTGATCTGTCCCGCCTGCCGGCGTTCCGGCTCTGCCACGTGCAGGCGTTCGACCTGTTCCCCCAGACCGCCCACGTGGAAACAGTCGCCGTGCTGGAGTGCGCGTCGTGAAGTACGTCGTGAGCGTGGCGGGCCGGGAGCTCGAGGTGGAAGTCCGTGGCGAGGAGGTGACCGTCGCGGGCCGGGCGCATCGAGCCACGCTGAGCGCCGTTCCTGGCACGCCCGTCCGCCTGCTCCTGCTGGACGACGTGCCCATGGCGCTGGCGGTCGACGCGCGGGGGGAGGGACGCTGGCTGCTCACCCACCGGGGGGAGCGGACCGAGCTCGAGGTCCTCGATGAGCGCGCCAGACATCTTCGGGAGCTGGCCGGCGCGGCCCAGGGCGCCAAGGGGCCGGCTGCGCTCAGGGCCCCGATGCCGGGACTCGTCGTCCGGGTGGACGTGGAGCCGGGCCAGCCGGTCGCCGCGGGCGCGGGCGCGGTGGTGCTCGAAGCCATGAAGATGGAGAACGAGCTCCGGGTGACCGGCGCGGGGGTGGTACGAAGCGTCAGGGTGCGGCCGGGTGAGGCGGTGGAGAAGGGTCAGCTCCTGGTGGACTTCGAGGCCGGCTCTTGACCCAAGTCCATCACTCCCGGTATTTTGTGAGTCTGTTTCCATTTGCCAGGTCCCGCGCCCAAGGCAGTTGACGAGATGAAAACCTTTACCGCCACGCCGGACGACATCAGCCACGAGTGGCACGTCGTCGACGCCGCGGATGTCCCGCTTGGCCGGCTGGCCAGTGCGGTCGCCCAGCTCATCCGGGGCAAGCACAAGCCCACGTATACCCCCCACATGGATGGGGGAGATTTCGTCGTCGTGATCAACGCGGAAAAGGTGCGGCTGACGGGCCGGAAGCTGGATAACAAGAAGTATTTCCGGCACACGGGGTACATGGGGCACGACAGCATGACGGCCGCTCGCGACATGCTGGCCAAGCATCCCGACCGGGTGATCGAGAAGGCCGTCTTCGGCATGCTGCCCAAGACTTCGCTGGCCAAGCAGAAGCTGCGCGGCAAGCTCAAGGTCTACGCCGGAACCGAGCACCCGCACGCGGCCCAGCAGCCCAGGCCGTTCTCCGTCACTCCGCCCAAGGTGAGCGCATGACCGCCGCCCCCGAATTCCGTTGGCAGGCCGTTGGCCGCCGCAAGACGAGCGTCGCCCGGGTCTACCTGACGCCCGGCACCGGCAAATGGGACATCAACGGCCGGACGCTGGGTGACTACTTCCCCCGGCCTTCCCTGGTGCAGCACATCCAGCAGAGCTTCACGGCCACCGACACCCTCGGCGCGTTCGACGTGAAGGCACACGTGGACGGCGGAGGCCAGGCGGGCCAGGCGGGCGCGCTCCGTCTGGGCATCGCGCGCGCGCTGGTCGAGGCCGATGGGCAGCACCGGACCAAGCTCCGCGCGGCCGGACTCATGACCCGCGATCCCCGCGCCGTCGAGCGGAAGAAGCCCGGCCGTCCGGGCGCGCGGAAGCGGTTCCAGTTCAGCAAGCGGTAGACGAGCGGTCAGCCGGTCGGGCGGGCAGGCGGTCAGTTTTCCTCCCGACCGCCCCGACCGGCTGACCGCCCGAACCTGCACATCGCGGGATTCCGGCGTGGGTGCCCCGAGGGGTAGTCGCCGGGAGGTGAACGCGGTGGACGCTCAACCCTAAAGCCAGATTGGACACGAACACCCGCATGGCACAGCCCCAACTGCAGGACCTGCTCGAAGCCGGCGTCCACTTCGGCCACCAGACGCGGCGGTGGAACCCGAAGATGCGGCGCTTCATTTTCGCCGAGCGCTCGGGCATCTACATCATCGATCTCCAGAAGACCCTCCGTCAGATCCAGAAGGCCCAGGAGCTGCTCCGGAGCGTCGTCCTCAAGGGCGACGGGGTCCTGTTCGTCTGCACCAAGAAGCAGCTCAAGGCGATCGTGCAGGCGGAGGCGGCCGACGCCGGCGCGTTCTACGTCACCGAGCGGTGGCTGGGCGGCATGCTCACCAACTTCCAGACGATCAAGAAGCAGATCCGCCGGCTCCGCGAGCTGGAACAGGGCGCGGCGGATGGCGATTTCGAGAATTACACCAAGAAGGAAAAACTGCTGTTCGAGCGCGAGCGGGTAAAGCTGAGCCGCAACCTCGAAGGCATCAAGATGATGGGCCGCCTTCCCGGGGCGCTGTTCGTGGTGGACGCCAAGAAGGAAAAGATCGCGGTGGCGGAAGCCAACAAGCTCGGCATCCCGGTCGTGGCCATCGTCGACACCAACGCCGATCCGGACGTGATCACCGTCCCGATTCCCGGGAACGACGACGCCATCCGCTCCGTCTCCCTGATCACCGCCGCGCTGTGCGACGTGATCAAGGAGGCCCGCCAGCAGATGCCGATGCACGAAGCCAACGAGGACCTCGAGGCCGAGACCTACAGCACCGACGCCGGCGGCGAAGGCGAGAGCGAGGCGGACCGCAAGCGCCGCCGCCCCCGCCGGAAGCGGCGGCCCAAGCCGGAGGCCATCGCCGCGCGGCTCAAGACCGACGCGGACGGCGGCAGCGAGGCCGCGACCACCGGCGCGGTGGGCGACGCCGGCGTCTAGGCCCCGGGCTGGATCCGCGGAGCTTCCGCCGCTCCTGGCCCGTGCGGGCCGAGAGCGGCGGTTTTACTATTCACCCCTGACTGCATCCGGGTTGGAGACTATGGCGAGCACGACGATTTCCCCGAAGGACGTGAGCGAGCTCAGGGCGCGAACCAGCGCCGGGGTGATGGACTGCAAGCGGGCCCTCGAGGAGGCCGGCGGCGACATGGACAAGGCGGCGGAGATCCTGCGCAAGAAGGGGATCGCCAAGGCCGAGAAGCGCGCCGGCCGCACCGCCTCGCAGGGGCTCGTGGTGAGCTATATCCACCACAACGCGCAGGTGGGCGTGCTGCTCGAGCTCAACAGCGAGACCGACTTCGTGGCCAGGAACGAAGCGTTCCAGCAGTTGGCGCGTGACATCGCCCTGCACATCGCCTCCGCCGATCCGATCGGCGTGTCCGCGGACGATCTCCCGGCCGACCTGGTGGAGCGCGAGCGGCGCATCGCCGAGGAGCAGGCGGCGGCGGAAGGGAAGCCGGAGGCGGTGCGCGCCAAGATCGTTGACGGCAAGGTGAAGAAGTTCATCGCCGAGCGCACGCTGCTCGAGCAGCCGTATGTGCGCGACGACACGAAGACGGTCGGTGATCTGGTGAAGGAGACCTCGGGTAAGCTCGGCGAGGTCATCACGGTCAGGCGCTTCGCCCGGTTCCAGGTCGGGGCGGCCTGATATGGCGCTCGCCTACACCCGCGCCCTGCTCAAGATTTCGGGCGAGGCGCTGGGCGGCGAGAAAGGCTCGGGCCTCGACTTCCACGTCGTCGAGGCGTTCGCGGAGGAGATCAAGGCGGTGCACGCCCTCGGCGTGCACCTGGCCCTGGTGGTGGGTGGCGGCAACATCATTCGCGGCGCCACGGCCAGCCGGGAAGGGCTCGACCGGGTGTCCGCCGACTACATGGGCATGCTGGCCACCGTCATCAACGCGCTGGCGCTGCAGGACGTGCTGGAGAAGATCGGGGTGGACACGCGGGTCATGACGGCCATTCGGATGGAATCGCTCGCCGAGCCGTACATCCGGCGCCGCGCCATCCGCCACCTGGAAAAGGGACGGCTCATCATCTTCGCCGCGGGCACCGGCAATCCCTTCTTCTCCACCGACACCGCCGGCGTGCTTCGGGCGCTGGAAATCGAAGCCCAGGTGATTCTCAAGGCCACCAACGTAGACGGGATCTACACCGGCGACCCGCGCGTCGACCCGGGGGCGACGTTCATCCCGGAGCTGACCTACCAAGAAGCCATCGTCAAGAACTACGCCGTCATGGACGCCAACGCGTTCGGCCTCTGCAAGGCCAACCAGCTTCCCATCGTCGTCTTCAACATCAACCAGCCCGGCGCGATCTCCCGCGTGCTGCAGGGGGACCGGGTAGGGACCCTTGTCCGATGAGCACCATTCCCGAACTGACCAGAAGCGCCCGCGAGCTCATGCACAAGGCCGTCGAGAGCACCAAGCGCGAGTTCAGCGGGATCCGCAGCGGCAAGGCGAACGCCTCGCTCCTCGACGTGGTGCGGGTCGAAGCCTATGGCACGCCGATGCCCCTCAATCAGGTGGCGATGGTGGCCGCGCCCGAGCCACGCCTGCTCACCGTGCAGCCGTTCGACAAGTCCCTCACCCACGCCATCGAAAAGGCCATCCGCGACGCCGATCTCGGCCTCAACCCGTCCACGCAGGGTTTGCTGATCCGGGTGCCGCTGCCCGCCCTGTCCGAGGAGCGGCGGAAGGAGCTGGTGAAGGTGGTCCACAAGCTCGCGGAGGAGGGCCGGATCGCGGTGCGACACGCCCGCACCGACACGATGTCGCGAATCAAGAAGCTCGAAAAGGTGTCCGAAGACGACAAGGCGCGGGCGGAGAAAGACGTGCAGAAGCTCACCGACGAACATATCCGCCAGATCGACACCCTGATCCAGGCCAAAGAAGCCGAGATCATGGAAGTCTGATCGAATGAGCGACGATCTCCTCCGGCGGCTGAAGGTCCACGGGGCCGTTCCGGCTCACATCGCGATCATCATGGACGGCAACGGCCGGTGGGCCAGGGGACGCGCGCTGCCGCGTCCCCTGGGCCACCACGCCGGCATGCGGGCCGTGCGCGAAGTGATCCAGGGATGCCTCGACTCGGGGGTCGGGGTGCTTACCCTGTTCGCGTTCAGCCAGGAGAACTGGCAGCGGCCGGCGGTCGAGGTGGATGCCCTGATGGGCCTGCTCGAGGAGTACATCGCGCGCGAGGTCGACAATCTCCGCGCCAGGAGCGTTTCCGTCCGCGTGCTCGGCGATCTCGAGCGCCTGGCTCCCGGCGCGCGGAAAGCGGTGGACTGGATCGTGGCCCAGACCGCCGGCGGCCAGGAGCTCGCGCTCAACCTCTGCATTTCGTACAGCGCGCGGGCGGAGATCGTGCGCGCGGCCCGGCAGCTCGCGGAGGACGCCGTGGCCGGCCGGATCGTCCCGGCGGAGATCGACGACGAGGCCGTGGCGCGGCGCCTCTACACGGCCCCCTGGCCCGACCCGGACCTCCTCATCCGGACCTCGGGCGAGATGCGGATCTCGAACTTCCTGCTCTGGCAACTGGCCTACGCGGAGCTGTTCGTCACTCCCGTGCTCTGGCCCGACTTCACCCGCCGGCACCTGTTCGAGGCCATCCTGGAATTTCAGCGGCGCGACCGCAGGTTCGGGCGCGTCCCGGTCTGATGGGAGCCAGCCCCACGCCTGCCGATGGCAATCTGGCCCGGCGCGTCGGGTTCGCCGCCGTGGCGATCCCGCTGGCGCTCCTCATCGTCTGGTACGGCGGCGCCCCGCTCGTTCTTCTCCTCGCCGTCGCCGCGGTGCTTGGCACCCGGGAGCTGTTCGCCCTGGCCGAGGGGCGAGAGGTCCGGCCGGCGCGCGGGCTCGGGCTGGTGAGCGCGGCGGCCGTCGCGCCGATCACTTATGCCGCGCTGGTCGACCCGGACGTGCGGGCGCTCGTCTCCCATGCGTGGCCCTATGCCGGGGCCATCTGGCTGCTCGCGGTGCTCACCTGGGTGCTCGCGACCCGCGGGCCGGCCGAGCGCCCGCTTTCGGCGGCCGCCGTGACCGTGCTCGCCGTCGCGTACACCGGCGCGCTCCCCGCATTTCTTCTCTCCATCCGGCACGGCGGCCAGGGGCTCCGGAGCTGGGCCGGGGCCGCGCTCGTCTTCTTCCCGCTCGTCGTCACCTGGATCTGCGACACTGCGGCCATGTTCGGCGGCCGGGCGCTCCGCGGACCCAAGCTCGCCCCCACCGTCAGCCCCGGGAAGACCCGCTCGGGCAGCCTCGCCGGCGTGGTCGGCGGCCTGGTGGTGGCGCCGCTCTTCGGGGCGCTGGTCTTCCCACCGGCCGGGCTCACGATCCCGCTGTGGCAGCTCCTGGTGATCGCAGCCGTGCTGAGCGTGGTGGGGCAGGTGGGGGACCTGGCCGAATCGCTCTTCAAGCGCGAGGCCGGCGTCAAGGACTCGAGCCGGCTCATCCCGGGTCATGGCGGGGTGCTGGACCGGCTCGACTCGCTCTACTTCGTGGTGCCGATGAGTGCGGCGCTGTACCGACTGTTCGGAGTCATCCCGTGAGAGGCGTGGCGGTGCTCGGCTCGACCGGCTCTATCGGCCGGAGCACGCTGGCGGTGCTGCGGCGGCAGCGCGAGCACTTCCGCGTCGTGGCGCTCACCGCCAACCGCAACGTCGACGAGTTCGAGGCGCAGGTGGCCGAGTGGAGTCCGCGGTACGCGGGCCTGGCCGGCGGTGAGGCCGGCTCCGCCCATCCCTGTGGCCCCAGGGTGCTGCTCGAAGCCGCCACCCACCCCGAGGTGGACGTGGTGGTCAACGCGGTCGTGGGTGCCGCGGGGCTCGAAGCCACCCTGGCGGCGCTCCGGGCCGGGAAGCGCGTGGCGCTCGCCAACAAGGAAACGCTGGTCATGGCGGGCGAGCTTGTGGCGCAGGCGGCCTGCGCGGGCGGCGGCGAGCTCGTTCCGGTGGACTCCGAGCACAGCGCCGTGCTGCAATGCGTGGCCGGCCGGAACGCGGGCCTCGCACGGCTGATCCTCACCTGCTCGGGCGGCCCGTTCCGCGAGTGGCCCGCCGAGCGGGTGCACCGCGCCACCGTGGACGAGGCGCTCCGGCACCCCACCTGGCAGATGGGGAGCAAGATCACGGTGGATAGCGCCACGCTGGCCAACAAGGCGCTGGAGCTCATCGAGGCGCATCACCTGTTCGGCCTCTCCTACGACGCACTCGAGGTGGTGGTCCATCCGCAGAGCGTCGTACACGCGTTCGTCGAGTTCTGCGACGGGAGCGTCATCGCGCAGGTCGGCTTTCCCACGATGGAGCTGCCGATCCTCTATGCGCTCACCCACCCGGCGCGGCTCCCTGACGCGGGCGTGCGGCGGTTCGATCCGGTGGCGGCCGGGCCGCTGACCTTCGAGCCGGTGCGGGCGGACGTCTTCCGCGCCCTCGGCGCCGGCGTGGCGGCCGGACGGGCGGGCGGGATCTCGCCCGCGGTGTTCAACGCGGCGAACGAGGTGGCGGTAGCCGCCTTTCTTGACGGGCAGGTGCCGTTCGGCCGGATCAGCCAGATTGTAGAGCAGGTGCTGGACGATCACGTGCCGGCACCCGCCGCCACGCTGGCCGCCGTGCGCGAGGCGGACCGGTGGGCGCGGGGGCGTGCCCGCCATCACGCGAGCCGGACCTGAGGTCATCGTGCTGACTACGGTGTTGTCCCTGATCGTCGTGCTGGGCGTGCTGGTCTTCGTCCACGAGGCCGGCCACTTCATCGCGGCCAAGTGGGCGGGCATCTACGTCCACCGCTTCTCCCTCGGCCTTGGCTCGCCGATTCCCTGGCTCACGTTCCGGCGCGGCGAGACGGAGTATTCCATCTCGTGGCTGCCGCTCGGCGGCTATGTGAAGATGGCCAGTCGCGAAGAGGACGTCGGCAGCAGCACGCTCGAGGGCGGCCGCCCGGAGGCCGAGGTTCCGCCGGATCGGGTGTTCGAGGCCAAGCCCGTCTGGAAGCGGATGGTGGTGATCCTGGCCGGGGTCACCATGAACGCCCTGTTCGCGTGGATGGTGTTCACGTTTCTGGCCGTGAAGAATGGGCGACAGATCGACCCGGTGACCACGGTGGGTCGCGTGGTGCCCGAGCTGGTCCCTCCCGAGGCCGCGGCGTTCCGGCAGATCCGGCCGGGCACCCGCATCGTGGAGCTCAACGGGAAGCCGGTCACCTCCTGGGACCAGATCGAGCAGGGCATCGCGAATACCCCCGAGTCCGAAATCCGGCTCCGGCTGGACAACGGTTCGGTGGTCACCGCCGACATCCACCCCGACGCGCTTGAACAGCGGCTCAAGGCGTCCCAGTCGCTCCAGCCCTATCGTCCCGCTGTCGTGGGCCAGGTCCTCCCCGGCCGGCCTGCCGCCCGGGCGGGTATCCAGCCGGGCGATACGGTCACCGCGGTGGGCGGCCGGCCGGTCCACCAGTGGTACGACCTGGTCGAGCTGCTCCAGAGCAACGGTGGGCGCCCGCTCTCGATCGAGGTGGCGCGCGGCAGCCGGCATCTGACCTACGACGTCACGCCGTACGTGGACTCGGTCGCCGGACCGGACGGCAAGACGATCGCGGTCGGCCGGATCGGCGTGGCCGCGGGAAACCAGTACCGATCCGAGCCGCTCACGCTCGGGCAGGCGGTGGTGGAGGGCTGGCACGGGACGGTGGCGGCCTCGACCCAGATCGTCCGGACGGTGCGGGGGCTGTTCAGCGGGCGGATATCCAAGCGGGAGGTCGGCGGCCCGATCCTGATCGGCCAACTGGCCGGCGAGAGCGCGCGCATGGGACTCGACCCCTTTCTTGCGTTCATGGCGCTGATCTCGATCAACCTCGCCATCTTGAATCTGCTGCCGGTCCCGGTGCTCGACGGCGGCCAGTTCCTCTTTCTGGTGGCCGAGGCGGTGGTGCGGCGGCCGCTCCCGCTCAAGCTGCGCGAGCGGCTGACGATGCTGGGGCTGGTGCTCATCGTGCTGCTGATGGGCCTGGCGTTCTCGAACGATCTTCGGAGATTGTTTGGGTAGGAGGAGGACGGAAGGACGGAAAGTGGGAAGGAGGGGAGGAGGGGAGGAGGGTGGAGGTGCAGGCGCCGCGCTGTCATCCCGAGCGCTAGCGAGGGATCTACTCCACGTTGCTCGAACTCGGCCCGGCAAGATCCCTTGCTCCGCTCGGGATGACAGCGCCGCCTGAAGGCACATTCCGTCCTTCCCTCCTTCCGTCCTTCCGTCATTCCGCCCCCCCGCGATGACCTACGCCGAAGCCGTCGCCTTCCTCTTTCCCCGAACAACCACCATCAAGTTCGGTCTCGCCACCACGAGGGCGCTGCTGAAGGAGCTGGGCAGCCCCCACGAGCTGATGGCGTCGATCCATATCGGCGGGACCAACGGCAAGGGAAGCGTCTCCACGCTCGTTGCCTCGGCGCTTCGCGAGGCGGGGTGGCGGGTGGGACTCTACACCTCGCCGCATCTCTCCTCCTTCCGCGAGCGCATCCGGGTGGACGGGGTGCCGATCTCGGAAGCCGCGATGGCAATGTGGACCGAGCGCCTCCGGCCGCTCATTCTGGAGCGCAAGGCCACTTTCTTCGAGGCCAGCACCGCCATCGCGTTCGCGGATTTCGCGGCACGCGGGGCCGAGGTCGTGGTGGCGGAGGTGGGCCTTGGGGGACGGCTCGACAGCACGAACGTGCTGCGACCCCTGGTGAGTGCCGTGACCAAGATCGAGCGCGATCACATGAAGTACCTGGGCGACACGCTGGAGCTGATCGCGGCCGAGAAGGCGGGAATAGCCAAGCCGGGACGGCCGTTCGTGATCGGCGAGCGTGACCCCGCGCTCGTAAACGTGCTTCGGCGCGAGGCCCGGAAGGCGGTGGCGCGGCTGGACCCGCGGGGTTGCGCCGACATTCGGGTGCTCCCGCCCGATTACGAGTGGTCCGGGCCGCTGAGCCTGGCCGGCGAGCACCAGCGGCGGAACGCGGGCGTGGCGTACGGAGTGCTGATGGCTCTCCCCGAGCGGTACCGGCCTCCGCGCGCGGCCATCGAGACCGGCTTCGCCGGGGCACACGTTCCCGGCCGGCTGGACCGGCGCGGGAAGTGGCTGTTCGACGTCGCCCACAACCCGGACGGGATTCGTGCGCTGGTACGGGCCCTCGAGCACCTGCCGCCGCCACGGCCGCTTCACGCGCTCGTCTCCATCCTGGGGGACAAGGAGTGGCCCGAGATGCTGGTTCAGCTCGACCGCGTGATCGATCGGGGGATCCTCACCGTGGCACCCACGGCCGCGAGCCGCGGGTGGAACGCCGTCTGGCTGCGCCGCTGGCTGAGAGACCGGGGCCGCCCGCCGGCACGGGCGTCCTGGACGCTCGTGCCGGACTTCAGTCAGGCGCTCGAGACGGTTCAGGAGGGCGCCGGGACGGTCCTCGTGACCGGCTCCTTCCACACCGTCGGCGACGTGATGACGGCCCTCGGGATGGAGGTGGTGTAGCTCTCGGGACCCCGCTATGTTCTCCCCATGCAAACCAAGGCCCTGCCGGGCTTTCGGGAGTTTTACCCCGCCGATCTCGCGCTCCGCACCCACATCTTCCGGACCTGGCGGACCGTTGCCACACGGTACGGGTTCGAGGAGTACGACGGGCCGCCGCTGGAGCCGCTCGAGCTTTACACGGCCAAGAGCGGCGACGAGATCGTGGGCCAGCTCTACAATTTCACCGACAAGGGCGGCCGGGATGTGGCACTCCGCCCGGAGATGACGCCCACCCTGGCGCGCATGGTGGCCGCCCGCGCCAACGGGCTCAAGAAGCCGATCCGCTGGTTCTCCATCCCCCAGCTTTTCCGCTACGAGCGGCAGCAACGGGGGCGCCTTCGAGAGCATTTCCAGCTCAACTGCGATCTGATCGGCGAGCCCGGCCCGCTCGGCGATGCCGAAATCATCGCGCTTGCCCTCGACGTGATCAGAGCCTTCGGGCTCGGACCGTCGGACGTGCGGGTCCGCCTGTCCGATCGCCGGGTGCTGCACGCGCTGCTTCTGGGTGCCGGCGTAGCGGAGCCGCAGCTTCCCGATGCCTACGAGGCGGTGGACAAGATCGAGCGGGTGGAGCGCGGCGCGCTTGCCGAGCGACTGCTGGCGGCCGGGGTCTCGGCCAGGGCGGCGGAGGGGGTGTTCGCGGCGGCGGCGCTCCGCGGGCTACCCGCGGTCGAGGCTGCGCTAGGAAATGTTCCGGGCGGGCTCGCGGCCGGCGCTCCGCTCCGGCGGGTCGTGGATGCGCTGGCGGCCATGGGCCTGGCGGACTTCGTCGAGGTGGATCTCACGATCGTTCGCGGCCTGGCGTACTACACCGGCACCGTGTTCGAGCTGTTCGATGCCGGCCGGACGCTTCGCGCCATCTGCGGCGGCGGGCGCTACGACGATCTCCTCGAGGCCCTGGGCGGCGTGGCCCTGCCCGCGCTCGGCTTCGGCATGGGTGACGTGGTGCTGGCCGAGCTGCTGCGCGAGCGTGGGCTGGTGCCAGCCGATGCCTCGAGCATCGACGTCTTTCTTGCCGCCATCACGGAAGCGGACCTGCCGCACGTCCTGGCGCTGGCGCACGAGCTGCGCGACGCGGGGCTCCGAACGGAGTACGCGCTCGGGGTGCAGGCCGTGGGCAAGCAGCTCAAGCTGGCCGACGCGCGGAACGCGCGATTCGCGGTGGTGATCGGGCCGGACGACCGGGCTCGCGGAGAGGTGATGATCAAGGACCTCGCGGGAAAAGTTCAGAGCGGCGTCGAACGGGATCGGGTCCTGGAGCGGCTGTCGGCGATGGTCAGGGGCTGATTCACCACAGAGGCACGGAGGGCACAGAGGAACACAGAGGGATGTGGAAACGGAGCTCATCGGAACGCGGAGCCACCATCAGATTTGTTGGTGTTGTCCGGGTCCAAGGGAGTGCCCGGAGGGTGAATCCTCCGTGTCCTCTGTGCCTCTGTGGTGAACCCACAACTCCAGTCAGCGCGGAACAGTAGAGGAGCAGGAATGGCGGACACGAAGGCGTTGACGACCAGAGCGGCGGACTTCAGCGCCTGGTACAATGAGCTCATCGCGCGCGCCGAGCTGGCCGACTATAGCCCGGTGCGCGGGTGCATGGTCATCCGGCCCAACGGCTACGCCATCTGGGAGCAGATGCAGCGCGCCCTCGACCAGATGTTCAAGGACACCGGGCATCAGAACGCCTATTTCCCGCTGTTCATCCCGCAGAGCTTCCTCGCCCGCGAGGCCGAGCACGTCGAGGGGTTCGCCCCCGAAACGGCGGTGGTCACCCACGGCGGGGGCAAGGAGCTGGAGGAGCCGCTCGTCGTCCGGCCGACCTCCGAGACGATCATCTACTCCATGTACGCCAAGTGGATCCAGAGCTACCGCGACCTGCCGGTGCTCATCAACCAGTGGGCCAACGTGGTGCGCTGGGAGATGCGGACGCGATTGTTTCTCCGCACCACGGAGTTTCTCTGGCAGGAGGGCCACACCGCCCACGCCACCGAGGCCGAGGCCGAGGAGGAAGCGCGCCGCATGCTCGGCGTCTACCGTACGTTCATGGAAGAGTGGATGGCGATGCCCGTGTTGACCGGGCGGAAGACCGACAGCGAGCGCTTCGCCGGCGCGGTGCGGACCTATAGCTGCGAATCGCTGATGCAGGACAACAAGGCGCTGCAGGCCGGGACCAGCCACAATCTGGGCCAGAACTTCGCGCGCGCGTTCGAGGTCACCTTCCAGACGGCTTCGGGCGACCTGGACCACGTGTGGAACACGTCATGGGGCGTCTCCACCCGCCTGGTCGGCGCGCTCATCATGACGCACGGCGACGATGCCGGCCTGGTGACGCCGCCGCGGCTGGCGCAGTATCAGGTCGTGATCGTACCGATCTACCGGACGGACGACGAGCGCGCCACAGTGCTCGAGTCGGCGGAGCGGGTCAAGCGCGAGCTTGCCGCGGCGGGCGTCCGGGTCCACCTCGACGCCCGTGCCGGGATGAAGCCGGGGGCCAAGTACTACGAGTGGGAGGGCCGCGGGGTCCCGCTCCGGCTGGAGATCGGGCCCCGTGACGTGGCCGCGGGCGCGGTGGTGCTCGCCCGGCGGACCGGCGGAAAGAAGGAGACGCTGCCGATGGAGGGAATCGCTGCCAGCATCCACCAGGAGATGGAGCGCATGCAGACGGCGCTGCTGGAGGCCGCGCGGGCCCGGGTCGAGGCTGCCACCATTCGCGGCGCCACCCGGCAGCAGTTTCTGGAGCACATCGAGGGCAGCGGCGGCTTCGTCTACGCCGGCTTCTGCGGCCGCCCCGAGTGCGAGGCGGAGATCAAGGAGCAGACCAAGGCAACGATCCGCGTGCTCCCGGACCCGGAGTATCGCTCGCCCGAGCCTCCGGCCACCTGCATGTGGTGCGGTCTGCCGAGCGTCGCCGAGGCCGTGTGGGCCAGGGCGTACTGACCGACACCCGTTTCGCCGACGCCGGACTGGCGCGCGAAGGTGCCTCGCTCCACCTGGGCGGCGTGCCGTTGTCGGCCATCGCGTCCGAAGTCGGGACGCCGGTCTTCGTCTACAACGCCGAGGCCATCCGCGAGCGCTACCGGTCACTCGACCGGGCGCTCGCTCCGCTGCCGCACCGGATCTGCTACGCCGTCAAGGCCAACAGCACCCTCGCGGTGCTGCGGATTCTGCGCGACCTCGGCGCGGGGGCCGACATCGTCTCCGGCGGCGAGCTGTCCCGCGTGCTGGCCGCGGGCTTCGCCCCGGAGCAGGTCGTGTTCAGCGGGGTGGGGAAGTCGGCGGCGGAGCTCAGGCAGGCGGTCCGAACGGGGCTGGGGCACCTGAACGTCGAGTCGGTGGAGGAGCTGCACCGGCTGGGCCGGATCGCCGAGGAGGCCGGGACGAATGTCGCGGTCGGGATCCGGGTGAATCCGGACGTTACGACCGAGACCCATCCCTACATCTCCACCGGCAAGAGCGGCATCAAGTTCGGCGTCCCGATCGACCAGGTGCCGGCCGCGGCGGCATTCATCGCCCGCCACCCGCGGCTCGAGCTCACGACGCTGGCGATGCATCTCGGCAGCCAGCTCTCCGACCCCGAGCCGTTCCGCCAGGGGATTGCTCACCTGCTCGAGCTCGCGGCCCGTTTCCGCGCCGAGGGCCGGCACGCGATCCGTGTGCTGGACATCGGCGGCGGACTCGGCATCCGCTACGCCAACGAGCAGACGCTGGACCCGGAGCGCTTCGGGGCTGCCGTCGTGCCCCTGCTCGAGCCGAGCGGCTGTACGGTGTATCTCGAACCGGGGCGGTTCCTGGTGGGGAGCGCCGGCGTCCTTCTCACCGAGGTGCTCTACCGGAAGCACTCGGGCGGGAAGGAGTTCGTCGTGGTGGACGCGGGGATGAACGATCTGGTGCGGCCGAGCCATTACCAGGCGTACCATGAGATCGTCGAGCTCGAGGCGGGGGAGCGCCCGCCGGTGCGGGCGGACGTGGTGGGGCCGGTCTGCGAGACGGGCGACTTCCTGGCGCTCGACCGCTCGCTCCCGGACGTCGTGGCGGGCGAGCGGCTCGCCGTGCTTGGCGCGGGTGCGTACGGGTTCGTGATGGCGTCCAATTACAACTCGCGGCCGCGGCCACCGGAGGTCATCGTGGACGGAGACCGGTGGTGGGTGGCACGGGAGCGGGAGACGGTGGAGGAGCTTTACCGCGGCGAGCGGATGGCGCCGTGAGCGGGGTGTCGGCGTGAGGGGGGCGGGGATGTCGGCGTGAGCAGCAGCGTCATCGCGAGCGGCACGGTCATCGCGAGTGGCACTGTCATCGCGAGTGGCACTGTCATCCCGAGCGCAGCGAGGGATCTGCTCACCCGGAGGTCGAACTCGGCCCCGCAAGATCCCTCGCTGCGCTCGGGATGACAGTGCCACGGTACCGGTACGCGCGATGGCAGTGCCACGGTGCCGGCACGCGCGATAACAGTGCCAGGGTGCCCTCACTCCTCAGTTAGGGCACGACCTAGTCCACAGGAGCAAACACGCCCAGTGCCCCAGCACCACGACGGCATCCTCATCATCGACTTCGGCTCCCAGTACACCCAGCTCATCGCGCGCCGGGTGCGCGAGGCGCACGTGTACTGCGAGATCCACCCGCCGACCCGCACGGTGCAGTGGATCCGCGACTGGAAACCCAAGGGCATCATCCTCTCCGGCGGCCCCAACTCGGTCTACGGCGAAAGCGTGCCGACCGCGGATCCCGCGCTCCTCGAGCTCGGCACGCCCGTGCTCGGCCTCTGCTACGGGATGCAGCTCCTGGCGCACCTCTCGGGCGGCAACGTCACCCGCGCGTCCCGCCGCGAGTACGGCCGCGCCAATGTGACCGTCGAGGGCGGCCGGCTCTTCCGCGGCTTCGGCCGGGGCGAAGAGACGCCGGTCTGGATGAGCCACGGCGATCACGTCGACGTGGCGCCGCCGGGATACCGGGTCACCGCCTCGAGCGACAATTCGCCGGTGGCGGCGTTCGAGCACGACGACCGGCCGCTGTTCGGCGTGCAATTCCATCCTGAGGTGGCCCACACGCCGCGCGGCGGCGAGATCCTCGACAACTTCCTGTTCGAGGTCTGCGGCGTCACGCCGGACTGGACGCCCGGGCATTTCGTCGAGACCGAGATCGAGCGCATCCGCGAGCTGGTGGGTCCCGACCAGCGGGTCATCTGTGGGCTCTCGGGCGGCGTCGACTCGTCGGTCGCGGCGGTGCTGGTGCACCGGGCCGTGGGCGACCGGCTCACCTGCATCTTCGTGGATCACGGACTCCTGCGCCTGCACGAGCGTGACCAGGTGGAAGCCACCTTCCGGCGGCACCTCGGCATCGACCTCCGGGTGGTGGACGCCGCCGCGATGTTCCTCGAGCGGCTGGCCGGCGTGGCGGACCCCGAGGAGAAGCGGCGGCGGATCGGCCATACGTTCATCGAGGTGTTCGAGACCGAGGCCCGGGCGGTGGGCAACGACGTGGGCTTCCTGGTGCAGGGCACGCTCTATCCCGACGTGATCGAGTCGTTCTCGCCGACGGGCGGCCCGTCGGTGACCATCAAGACGCACCACAACGTGGGCGGCCTGCCCGAGCGGCTGCCGTTCAAGCTGCTGGAGCCGCTCCGCGAGCTCTTCAAGGACGAGGTGCGAAGTCTCGGCCGCGTGCTCGGCGTGCCCGACGAGATCGTGAAACGCCAGCCGTTCCCCGGCCCGGGGCTCGCGATCCGCGTCATCGGTCCCGTCGACGAGGAGCACCTGCGCATCGTCCGCGACGCCGACGCGGTCGTGCAGGAAGAGATCCGCCGCGGCGATCTCTACGACACGGTGTGGCAGGCATTCGCGATCCTGCTGCCGGTGAAGACGGTCGGCGTCATGGGCGACGAGCGCACGTACGACAACGTCGTCGCGATCCGCGCCGTCCGCTCGACCGACGGGATGACCGCCGACTGGGCCCGCCTGCCCGACGAGGTGCTCGCCCGCATGTCGAGCCGCATCATCAACGAAGTGCGCGGCGTGAACCGCGTCGTCTACGACATCTCGTCGAAGCCGCCGGCCACCATCGAGTGGGAGTGATCGCGATGGCACGTCGAGCGGCGCTCGCGATGGCACGGCGAGCGGCGCTCGCGCTCGCGTGCGCCGTGGCGTTGTGGGGCTGCGCGGGCGCGCAGGCCCCCGGGCGAACGGTGTCGCTCCGCATGCAGGGCGGGCCCAAGGAAGCCACGGTCACCATCGACGACGAGATGGTGGGCACCTTGCTCGTGGTCGCCGCGCGGGGGGTGGCGCTCCCT
>DATAHW010000082.1:0-6423 GCA_036262935.1 Gemmatimonadales bacterium | reverse complement strand
GCTTGTGATCTCCAGCCGAAGGTCCCGAAGCAGAATGACGCTGATCGCGCCGGCCGCCGCCTGGCTGGCCCTGGCCGCGCCGGTGCGCGCGCAGACGCCGGCCGCGCAGCGCCTGGCGGCCGTGGATCACGTCGGGGACGCGGAGGCGGTGGTGTACGATCCCGGCACCGACTCCTACTTCGTGAGCGACGTCGGCGGTGATCCGGGTGTCAAGGACGGCAACGGTGCCATCGTGCGGATCAGCGGCGACGGCAAGCTCCAGGAGCGCCACTTCATTCAAGGCGGCAAGAAGGGCGTGACGCTCAACGCCCCCATGGGCTCCCGGGTGCGGGGCGACACGCTCTGGGTGCTCGACGTGGACGTGCTGCGCGGCTTCGACACCCGCTCGGGCAAGCCCTTTGCCACGGTGGATCTCGCGCCCGCCGGCGCCCTCTTCCTCAACGACTTCGACTTCGCACCCGATGGCGGCATCTACGCGAGCGATATGCGGCTCAAGGCCGGGCCCGACGGCAAGATGGCGCCGGCCGGGCCGGGACGGATCTATCAGGTCGGCAGCGACCGCCGGGTCAGCGTCGCGCTCGAGAGCGCGGCGCTCGTGCTTCCTGACGGGATCGGCTGGGACGCGCGCGCGCGCCGTGTGATCATCGCGCCGTTCCAGGGCAACGCGGTGCAGGCGTGGCGCCCCGGTGCGGCGCGCCCCGACAGCGTGGCCGGCGGGAAAGGGCGATTCGACGGCGTCGAGGTCGGGCGCGACGGGCGCATCCTCATCACGAGCTGGAACGATTCCACCGTCTCGACGCTCGAGGGCGGGCGGCTCGTCCGGCGCATCGGCCCGCTGACGATGACGCCGGCTGACGCGAGCGTGGACTCGCGTCGGGGCCGCGTGGGCATCGTCTCGATGGAAGCGGGGAGGTTCGAGCTGTGGAGGTGGCCGCGATGAGGTCGCTCGCCACCGCCGCGATCACCCTCGCCATCGCGGTCCAGGGCTGCCGGAACGGAGCGCACCGCCAGGACGCGGGCGGCGGGACGCAGGAGGCCATCGCACCCGCCCGCGACTGCGCGCCCGGCAACGGCGGGCTCACCCTTCCCGACGGCTTCTGCGCCACCGTGTTCGTCGACAGCCTCGGCCACGCGCGGCACATGGCCGTGGCGCCCAACGGCGTGGTGTACGTCAACACCTGGAGCGGGAAGTACTACGGCAACGACAAGCCGCACGCGGGCGGGTTCCTGGTTGCTTTGCGCGATACCACCAACGACGGCCGGGCCGACCAGATCGTGCGGTTCGGCGACAGCGTCGAGAGCGGCGGCGCGGGCGGGACCGGGATCGCGGTCTATCACGGGCATGTTTACGCCGAGGAGAAGGACAAGATCCTCAAGTACCCCCTGGGCGACGGCCTGGCGCCGAGCGGTGGGCCGGAGATCGTGGTGCGGGGCCTGCCGCTCACGGGCGATCATCCGATGCATCCGTTCGCGATCGACTCGGCCGGCGGCCTCTACGTGGACCTCGGCTCGGCCACGAACTCCTGCCAGCTCAAGAACCGCATCGCGGGCTCGCCGGGGCACCGGCCCTGCACCGAGCTCGAGACCCGCGGCGGCATCTGGCGCTATGACGCGAACCGGACGGGGCAGCGGTTCTCTCCCGCCGAGCGGTACGCGACCGGCATCCGGAACGCCGACGGCATCGCGGTGGACGCGAGCGGCAAGGTCGTGTACGCCACCCAGCACGGCCGCGATCAACTGTTCGAGAACTGGCCCAAGCTCTACTCGCAGGCGGAGGGCGCGTCGCAGCCGGCGGAGGAGCTGCTGGTGATCGAGCGCGGCGGCGAGTACGGCTGGCCCGAGTGCTACTTCGATACCGTGGCGCAGAAGCTGGTGCTCGCGCCGGAGTACGGCGGCGACGGGGGGAAGGCGATCGGCCCCTGCGCCGGGAAGAAGGGCCCGCTGGCGTGGTATCCGGCGCACTGGGCGCCGCTCGCGCTGGCGCTCACGTCGGGGCGGCAGTTTCCGTCGGGCTATGCCGGCGGGATCTTCATCGCCTTCCACGGCTCATGGAACCGCGCGCCGGCGCCGCAGCAGGGGTACAACGTCGTGTTCCAGCCGATGGAGGGCGGCAAGCCGTCGGGGAAGTACGAGATCTTCGCCGACGGGTTCGCGGGCGGCGTGAAGGATCCGGGACAGGCGAAGCATCGCCCCGCCGGGGTCGCGTTCGGGCCCGACGGCTCGCTCTACATCTCGGACGACGTGCGCGGGCGTATCTGGCGGGTGAGCTACCGGGGCGAGGCCGCGACGGCGAGCCGGACGCGGGCGGAGTCCACCTCCGTGCCGGCCGTGAGCCATGGCGCGCCTCAGGCCAAGCCCGCGATGCCGCCCGAGGGTATCAACCCGAGCGCGGGCGAGTCGCCGGTCGTCGCCCAGGGCGACAGCGTCTTCCACGGGCTCGCGGGCGGCGCCACCTGCGTCGGGTGTCACGGCGCCGACGCGAAGGGCACGCCGCTCGGCCCCGATCTGACCGACAGCCAGTGGCTCTGGAGCGACGGTAGCCTGGCCGGCATCGAGGCGACCATCGTGAAGGGGGTCCCGGCGCCCAAGCAGCACACCGGCGTGATGCCGCCGATGGGCGGGGCGAACCTGACGAAGGCGCAGGTCCACGCGGTGGCGGCGTACGTGTACGCGCTGAGTGGGGGCGGGAGCGGATCGGCTAAGCGGTGAGTCCGAGTACATCGCTCGAAGCCAGGGCTAGGGCCCGAAGTAACGCGCCTCCAAGGTCTCGACGTGGTGCCGCACGTGCCCCGCTGTCACGTAGGCGAGCGCGCGCACGCTGATCGGCTGGCCGCCGGCAGTCCCCCGCCGGGCCCAGGCCGTAGCCGGCAAGTGCCGGAAGAGGGCGAGCGTGGCCCGCCGAACCTCGCCCCACTCGGCGGCCATATCGGCCAGGGTGCGGGCACCCGCGCCCACCTCGGCGACGTAGGCCTGGTCGTCGAAGCCGGCCAGCGGGGTGCCGTCGCCGCGCGCGAGGCGCAACGCCCGATAGGCGAAGACCCGCTCGGTGTCGGACAGGTGACCCACGATATCCTTGATGCTCCACTTGCCCGGCGCGTAGCGGTAGTCACCCCGAGCCTCGGGGACGCGGTCAAGCAGAGCTAGGACCTGGTCGAGCTGGCCCGCCAGGACCGCCATGATGTCCTCCTCCCGGTCGATGCGGGAGACGTAACCGGCGAACGCCTGCGCGTACTCGTCAGGCCCTGGGCGTGGTGTCGTCATCATGCTCGAGCCCGGTTCATCTTCCGGAGCGGCAGGTCGACGGCGATGGCAGCGACACCAGGCGGAACTGACCGCGGTCGTCGGTCTGCACCGCGATCGGCTGCTGCAGCGACGGACCGCTCGCTTCGACGGTCGCCTGCGACAGCGGCGCATCCCGCCCGATCACGCGGCCGCGCAGCTCCCCAGTGACGTCTTGGGCGTGTGCCACCGAAGCCAGGAGTGCACTCCCCAGCAGGGCAATCAGCATAGCGCTCCGAGTATAGTCTCTCATGGCTCTCTCCCGGTCGATTCGATCGTGGCCAACGCGCGCAGGGCCTCGTCCACCAGCGGCCGCAAACTGGGCACGGGCTGGTCGTACCTCCGCAGGAATTGATGGTAGTGCTCCCGCGCCAGGGCGAGCCGGCCCTGCGCCTGCTCGATTCTCGCCAGTCGGTCGTAGGCCAGCGGCGCGAACAGCTGCGGCCAGAGGTTGTTTCCATTCAGGTCGGCCTCGTGCCAGACCAGCAGACGCTGGGCGCGCGCGGTGTCTCCGGCGGCGAGGAACGCGTCCGCCTCCGCCAGGCGGTTAATGCTGAGGACCTGGGTACGCACGGCCGGTCCCGAACCGACCCACCGCTCGCCGGCGTCGGCCGCGACCAGCGCCTCCCCCAGTCGCGTCGCCGAGCCGCCGGACCGGAGCGCCAGTGCCCGGAGGGTCCGTACGATGTAGGCGGCGGCCGGCGCGCGAAGGCGTTGGGCAGCGGCGCGCGCGGCGGTCAGCCCTCGCCGGTCGCCCTCGGTCACCGCGACGAGTCCGTTGAGCCACGCCAGCGTGGCGTGCTCCGCATCGGCATCGGCGTCCGCGGGCAGACCCGCCACCGCCTGTGCTGCGGCACGGGCGGCCGTCGTCACCGCGACGCGATCTCCGGCACCGAGCCACAGGGCGAACACCGCGAGGCGGTAGCGGTTCAGGACGTCGGCTTCACCGGATCCCCCGGAGAGCATCTCACCAGCGGCCACGTAGGCGGAGTCCCACGCACCGCGCGCGGCCCAGCTCAACGCCAGCGTTCGCTGGTACATGGGCGCGAAGCGTGCGGCGACGCCGCCGGCCAGCACCCGCCGGTTGATCTCGACCTGCGTCACCGGGAACCCGAAACGAAGAAATACGGAGGCCGCCATCCCGTGCCCAAAGGCGGAATCTCCCTGGACGATGGTCCGGACGACGGTATCCACCAGGGCCGCCGGCACCTGGCCCGGGGATCGCCCCAGCTCGACGAAGAGCCGGCTCTGGGGTGCCAGGTCGCGGCCGGCTGCGAGCGACAGATCGTGCCCATAGCCGAGTGAGTCGAGGGCATGGAGCGCCCGCCCGGTGGCGCTGGTGTCCTTGCCCAAGCTCACCTTGAGCAGATGGTCCCAGCCATCGACCAGCCCCGGCTTGAGTGCCAGGCCACGCTCCAGCGCCGACCTGGCATCGGCCGCGGTGTAGCCCAGCACCGGCCCCCCGTGCACCAGATAGTCTCCGAGGAACAGCCAGGCGAACCAGTCGTCGGGGAAACGCGTGGTCACCTGCTGCGCCAGCCGGATCGCCGTCTGCAGGCTGTCCGCCACGCAGGTACAGGCCTCGAGCAGCAGCCGCTCGCGGTCGGGGAGCTCCGCCCGGTGGGCCCGCACGGCGGCGGCCAGCGTGGTGTCCTCGTCCCCGCTCCACCCATCGGTGTACCAGAGCCGCCAGTACGCCAGCCAGAAGCTGGAATCCGCCGCGATCGCGTCGTCGTACGCTCGGGCGGCCCCCGCCCAGTCTCCCCGTTCGATGCGGCCTTCCCCTGTCAGGAATGCCTTGAGGGCCGGTATCGATGGGGTTTTCACCGCGACATCGAGGCTCGGTGAGGGCTGCTGTCCGCGAAGCCAGATCTGTCGGAGGATGGACCGGGTGGCGGTATCGGTGAACGCCCGCAGCGATTCGGGAAGCGCGGTGACGGTAGCCTGGGCCAGCAGATCCCCGCTCGCGGTCGAGAGCAGGTCGACGTCCCAGCGGACCTCCCGGCCGACCCGGACCAGGCTGCCTCGTACCACGCGGCCGGCGCCCAGGCTTCGGCCAAGCTCGAGGTCTCCCGCGTGGGAGCGCGAAGGCGCGCCGCCCAGCCGGGACACGACCACGTCGGGGTCCACCGCACGGATGTCTCCGGCCCCGCTCAGGTTGGGCGCCAGGGTAAACGCCAGGTCGCGCGCCAGGCGGGAGAGCGTCGAGTCGGGCGCGCTGATGGCGGGAGGCAGCACCGCGACCATGGCTTCGGATGGCGGGGGCCTCGCGAGCAGCCGGCGGGCAAATGGCCATCCGGCCGACAAGGCCAGCGCGACCATCACAGCCATGACACCGGCCAGGGCCGGCACGCGCCAGCGCCGGGGATGCGCCGCCGCCGGGGGCGCTGCCACCAGGCTGCGCGCGAACTCTGACGCCGACGCCTGCCGGTCGGCGGGTATCTTGGCCAGCGACTTGTCGATGGCTGCCGCGAGTCCCTCGGGGATGGTATCGCGGATCACGCGCAGCGGCGTGGGGCTCGCGGTGATCAGTCGAGCGACGATGGCCTGCGCGCTGCTGCCGAGAAACGGCGGCTCTCCCGCGAGCATCTCGTACATCACGGCACCCAATGAGTAGATGTCGCTCCGGGCGTCCAGCAGAGGGTCTCCGGTGGCCTGCTCCGGACTCATGTAATGCGGAGTGCCCAGGACTAGCCCGGTCTCCGTCAGGCGCTCGCCACCGGCCTCCCGGACGGCGAGCGCGATGCCGAAGTCCGTGAGGACCGGCACGCCCTCGTGGAGGAGAATGTTCTCGGGTTTGATGTCGCGATGAATGATGCCGAGGTGGTGGGCATGCTCGAGCGCGGCAGCGACTTGGCTTCCGATCCGCACCGCTTCCTCGATGGGAAGGTGTCGCTCCCGCCGGAGCCGATCGCGCAAGGAGCCACCCTTGACCACAGGCATGGCATAGAAGAGTGCTTCCCCCGCGGAGCCGGAGTCGAGCAGGGTGAGGATGTTGGGATGGTCGAGGCGGGCGGTCAGCCCGATCTCCGCGAGGAAGCGCTCCCGACCGAGCACCGCGGTGAGCTCCGGACGCAGAACCTTGAGCGCGACCTCTCGGCCGTGCTTCACATCCCGGGCCAGGTAGACGGTAGCCATGCCACC